>JAEZHP010000167.1 GCA_023416515.1 Pseudomonadota bacterium | reverse complement strand
TACGGAGGCCTGCGGCAGATCGCGCAAGCCTAGGTTGATCTTTTCATCCCGTCAAAACTCGGCCCGCCAATTCGTCGGCTTCAGCAGCAGGCATTTGTCGAGCGGCGGCGCGAGTTCGAAGGCGCGGGGTTTTCGCGCAAAGTCGTAGAGCCGCGTAATGCGGAAGGCGTCGGGCCGCTCTTCGGCGAAGGAGCGCTCGTTTTCGGACAGAAAGAACGGCGTCGTGCTCTGCCCGACCGTCGTCTTGACCTCGATCAGCCGCTCGCGCCCGAACGGGTCGAACGAGCGGATGTCGTAGCCGGCGCCGTCGCCGTCTTCCTGCGAGACCCAGCGCACGGCGCGCGCGAGATCGGCCCGTCCGGCGTCGCGCAGGCTCGCCTGCTCATGAAGAAAGATGCGCTCCTCCCCCTGCCGCCCGAGCCCCCGGTTCCGGGCGTCCCGCAGCGCCGGATCGAACTTCTTCACGATCCGCTCAAGCGCAGCAGGCGTCTGCTCGGAGCCGGTGGTGGGCGGCGCCTCGAAGAACAGGTTCTCGGGCTCGGCCAGACCGGAGGGCGCGATGGCGGCCGCCGGGTTTTGGAACAGCGCCGGCTGGGCGGCAAGATAACGCTCGACGCCGTCGACCAGCGCGCGCTGGAAGTTCGCCATCGGCTTGTAGCCTGGATCCAGGGCATGCCGAGGCGCAGCAGCACCGCGCTGATGTTCTGGTGCTTGAACTCGATCGAGCCGCGGCTGCGCCCGGTGAGCGACTGCAGGGCGGCGTTGCGCTGCGCCTTGACGAAGGCCTCGCCGCGCAGTTCCAGCCCCAGCATGTCGAAATAGTCGGCGACGATCAGATCGACTTCCGCGTCCGTCCAGTCACTGCCGGCCAATTCGTCGGGCATGGCTAGAGCTGGCCGGCGAAAGCGCGGTGCTGGAGGGACGCGAAGAGCACGTCCAAAGCAGAGAGACTGGCTGCCTGCTGCCGGCGATGAGTGTTCGTTATTCTCGCAAACTCGCCGAATCGTCTCTGACGTCCGACATCGGGCATTGGTATCGAGACTTCCCGCAGCTTCGACTTGGAGATGTTCGGCATTGAGCCTGCGGATCCCGCGCTCAAAGCCGAGATCTTGCGCCGAACCCCTTCGGACGAGACCGCAGCCTGGAGATAGATCGGGTCGACCACTGTCAGCTTAGGGACGAGCCGGAAAATCAGGTCTGAGATGTGAAGGCGCGGGGGCGTCTCCCACACGTAGGCGCTTGAGCCGACCAACTCCCGAGTATTCTTTCGGCAGAACAGGACGTCGCCCTGCATGACCTCGTCATGAGAGCGGGGAGTGACGGCGGGCGGAAACGCCTTGTTCTCCGAAGCCTCAAAATGACCTTGAGTGATAGCGCTGAGCTTGAGAGCCCCAGCCTCGTCCTCGCGAGCAGCCCGATCGAGGCAGGTGGGACTCCAACCACTGTCGATATGTTTCAGAACATCTCCCAGCGGCATCGCAACGTTCTCGCCTGAGAATTCAGCGCTGAAGCGAGACTGCGTCAGCCCGTCGAGCAACTCCAGTGTGCGCTTGCGCTTCCGGCGCAGGGCGTCCGCCTTGTCCAGGATCGCCGCGATCCGCCGCTGCTCGTCGAGCGGCGGGAGGGGGATCTCGATGCTAGATACAATATCAGTGTTCAAGTTCTTTACGGTCGATCCAGCTGCTCGGGAAGAAAATTTCGCGTAGACAGCATCAGATCCCAGCAGGTGATAGAAATATCCCTCGTCTACCTTCTCTCTATTAACCGGCTTCAGGACTAGCCACCCGTCATGAATGCAGCCGTGCGTCGCCATAATATATGGCCGCCCAAAGCTCATTGAATTAGTTAGAAGAAAATCTCCTGGCGCGACCTGCCTCGTTTTCGAAAGTCCCTCACGTTTTATTTTTTCCTTGGTCCGCTCGATGTATTTTCCGCTTGAGGTCGCATCTCCGATCTTGACCCAGTTCAGACCATCGGGCCGATCTGTAATAAATTGCTCAATTGGGCGCGGCGACCCGCCACGCGCAATCTCAAAAACCTCACCTAGCCGCGTCAGAGGCCAGTGCGCGCTCAAAGCATCGCCTCCAGCTCATCCAGCCCTTCGGAGATCTCCCGCTCCAGCGCGCGCAGCTCCGCGATGATCTCCTTCGGCGGCCGGTGCTCCGCCGCCTCGTGCACGACCTCCTTGTAGCGGTTGAGCGAGAGGTCGTAGCCGGCCGCCGCGATCTCGGCCTTGGGCACGCAGAAGCTCTGCTCGGTGCGCGCCCGTTCGCGCTCCGCGCCCGCCCGCTCCCCCCAGCGCGCGGCGGCGTCCGGCAGGTCGTTCTTCGCCGCCTCCGCCTCGTCGAGCGTCAGGCTCACCCACGTCGTGCCCTCGCGGCGACCGGGGTTTACGCCCCTCTTCTCGTCCGGAAGCAGCGGCGTCCGCTTGTCGTCGAGCGAGAAGCCGTCGGCCTTGAGATCGTAGAACCAGACGAAATCCGTGCCGCCGGAATTCGTCTTGGTGAACAGCAGGATCGCGGTCGAGACGCCGGCGTAGGGGCGGAACACGCCGGACGGCAGCTTCACGATGCCGTCCAGCCGGTGGTCCTCCACCAGCATCTTGCGGATCGCCTTGTGCGCCGTGGAGGAGCCGAACAGCACGCCGTCCGGCACGATGACCGCCGCGCGCCCGCCGGGTTTCAGCAGCTTTATGAACAGCGCGAGGAAGAGAAGCTCGGTCTTCTTGGTCTTGACGATCTTCTGCAGGTCCTTGGCGATCGTCTCGGTGTCGAGCGAGCCGGCGAAGGGCGGGTTGGCGAGCACGAGCGAATATTTGTCGGCGTCGCCGCCGTGCTCCTCGGCCAACGAGTCCTTGTAGCGGATGTCCGGCTGCTCGACCCCGTGCAGAGCCATGTTCATCGAGCCGATGCGCAGCATCGTGCCGTCGAAGTCGAAGCCGTGGAACATGCCTTCGTGGAAGTGTTTTCGTAGCGCCTCGTCCCGGAAGATCTCCGGGTGATTGTCGCGCAGATATTCGCCGGCGGCGACGAGGAAGCCGCAGGTGCCCGAGGCTGGATCGCAGATCACGTCCTTCGGGTTGGGGGCCGTCATCTCGACCATCAGCTCGATGATGTGCCGCGGCGTGCGGAACTGCCCGTTCTGGCCCGCGCTCGCGATCTTCGAGAGCATGTATTCGTAGAGGTCGCCCTTGGTGTCGCGGTCCTCCATCGGAATGTCGGCGAGCAGGTCGACCACCTTCGCCAAGAGCCCGGGCGTCGGGATGGTGAAGCGCGCGTCCTTCATGTGCGCGGCGTGCGCCGTGTCCGCGCCGGCCATCGAGCGGATGAAGGGAAAGACGTGCTCCGACACGATGCGGAACATCTCGGCCGGGCTGCCGGCGTGTCGGAAGCGCGACCAGCGCATCTGTTCGTAGGGCAGGCCGCGCTCGTCGGCGCCGTCGGGGAAGACGCGGCGGCGCATCGGCTGCTTCAGCGTGTTGGAGCGGTTCTCCTCGCGGGTGTGGACGTCGTCGAGCCCGCGGATGAACAGCAGGTAGGTGATCTGCTCGATCAC
>JAEZHP010000152.1 GCA_023416515.1 Pseudomonadota bacterium | reverse complement strand
GAGGCTGGCGACGCCGTCGCGGCCGACGACGAGATGGTCGTGGACGGCGATGCGCAGGGCGCGGGCCGCGTCCACCACCTGGCGGGTCATGTCCACATCGGCGGTGGAGGGCGAGGGATCGCCCGAGGGATGGTTGTGCAGAAGCCTGTAGTCTCGTCCTAAGCAGCTGTTTTCGCGGAGATTTGTTCCGAACCCAAGCAATCTTGGGGGCTGGGTCTGGGGGCGGTAAACGCCCTTTTTCACGGTTGATACCGTCCCCAGTGATTTCGATCCCTGAGGATCACCGCGCGGCGCGGCACTGCACGATGTTCCTTCTATCCCAGGCTTCAAGCTCCGTCACGGGATAGAGGATGCCCTTCCCAACCTTCACGTAAGACGGGCCGATCCGCATCGCTCTCCAATTCCGAAGTGTTCCCGTGGAGACCTCGCCGCGATAGCGCGCGGACACTTCATCGGGTGTGAGGTACTGGCCGTCCGACATGATGAGCTCCCGTTCTGAAGCGACGAGGCGCACGGCCGAGCCCTAAACAAACGAGGCGGTCCCGGAGCGCCACGAATGAGCATGTCTGCAACTGATTCGCTGAGGGAAGGGGGGTGGGCCCGGGGTAGTAAGATCGGCGCCGTTCGCGCGCGGAAAGGCGGCTCATCACGCACTGCTGATGTTCGGAGAGTGCGAACTGGGGAGCTTGAGCCGGAGAGAGGTGCTCAGCCGCCCGGCCCGAGTTTAGCGCGAGTCGGCAAGCCTCAGAATCTGAGCCGGACTCTTTGTCGCTCGGTGCTTGAGGTACAAGCGCGACCATGGCCTCCCTCCTAGAAGTCGTCCGATCAGTCTCCCGCCCGTCGAGCCGCTCGCCTATCCGGCCTCATTACAAGCCGGCGGCGCTCCTAACGATGCTGGCCATCATCGAAGATGAGGCCGCTGTGCCGGGCCGAGTGCCGATTGATCGCGTGCTTGACCGACTGCAGGCGCTCTTTAGAGACTTCGATCCGGCCAACGAGAGCCGCGTTTATCAGCCACTTTGGCATCTTCGCTCCGACGGCGCTTGGACGCTTCGGGACGATGATGGCAATGACCTCCTCGGGCCAGAGTGGAACAATTGGGATCAACGCCCGAAATCGCTTGGTGCATTTCGGCGCGTCGCCCGAGTGCTTGCGATCAATCCTGCTGATCAGGCGAGCTGGCTCGATCCTGAACAACGAAACTCTGCCCGCGAAGCAATCATAGCGTTGCTCCGGTCCGATGCAGCACCAGTTTGCCATGCGATCGCGGCGGCGTCTGAGGCCGATGCGGCCGCCGACAGAGGTACGGCCCAAGTCGGGGACGAGGATGGGCGTAGTCGCGTGTGGGCTGAGATTGTCCGCCGGCGCGGGCAGAGGCGATTTCGCAGTCAGCTCATCGACGTCTACGGAGGCCAGTGCGCATTTTCAGGCTCTCGCGCCACGGCGGTGTTGGAGGCCGCACACATATCTCCTTACCGCGGTGATCACACGAACCAGGTAACAAATGGGCTGTTGCTACGAGCGGACCTTCATACTCTATTCGACCTTCACCTTATCTCGGTTGAGCCCCATTCGCTTAGGATTTGGTTGGCGCCGGCGCTTCGAGAGTCGGAGTACGGCCACCTGCACGATGAGCTCATGCGCGGCCCGGGCGATACATTGGCGCGCCCTGATACGCGACTCTTAGAGACGCACTACGCCGACTCAATCCGGCAGAATGAACCGGATGGCGGCGCGAGCTGAATGCAACCCCGCCCCGGATCGCCATGAACATATCGGCAGGAGACGCCTCAGCTAGCGAAGTTCCGGCCAAGGTCCGTGGTGCCGAGTTTGGCTGGCAAGACGGGCGGGCAGCAACCGCCCTTCAATCCCGGGCGAGCTCCGGCAGTCGACCTTCCTACGACCGGAATTGTCGTGTTGGTGTTTATGCTGGGAGTCTGACGTCCACCCGCAAGGGCTGCTTGGGAGTTGATCGATGGTCTCAGACGAGTCGAAGTACGAGCAGCTGTGCGGTGATCATCGTGCGCTAAACACGATCTTCTGGCAGGCGCCGCTCATCATCATGACCTTGACGGGCGGGTTGTGGTTTTCCGTCGCCAATTTCGAGCTTAGCGCCCAGGCACGGAGCGCGCTCCTGTGGTTCTGCGCTGCAGCCGACTTGCTGATGATCGCCGGGCTGATCCGTCTTCGCTTCATTCTCCATGGCCTTCAGAGAGAGATCTGCGCGCTAGATGCTCGCCCGCCAAGTCGGTGGAAGTTTATCATTGTCATTCTGTTCGCAATACTGCTCGGCTTGGCGGCATTCGGTTCGGCGATGACTGCTCTGCATCCGGATGCCTACTTCCTTAAGCAGCCGATTGTGCCGACGAAGGGGTGCCAATGACTGTGCATGCCTCAATCCGTGGCCGGTCTGGACGAAGCGCTATCGGCTACTACAGCTCCAGAGCTGGACCGCTGGCGCGGAAATTTCAATCTATCAGCTTCGAAGAGGTCCATTCCGACCTCCTCGTGCGGCTTCCGCCGAGCGGCTCCAACATCCTTGATGTGGGGGCAGGCGCCGGGCGCGACGCCGCCGCCTTAGCGCGTCTTGGCTTTGCCGTGACAGCGGTCGAGCCCTCGAATGTCATGCGCAGGGCGGCGCAGATTGCTCACGCTGACGCGCGCATTCACTGGGTCAATGATCGGCTGCCGCTCCTCTCAAAGCTTCGCGCTCGACGTGAACGGTTCGCCCTTGTCCTCTGTTCGGCCGTCCTCATGCACATCAGTCCCGCCGAGCTTGAGCAAGCCGTTCGCGCGCTTGCTGAGCTGGTGATGGAGGACGGAGTCGTCGAAGTGAGTGTCCGCGACGAAAATGAAAGCGATCAGCGTGGCCTTTTCCACACCCACACGTCTGACTCGATAATCGCGGCCGGGGGCAAAGCAGGGCTCGCCGTCCTTAGTTCGGAACGGTGTGATGATGCTTTGGGCCGGAGCGAGATCGTTTGGCGGAGCTTGCGGTTTCGGCGCAACTACAGCGGAGCGGATCGAAACGGGGCCGACTGACGGATTGCTGATGTGGGAGTGGCGGCCAGAGTGACCAGTATGCGTCATGCATAGGTTGACCTGTTCGGCATGAGCCGCCGCAGTCGCGTTGCTACTCTATACTAAGAGCTCCGGGTCCAGTCCTTTATGAAAGACCTCGTAGCGTGGATTGGCCGGCAGAGGTCGGATGGCCCACTGCGGTCGGTTGCCGCTGCCGACGCTGAGCGCTTGTCGCAGCTCCCGCTTCGAAGTGGGGAAGTAGCTCACACGACCCTCCCACAGTTGTTCTCGACGGCTGTTGAAGAAGGGAATTGATCCATACCGTTGCTGAAACCAGTGGATCAAATCGCCTTCAACACATTTGAAGAAATCGCGTCGGCCCCTGCGCCGGGGAACACAGATCCGAAGCTCGACGTCTACACCTGATCCAAACTTGTGGACTGCGTGAAGCCATCGCCCCAAGTGATTTGCCAGGCGCCCGGGAGCGTCGCCGCGGCCGACATATAGCACTGGCGAGTTTCCTCGGGGGTAGGCGACAAGAACCGGGCCGCGCATCCTGACGATGTAGACGCAGCGCCTCAGATCGTCCGGTGCGAACCCTTGTTCGGCCAGCGCATCGCGCAGCTGCTTGCGAAGTTTCCGCAAAAGTCGCCCCTCTTCGGTGAGGGCTTCGACGAAATTCAGCTGGATCGGGTCGGTCCAACTGATCTCGGCTTCGGAGGGCATGCACAAAACCAGCAAATTGAGTCGGAGAGCGACGCTACCACAGCGGAGCTTGCGGTTAGCAGCTTGGCCTTTGCATCACACAGGCTAGGATCGTTCCCCGGAGGGGCCATGCTCAAAACGCTGCGAACGGAACAGGTCGGGAAGCTGACGCTTCGCCTCTTGCAGACCGACGATGGCTACCTGGGGGCCATTATCGGCGGCAAGGCTGTCCCGCACCTACACGGCCATGACCCTGAACAGCTTTGGGCCAAGCTTAGAGCCGAGGTCGGCAAGGCCAGTCCGCACTACTTTGGCTTCGATGGCGCGCGAACTCGGTTCCTGCGACTTTTCCCGGACGGCTTCGCAGGCGCTCAATTTGCGCGGCAAGAACGGGACTACAAGCTCGCTGCCTCCAACTACCTCAATCAAAGCCTGCCCTTAGAAAAGGCCCTGAACGCAGAGGCCAATGATTGGGAAGCTGCTGCTCGCGCCTACAGCAAGACGAACATGCTCTCCACGTTCGAGCAGGCTCGAACGCGCGAGGTCCTGAAGAGCAACGATGGTGCCGCGTTCATCCGCGCTTGCGCGCAGCTCGCCAGCGGCGAAGTGGCGCCAGCGCTTCGGGAGATAGAGAGAATCGTCCAGCCGTTCGGGCCACCATCATGGCCTGCCGCCACATATCTGCCGTTTCTCTGGCGGCCGGCTTCGCACATGTTCTTAAAGCCAGAGGTTACGAAGGACTTTGCTGCGCGGGTTGGCCATGTATTTGCGCAAACTTATGGTCCTCGGCTTGATGTAGGCGTCTATGGAGCATTGCTAGATCTAGCGATGGAGACCACTCGCGAGCTGCAGGACCTTGGCCCGCGCGATTTTATCGATGTCCAGTCGTTCATCTGGATTGTCGGTGCCTACGAGGACTCGGACGTATCCGCACAATGAATATTGTAAAGGTATCCTGATGAGCGCCCGGTTTCTTGCGGTCGGAAATGGGCATCAGTACGCTAACCGCAACAAGGCGATGGCCTTTGTCCTAAATCGCGTCCCCGGCGTTTCAGCTATCGATGAACGAACGGTGGAGTTCTCGCCTTACGGCACCTGCCACTTTGCGGCCTACACTCACCCCAAAGGGGCGATGATCAGCAGCACGGGCCGGGAGGACAATCGGTTCGGCGATGCCGATTGGCACGCACGTGATCACATCATGATGTTCCGGGATTTTGGCGACGGGAGATGCATGATCTACGTTTGCCCAATTCGTCCCCTGTTTGATGAACGAACGATTGGTCACCATGGAGTACCTTGGGAGAACGTCCTGAAGCACGCCGTTTTCAAGCAAGTGTTCCGCATCTCACCGTGACTCGATGCCGGACGTGGCGGCCGGTGGTTCTGCAGGAACGTTGATCAGGCTAGCTGGAACGACGCCTAACTTCTTGCCGCGCATGCCACAGAACATCTTGATCCATGTCCGTTTGGCGTAACATCCATTCGAGGTAATCGATGGGGACTTGTCCCCAAAGCGTGCCCTTATGTTTGCCAAAGGTCAGGTTCGGCATTGGGCGCGGCTCCTTGGTCCAGGAGACCATCTGATCGAAGGGGGCGTACCGCGCGAGATCGGCCAAGAGGTGCGCGGTCACCCACGCGTCAGGGCCCGCGCGATGGGGCGGCATGGCGAGATCTTTATCGAGGACGAGACCACGCCAGTAGCGCAGCACCTGATTGGAGTGTCGCGGCGCCTCCGGCCAGACATGCATGGCCACTTTGTGGGTGCAGATCCAGGGGATGTCGCCCGTCGTGGCCTTGGTGATGAACTGTCGCTCGAAGGCGCAGTTATGCGCAACTAGGGCGTCCGGTGCCGGACCGCCCCATACCGCGGCGTGCAGATAATCGGGGGTACAGACAGGGGTTTCGGGGCCGAAGTCGGCCTCGGTGATATGGTGGACCGCCATGGTTTCTGGCGGAATTCCACGTAGCGGCCGGTAGAGCCATGCCTGGGGCGCCTCCACCCTCGCGCCGGTGGCGTCGATCACCACATCGACCCGCCCAAACTCGATGATCTCGGCGGACTCCTGCGTTCCCGTGGTCTCGAGATCAATCACCCTAAGCCTAGTCATGCGGCCAGATGGGGATGACGGACCACGCGCAGCAGGGCGCCGACAATGGGCATATGGATGTAAAGCGCGTCACAAGGGCGGCCGGCGGCGGTTTCCAACGCTTCGGCATAGAGTCCCAACTGCGCTCCATAGCTTACCGCTTTGGCTTCCCAGCTGTCGCGCGAGCCGGGGAAGCTCTTGTGGTCGATCACCGCGAACCCGGCATCATGCTCTGCCAGGAGGTCGATCCGGCCGGAGACCAGCTGGTCGCCGAGGCGGGCAAAGATTGGCGTCTCCCTGTGCAGACGCCCGTTCGGCCACAGTCCGCCAAGGTGCTCTTGGAGCCTGTCGCAGGCATCCAAGACTTCCTGAGCCTGAACCTCGTGCACGCCCCAACGCTCAAGGATGCGGTTGGCCTTAGCTAGGCGTTCCGGACCAGGCTGATCGGCCTGGTCGGCAGCAAAGATGGCATGCACGGCTTCGCCGAGGCTCAACATATCCGGCGTGCCGACGAGGGACAGGCGAGGGCCGAGCTGGACCTTTTCCACGACAACGAAGGCGCCCCTGCCGGCTTCGCCGCTCGGCCGGCGATGCAAGGGTGGACGATCGCGGACCTGGCGGGTCAGGCGCACATAGGCTGGCCGCACAACAGGCGCGACGAGGGTGTCGTCGACAGCCAGCGGGCTGACCCTCGCCGGATAGGATGAGGCCCCTGCGGTCAGGATATTATTGGCGCCGGAGGGCAGGGCGACATGGCCTTGCGCCTCATCGAGGACTTGCAGCCACTTCAACTCCCCCTTGGCGGGCGGGGCGAAGACCACATAGTCGCGGGCCCGGGTGACGCCGACATAGAGCAGGCGTGTCTCCTCCTGCTTGGCGCGCAGGGAGGCCTGCTGGCCCAGGGGCGAGGTCAAGGCCGACTCGTCCAGGCCGACATCCTTGCTCTGGCTGGCGTAAGGCCAGGGCCAGTAGCGGATCCAGCGGCCGGCCAGCGGATCGCGCCAGTCCAAGTCGCCTTCGGCTTCAGCGACCGGTTCAAACAGGCGAGGCTTGGGTTCGCGGTTGAGGCCCGTCAGGACGACCAGCGGCCATTCGAGCCCCTTGGCGCCGTGATAGGTCATCACCTTCACGGCGTCAGACTGCAGGCTCTTCGGTCGTCGCGGCTCGTCGGCGGCGAGCGCCAGAACCAAGCCCGAGGGCGTCGCCGGCGCGCCGGAGCTAGCGCAACTGGCTTCATAGGCGCGCGCAAAACCGCGGAGGGCTTCCAGGTCGTCGAGACGGGCGGCGACGTCGCCCCAGGTCTCGATGCGCCGGATCACCTCCGGCAGGACAATCAGGGCGTCGACCAGGTCGGCCGGCGTCAGGGACAGCACGGTTTGCCGGAGCGCGGCGAGGTCGGCGGAGATCGGCACCGCGGCCTGCAGGGCGCTGTCCTGGTCCTCGGCGCTCACAGCCTGGAGCCACAGGTCGGACGTCGGATCGTCGCTGAAGAAACGGGCAAGCTCCGCCAGCGCGAGGCGGTCGGTCGGGTCGGCGACCCAGCGGAAGGCCGCCATGACGAGCTCGACATGCGGCGTGCGCGCCAGCCCGTCGCGTTCGACGGCGACCTTGACGCCCAGCCGGCTGAGCGAGGTGGCGACGCGCAGGATGTCGGCGTGGCTACGGCAGAGGACGGCGATGTCGCCCGCCTTCAGCGGCCGGACACCGCCTGTGGCCTTGTCGCCCACCGTCCAGTCGGCGCCGTCGGCGATGGCGTCGCGGATCCCTGCCGCAAGGGCTGCATATTGGAGGTCGAGCTTGCCCTCGAGCCACCATACGGCGAACGGCGCGTGGGTGAAGCCGTCTTCTTTGCGGGCCGTGCCGCTGAAGGCATGCTCCTGGGCCGGCAGGCCCATGGCGCTGAAGGCCGGCGCAAAGGCGGCGTTGACGAAGTCGACGATCGCCTCGCGGCTGCGATAGGAGGTGGCGAGCACCTCCTGAGGGTCGGTCGAGGTCGCCGCGACCCCGTCGAACGCCGCCTGGGTCAGGGCGCTGTCGGCATTGCGGAAGCCGTAGATCGCTTGCTTAGGATCGCCGACCCAGGTGCTGGCGTCGACCAGGTCCGCCATCGCCGTAAAGATGGCGATCTGTAGCGGACTGGAGTCCTGGAATTCATCCACGAAGACGCGGCTGATCCGCTCGCCGAGGCGGCCAGCCATGGCCGGGTCGCGCAGGACCTCGAGCGCGAGGGCCTCCTGGTCGATGAAGTCCATCAGGCCGCGTTCTGACTTGTAGGCCTGGTAGGCGTCCAGCGCTTCACCGGCGCAGGTGAAAAGGGTGCGGATGAAGGCCTCGCAATTGGCGCGCAGGCGCGGGTGTTCCGGGTGCCGGGCGGCCGCGCGTGCGACGGCGTCCAGGGCGTCCATCAGGGCCTGGCCGTCCTTCTTGGCGCATTTGACCTTCGAGAGGCGGGCCCAGTCGGGCCACGACAGCGTCTCGCCACGCTGAAGGGCGGTATGGATCGGCCGCAGAAGCTTCAGCGCCGCCTTGCCGTCATTGCCAAGTTCGGACGGGAAGGTCGGCAGGGCCGCTGCGATGGCGCCGCTCAAGGCTTCGTCCAACGTGCCGGCGCTGACCGCCGCCGTCGGCAGCAGGGTCAGGAACGTCTCCACCGAGCGGTCGGCGGAATGCGCCAGGCCAGCGGCGCCGAGGCCGTTGGCGCGGGCCAGCTCTATTAGCCGACGCACCGTCGAGCGCCAGTCGGAACGCTCGGCGTCGGCGGCCCGCTTCGGCTCGAAGACGCCCATGGCCTCGGCCAGCGCGTTGAGCGCGGGGGCGTGGCGTGCGATCGCCGTGTCGGCGGCGATCGCGAAGAGCCGCGAGACACCTTCCTCGGGGATGACCTCTGCGCGGGGCGATCGGCCCAGATCGATGGCATGTTCGCCGACGATCTGGCCGCAGATCGAATTGACCGTCCCAAACCGCGCGCCGAGGAGGCGCGCGGCCGGCACGGCCATTCCGGACTTGAAGAGGTGCGCGCGGGACCGCTCGATCAGCTCGTCCGCCGCCTTCACGGTGAAGGTGGTGGCGACGATCTCTTCCGGCTCGCGGGCCTCGACCTCGCCGGCGATGTCGCGAACGATGCGGGTGGTTTTCCCGGCGCCGGCCGAGGCGACGACAGTGTTGATCTTGGGAGCGCTCATGGTCAGTGCGCCTCCTCGGCGACGCGGCAAAGGCTGGTCAGTTCGCAGTACCGGCAGGGCTCCTCGCCGGGGGGAATCGCCAAACCCTCGGGGAAGTGGTCGGCCGCCTCTGGCAGACCCGTGCCCAAGGCGACACCCTGGGCGGCGAGGTCCCGCCAGAGCCGCCAAGTCTCCATCAGGTCGGCCCAGGTCTCTGGGAGCGAGCGGGAGGCCTCCACCTCCTCGTAAGCGACGAAGGCGCCGGTCGGCCCGATCAGGCGGCGTTGGTTCAGGAGGTAGTAGGCGCCGGGCGCCGGGGCGCCGGCCGCAGGATCGGCGATGGCGCCGTAGGTGGCCAGCTGCAGCGCGTGGCCGTCCGCCAGTTCGCTGCGACGCCGGTTGGCGCTGCGGGTCCATTTGAGGTCGATCACGCCCACGCCCTCGGTCGCATGGCGGACCAAGAGGTCGAGGCGGCCAACAACGGAAAGTCCATCGGCGAAGTCCGCTTCGCGGTCGAGTTCGGTGCCGACCACCTCGAGGCCCTTTTGGCGCAGGAGGCGGGAGAGTTCGGCCAAGGCGGCCGGAACCCGCGTCCGGGCCGCCGCCAGCTCGCCCGCGAACTCCGGTTGCTGCAAGGGTGCGGCGATGGCGCTGAGCAGAGTGTCGAACACCTCATCGACCTGGCGCAGGACCTCGTCGGCGTCCGCTACAGGGCCGGGCCGCAGCACCCGGTTGGCGATCTCGTGGGCGAGGTTGCCGAGCAATTGATCCGGCCCAGGGATTTCGGCGAAGCGGCCGCGGGAGAGGCGCAGGACGTCCAGCAGCATCCAGCGCATCTGGCAGTCGGCCAGGCGCTCAAAGCTCGTGGCGCTTTCCTTACGGTCCGCCAGCTTGGCGATCGCCGAGGCGGGCAGGGGCCAATTCGCGCGGGCTTGAGGCAGCGAAGCGATCGCCGCCAGTTCCCGCGGCAGGCGCCGGCCTGCCAGATCGTGGGCGGCATCCTCAAGCAGACGTTCCGCGCTCCACCGGATGAAGGCGTCGGCCGGCTGGGTCAGAGGGTTGAGCTGGTGGGCGAGGGGATGGCTGACCGTCTCCTCGGCGCCAGCGAGGGCCGGGCGGATCAGCAGGGCGCGCGCCCGGGCTTGGTGAAGGGCGTTGGCGTAGCCCCAGCCGATGCGCGCCGCGGCGGCGGATGCCGGCTCAAGCTCGCAGCCGGCCTTGGCCAATGCCGAGATCTCGGCGCGACTCCACGGACTGGTCGGCACGCGCTCGCCGGGTCCCTTGAAATCCCACCAGACCAGGCGGTCGACCGATCCCCAGATCGCGGCCGGATTCTTCACGCAACGAAGGCCGCCGGCGGTGGCGATGTGGTCGGGGTTCTGAGCGCCTTCCGCCAGGACCTGTTCGATCATGCGCTCGACCAACAGGGCGGGCAGCGGATCTTGGCCAAGGACATCGATGGCTTGGCTGAGGGCGCTCGCGGCGCCGGCCACGGTCATCAGCAAGGGATCCGACGCGCCGGCGTCCGTTTCGACGGCCCACTGACCCACGCGCGCGGCGATGCGGCGCGCGGCGTCCGCCGGGATGCCGTCGACCCGGCTGTAGAGTCCGCCCGTCGTCCATTCGCGCCAGCGGGCCTGGCGACGCGTGATCTCGGCCTCGGCCGCCGGATGATCGGCGAAACGCTTCGCCAGATCAGCGTTCAGGTCGGCCCAAGCCCGTTCCCAAGCCGCAGCCCCAGTGCCCGGTTCGCGGGCCAGGGCGCGGGCGAGCTTGCGCGCCGCGCTACGCCCGACCGGCGGGCGGGGCAGCAGGAGCAGGTCCAGGAGGGCTTTGGCGTCGAACGGCGCCCAGCTGGCGGCGAAGGCCAGCGGCAAGACCTGCAGCGCGCCCCGCCAAGGCGACGCCGCCGACTGGCCGAGCGCCGGCAGGCCGCGCGCCTGCAGCGCGAGATCGAGCAGGGCGGTGTCGCCATCGCAACTGACCACCACAGTGCCCGCCAGCTCTTCTTCGGAACCCGCCGCCAGCCACTCAGCCAGCGCCTCGGCCGCCATCAAGGCCGTGTCGGCCTCGACGGTCATGAAGCTCGCGTCACCCACAAGCGGCTGTGGCGCTCCAGTTCGCAGGAACGCCTGGACGCGGTGCAGATCGGTGTCCGGAGCCGGGTCCGCCGCAGCCGCCGCCTCAATCAAGACGCCGCAGCGTTCCAGCCGGTCGATCAGGCGGCGGTACGGCGGGGGCAAGATTTCCCGGGGCTCGACCAGACGCAGGCGGACGATATTGAGGCTCGGTTGATCCGCTAGCGCAGCGATCGCGGCGCAGAGGCGGTCCGGCGACCCGGGCGGGAGCGACGGGCCATCCTGCTCGGCCCGGGCGAGGTCATCGATACGCGCGGTGCCGATCGCCTGGCCCTGCCAGCCCGAGGCCATCAGCTGGTCGCGCCAGCCGAGCAGGGCCTTGGCCGTAGCCCAGGGATCGCGGGCGAAGGATGCGGCGAAGAACGGCGAGGCGTCGAACGATAGGGTGGCGCGCAGTTTCGCGGCATAGGCCGCGATACGGACCGCCTCCGCCCCGCGCGGGCCCGTCAGGCCCAGCTGCACTTCCAGGATGTCGATCAGGCTGCTCGGACCGACCACAGCGGCGTGCAAGGCTCCCGCGCCATCGCCGGGGAAGTCGGGATAGGCGCGTCCATCGCAGGCGAGCCCAAAGATCAATTCCATGTCGGTTCCCCCGCCATATTCATTGCCACCATTGGTCGAGGTTACCGTGTGCTCCCGACAGAATCGGTCGGATGCTGGCGAAGCGGAGTTCATGCCGTGGTCGGCTGACCGCCATTTGCTTGGTGCGCTGCCAGAGCGTTCTGCAGTTCGGACACCATCAAGGCCTGCAGCCGCGGCGGGGCGACGATCTCGACCTTGTCGGCCCAGGTAAATAAGTGCCAGGCGAGCTCCAACATGCCGCTTGCGCGAAAGCTCACCAGCACGGATCCGTCGGGCTGTTCCTCGACCTTCTGGTTGGAATGAAAGCGCCAACCCAAGGCGTCGGCCGCCCCGTGCGGCTTGATGAGCAGGACCACGTCCTCCGCATCGCCATGGAAGACCCCGAACGACCGGCCGGCGAAGGCCGACAGGTTGAAATCCTCCGGCGGCGGGGCGGGGCAGTCGAGCAGAGCCAGGTCACGGATCCGATCAAGGCGCCACGACTTGGGCTCGGTCGTCCCCAGCTCGGCCGCAACGAGATAGTTGGTCCGCCCGAACATCAGACCGTAAGGGGCGACCTCACGAAGCCGGCCTGGCGTGGAGCCGCCGTCATAGGCGAACCGCAAGCCGCACATGGCCTTGACCGCGTGGCGCACGGTGGCGAGCACCGTCTCGTCCTCGAACGGGCGGGGACCGGCCTGGACAGCGACCGTCTCGGCATGAAGCAGCGCTTCCATGTCCGGGACGAGCTTGCGCAGCGCTGTCGACCGCATCGAGGCCCGGACCTTAGTCTCGATCGAGGCGAGCGCTGCGGCGCGGTCGTGGTGGCCGGCGGTGCGCATCGCTTCCGCCGTGGTGCCGAGAGCGACGAGCTCCTCGGCCGTTGGCGCCTGGAAGAGACCGTCCAATCCCGCCGTCATACGGTAGCGCTTGGAGGGCGGCTCTTCGATGCATTCCAGTTGCGGGAAGAGCTGTTCGAGCGCATCGCGCATTCGTTCGACGGTTCGTCGCCCCGTACCGGCGACCTCCGCCATCTCGTCGAGGGTCAGACCCTCGGCCGACCCAGCCAGCACCCTCGCCAGATGAAGCAGTGACTGCGCCTTCTCGTGCCGCATCGTTCCCCCACCCGCACGCAGCCGAGCTTACTTGCGGTTGTCTCCCCGTCGAGTCCTTCCCGACCGATTCTGTCGGGTGGGCAGCTCATAGTCGCGCTGTCAGAGACAAGGAGACATCAAATGGGCTACGCGCTGTCCACCCACGCGGCCGTTCGCACCCAGCAACGGGGCGTGCCGCACCATCTCCTCGACGCCTTGATGAGCTATGCGGACTTCGAGGCGCCGGTCGGGGGCGGCTGCACCGTCTTGCGGATGAGCCGTGATCGGCTTGACGATCCCGATCTCGCTGACCGGCTCGGGGCCGAGCGCGAACGCCTGCGCGACCTCAGCATCGTCTGGAGCGAACGCACTGGCGAGATTGTCACGGTTGTTCGGCCCCGCCGTGGGCGGGCTGGCCGGCGTTACCGCAGGGGCGGACGCTAAGAAGCGTCGATTTAGATCACTGCCTGACACGGCTTCGTTCAGGTCTGCGACGGAGGATGTCGCACGGGGTCGAGATTCGATGACGGGCGCGCGCACCTGGCGAGGCGGCGCCGTACTGCAGCTCAGGATCGTGGCGTTGACTCACGGGCGCCGTTACGGTTTCGCTGAATGGGGGAAGGGGCTTCTACCATGTCAGAGTTAGTAGCTGACGCCGACCAGGCGCAGAACCGCGTTATTGAGCAGATCGTCGAACTGCAGCGCGAATTCTACTTCGAGAACAAAGGTAAAGAATCGGAACGCCGGCGGCGCCTGCGGGACATCATCGAGCGTGCGACGGGTGCGCAGGGCGACGAATAATGTGGCTTGAGCAAATCACACTCAAAGACTTCCGGTGTTTCTATGGGGAGAGCGCCATCGAGCTGTCCCAAGACCCCGACAGGAACGTCACCCTCATTCATGCCGAGAACGGCGTCGGCAAGACCACGCTGCTCAATGCGCTACTGTGGTGCTTCTACGGCGACACAACAGCAAAGTTTGAGAAGCGGGACGATCTCGTGAACTATGACGCCCGGGCGGCAGGGCGGACGCATGCGTTTGTCGAGGTCCTCTTCGAGCACAACGGCAATCGCTACCGTGCCCGGCGCTACACCAAGGGCGGTCCGAGCGATCGCGAATTCACGGTGATGCGGGTCGACAATGGCCACCATCAGACGCTGCAGAACCCCGACGCGTTCATCAATACCGTCATCCCGAAGGGGATGGCTGGACACTTCCTCTTCGACGGCGAGCACGCCGAGGTGTTCTTGGGGGAGGACAACCGGGGAAGCATCCGCCGGGCTGTGCAAGACATTCTGGGCTGCTCCCTGATCAAGACCGCGATCCAGGACCTGGCTGAGACGTCAACCTATTACCGCCGGCAGATGCCGACCACGAAGGCGTCCTCCAGCATGGAGGCGATCAGCTCGCGCATCGATGCGCTCAGCACGCAGATCCAACAAGCGACCGAAGCGCGGGACGGGCTTCGTGGCGACATCGAGCGCATCGACCAACAGATCGCTGACATCGATGACAAGCTGAGGAACTCGGCGGCCGCCAAGCAGCTGCAGGCCCGTCGCGACAAGGCGACCGGCGAGCTGACCCGGGCAAGGAAGCGGGAGGCCGAAGCCCAGGCCGAGGTGCTGAGGTGGCTCGGCGACAATGGGCGCTTCCTGGTGTCGACGAGGATCACCGAACTGGCGATGGACTATCTCGACCAGAAGGAGGTCAAAGGTCGGCTGCCGGCGCCATACAACGAAGAGCTCGTCTCCGACCTGCTCGAGATGCACAAATGCATCTGCGACCGGGAACTCGAACCCGGCACCGCAGCCTATGCGGCCGTCCAGGGGCTGCTCCAGAAGGCCGCTAACGCCACCCTGCGCAACCGGATCATGAAGGTGCGCGCCCAGCTGTCCCAGCTCCGATCCGAGCGCGCGAAGGCGCCGGGGCGACTGGACGCGGCCAATGCTCGGCTGTCCGAAGCGCGGCAGGACATCTCGCGCCACGAAGCGGACCTGCAGGAGATCTCCGAACAGCTCTCGGGCATCAATTTCGATGAGATCGCTGAGCGCGAGGCAAAGCGGAACGAACTCCGCAAGCTCGTGAACCAAAAGCACGAGCAGGTCGGGAATCTGACGTCCCGCATCCAGAGCGCCGAAAACGATAAGGCTGTCGCCGCGCGCGAGCTGCAGAAGCTCGCTCAGGAAGACGCCGGCGCGCGGGTGTTCATGAAGCGCTATACGCTGTGCGAAACCCTGAAGGGGCGACTCGAGCGTGAATTGCAGGAGGAGGAAAAGGCCGCCCGCAAAGTCCTTCGTCATTCCATCACGAAGGTTCTCGAGAAGACGAGCCGCAAGGCCTTCAGGCTCCAGATGACCGACGACTACGGCATCAGCCTGGTGAACGAGGCCGGCACGCAATTGCCCAAGTCGAGCGGGGAAAATCAGCTGCTTGGCTTGGCGTTCACGGCCGCGCTGGTTGAGTTCGCGAAGCTGCGCCAGAACGCCGACGATTACCGGCTCCTGCGGGGCACCGTGGCGCCCTTGGTCTTGGACTCGCCGTTCGGTCAGCTCGACGAAGCCTATCGTCAGACGACGGCGGAGTACGTGCCGCAGATGGCGGGCCAGGTCCTTCTGATGGTGTCGAAATCGCAGGGTTCCGGCAGTGTGATGGAGGCGATCAAGGGCCGCATCGGGGAGGAATACGTCCTGGTGCGCCACAACCGGGACCCTCGCGGGGAGCGGCCGTTGGAGGTCCGCCAATTCAACGGCAAAGACGTCGAGACAGCGGTCTTCGACGCCGAATTCGATGGCAGCACCTTTGCTCGGGTAACTCGCTGATGGCTGATCGCGCCCCCAACATCAATCGTAGCCGGGTCCACGAGGAACTCGTCCAGCGGCTCTCGATGCAGAACATCCCGGGATCGGACCGGAAGCTCTTCCCGACCATCCGGGAGCTCCTGTGCTTCGCAGCGCTTCTCGGGTTCTCCGAACAGCGGCGGGTTCCGCTCGACCGTAGTCAAGGCGTCGAGGACATCTCCTATCAACAGTTCGAGCGCGAGCCGGCGGCCGAGGATCTGCTCTGGACGATCGCGGTCGCGGAGACCGGAGACGTCGAGGTGCTTCGCGAGGGCGAAGAGATTCGCTGCGCCCAAATCTTCGAGGAGTACGCCAACGGCGGTCTGGGCCTCATCAAGGATTTTATGCTTCGGAACGGCGGCGAGTATCCTGATCGGGCGCTGATGGCCCTGCTGAAGGAGCGAAAGTATCTGCAGCCGGCGCAAGCTGAGCCCGATCTGGCCGCGATCAAATTCTGAAATGCTGCGCGATCTGCAGCTCAAGGGCGTCTACAAGTCGGACCAGGATGACATCCTTCGGGACTTCTACTTTCCGGCGCTCTCAGTAGCCAACCGATACGACCGCGCCGTTGGGTTCTTCTCCGCCTCGACCTTGAGCCATGCGGCCCAGGCCCTCACCGCCTTCATCGCCGGTGGCGGAGCGATCCGGCTGATCGTCGGCGCCTTTTCGGACCAGGCGGACATCGAGGCGGTGAAGGAGGGCCTGCGTCTGAAGGAGCTTTCAGACAGCCTCGGCCAGACGTTCATCGCCGAATTAGAGGAGGTCGCGAACGACGAACTCTTCGAGCACCGGTTCAAGGCGCTATCCTGGCTCGTCGCGCAGGGGCGCCTGGAGATTCGCGTCGCGCTGCGCCCTCGGGGACTCTACCACGACAAGGTCGGAATCATTTCCGACGCCGCCGGCGACTCGATCGTTTTCGCAGGGTCCGCCAATGAGAGCGCGTCGGCCCTCCTGCCGACGCTCAACTACGAATCGATCGACGTGTTTCCCGCGTGGCGCCCCGAGCTGTCCGACTGGCATGAGCCACACCGGGCGAGCTTTGAACGCCTCTGGGCCAACCAGAGTCGGGGCACCGTCGTGATTGACGTTCCTACGGCGCTTAAGGACCGCCTGCTGGAGGTGGCCGCGACGATGGAGCGTGCGCCCGACCCGCAACGAGAACTGGAAATCGAGGCGCGGCTCCGCGCAGCCGAGGACGAGGGGGCCGTAGCCTCGCGCCCACGCGGTCCGAGCGTGCCCGAGACCGTCAACGGGATGCCCTTCCAAATCAGAGACCACCAGCGCGACGCGCTGACGGCCTGGCAGGCCAAAGGGGCGTTCCAAGGAATCTTCGATCTGGCCACAGGCGCGGGGAAGACCATTACGGCCGTCTACGCGATCGTTCAGATGGCGAAGGCGATCCCCGGACTGACTGTGGTGATTGCGGCTCCTTATCAAAGTCTCGCGGACCAATGGTGCGAGATTTTGGAGACGTTCAATATCCGAGCGCTTCAGTGTTACGTGTCAAAGGCCAATTGGTACGACGAATTGCAGAAGAAGGTGCTCGACGTCCTGACCGGATCGACGCCGTTCGAAGCAATTGTTGTGGTCAATCGAACGCTGAAGACGGCGGATTTCCAAGACGCCATCGCCCGAATTCCGGCAAACCAGTTCTTGTGGATTGGCGACGAGTGCCACCATCACGGCTCAGAGTCGTTCGCCAGCGCGCTGCCTCAGAATGCGAGGTATCGAATTGGTCTTTCAGCGACACCCGAGCACTACCTCGACGAAGAGCGAAACGCCCGGCTAAAGGCGTATTATGGCGACATTGTCTTCAGCTACACGCTGAGGCAGGCGATCGAGGACAAGGTCCTGACGCCCTACAACTACTACCCCCACCTCGTCGCGCTGACGGACGACGAGGCGGAGGAATTTATCGCCCTTTCGGACGAGATCGCCCGCTTGTTCGCCCGCGAAGGGCAGTCAGCAGGGTCTAAGCCGAGCCAGGGCCTGACCGCGCTGCTGATGAGGCGCGCGCGCCTGATCGGCTCCGCGGTGAATAAGATCCCCGCGCTTCAGGCGGTCCTCGCCGGGCGGCCGCCCGAAAGTCACGCGCTGTTCTACTGTGGCGACGGCCGTGTCGAATACGACGATGGCGACGAGGAGGACGAAGAGGACGACAACACCGACAGTCTGCCGTCGCGGCAGATTGAGGTTGTCAGCCGAGTGCTCGACGATCTGCATTGGAAGGTTTCCCGCTTTACCGCCCGGGAGGGTCGGCGCGAGCGCGAGGGAATCCTGCAGGCGTTTCGCGTCGGCCTGATCGACGGCCTCGTCGCGATCAAATGCCTGGATGAAGGCATCGACGTGCCGGCCTGCGGGACCGCGTACATCCTGGCGAGTTCGCGCGATCCTCGCCAGTTCATCCAGCGCCGCGGCCGCATCTTGCGCCGGTCCCCCGGGAAGAGCCTCGCGACCATCCACGACTTCGTGGTGATCCTACCCGAAGGCGCGCTCGACCCGACGGGCGCGGCCCGCAAGCTGATCAGCGCTGAGCTGAAGCGCGTCGCGGAGTTCTCGACCTTGGCTGAGAACCGGTTCGAAGCCTACGAGCGCCTGAGGGACGTACTCACCGCCTACGATCTGGAACACGCGATCTGATGCGCGGAGTCTACTTGTGGCAGGCAAGGCAGAGTTTCCCAGCCGAGCCATACACCTCGTCGATGTCCACGCGCACGTCGTCGGCCAGGGCATTGATCGGCTTACGGGCGTTGAGCCGCGCGACTCGCTTCTCGTGGTCGGCTCGGATTTGAGCTAGGCGCTCCGGGCGCGCCAAATCGTCCAGGGACTCGCCCTGGCTCCAGGTGAAGGGAGAGCCGTGCTCCAGCGCCGTCTTCTCGTAGCCACGGGCTTCTTCGAAGGCTTCTGGATGTTCCTCGAGCAGGCGCGCCCACTCGATCTTCTGCTGGTAGAAGCAGAACGTGCAGCCGCTGCGGGACCGCCAACGATAGTAGTCAGGGAGACCGACGCCCGCGGCTTCGAGGATTTCGGTGACGCCGGCCTTATCGATGCCGGCCGTCCTGAACGGTAGGTGGACCCGAAGGTTCTCCTGTCCGGAAATGTAGCCTTCCCGGTAATCCTCATCGGCCCGGATCGCGACATAGCTGTGCACGACGTCTCCCGCGCGAACGAGCGGGCGGACCCATTCCTCGAACGGTTTGATCTTGAGCTGTCGCGTGCACCAACGCGTCTGCGGGGAGGGGAGGAAGCTGTTGTACTCCCTCAGCCAGAAATCGAAGTCGCGATCGGGGTTCAGGCGGAGGATCGGTTTGCCTAGAAAGCCCTCCAGTCGGCCCAGGAACTCGTAGACCTCCGGCAGCTCCTTGCCAGTGTCAGTGAAGAAGTAATCGATGTCGAGCTCGGGGGCGTGCTGGCGCATATACACGGCGAGGGCTGCACTGTCCTTGCCGCCGGAGATGCCGAGCACGTGTCGTTCGGTCATTCAGGCCTCTACAGGTTCATGGATATCCGCGGGCGCGCTGAGCTGCAGCCCGAGCTTGGCGAGGGCGCCAAGCGCGACGTTGGTCGGCGCGCCTTCCTGTCCGAGGATTTTCGCGATCTTGGATGCCAGCTGGTCCGCTTGTCGATGTTCCGCAGGATCGAGTTCGATCTCAGGCGCGGCGGGAGCCGGGTAGTCGGGGTCGCTGACATACACGACCATGGTCACACGGCCATCGGCACGACCTTTGAGATGGCCCAAGCCTTCCGCTCGCAAAAACTGTTGGGCGAGCGCCGCGAGCTCGATGCGAGCGGCGTCCACGTCTCGGTCGACCCAATCTCTCGGCGGCTTGTTCGCTGCAAGGCTCGCGATGCCTTCAACGTCCTCCATGGTCCCGTCGAAGGCCGCAAGACGGGTGGCCAGCGCGTCGAGGCGGAAGTTGCCCGACAGTCCCTTGACCGCAGCCGCGCGTCTTTGAAGCGGCCCGAAGTTCGCGCTCACTGCCCCTTTGAAGCGCAGCTCACGATAGAGGGTATTGATCAGATCGTTGAGCATTTGCGGATAGGCGCCCTGCAACTCCAGGCGAGCGCGGTCGACCGCGCTCGCCAGCAAGGCGCCCGTCGCCCCGCGCTCCCCCCCAATGGCGCGCGGGAGATCCTCAAAGAGGAGCTGGTTGGGATCGTGAGAATTGCGGCCAAGGTTCCGAAGGGCCGTTGCATTCGGGGATAGCGTGCTCGTCCGAAGTGTCCAATTCGGCAAAGCGCGGACCTGCCGCACGAGCGCTTTGGCGACCTCGAGCGGGGAGGGCGCAACGCACCCTTCCTCGTCGCTCAGGCGCCGCGAAAGCTCCGCGACGAGGTTTGAGTCGAGATCGGACAGTTCCACCCAACGCACGCGCACCGCGCCCGGGTCTTGGAGGATCCGGTCGACCAGATAGGCGTCGAGCTGCGGGCGGAACACCCCATCGAGATAGATCGCCGCCCGTTCAGACGCGCTCAGCAGGAAGGCCGCCCCGAGGATTGGAAGCAGCCCATCGCGAACGCCAAACGGCGGCGCCCGCCAGGCCGAGAATAGCTCGGCGAAGGTCTGTCCGCCGTCGTTCGCCCGCAGCATCTCCTCGGCCCTGCGCCAAATAGGGGCGAGTGAGTGCGGATCGCCGTCTTGCGGGGCGACAAAGCGCCAGCCTCCGCGGGCTCTTTTGTGAAGACCGGTGCTTTCCAGCAGGCTGGAGTAGAGGCCAGCCTCAGGCGGATAGCCGTCGAGACCGAGCCGCGCTTCACCGGCATGGTCGACCATCGCGTGCAGCAGAGCGCGGGTCGCTGCAGCCGCATTGGAGGAGGGGCGGGTCCGATTGACGAGCTCGTTACGCAGGCGCGGACTCGCCGGGTAGCGCCAGTCCGCCAGGTCTGATGCAAGGATGCTTAGGGCGGCGGGGCCCGTGAGCTTCTGGGAATGACCAGCCTCGACCTCGACTGGAAGCACCCAGTCGACCAGGTCGATCGCGTCGCTCAGTCGGTCCTCCAGCTCCGCGGCGAGCTTGGAGATGCGCGCATCGACTTCGCGCCGGGCGACGGGATCGCCCTCGAGCTCGGGCCGGTTCGTGCGGACGTGCTCAAGACTGGCCAGTTCGATCGCCATCTCACGCAGGCGGAAACTGTCGCGAGTCCACCCTACCACGATCAGTCGTTCCCCAGCCTCGCGGGCGACCCGCTTGCAGATCTTCCGGGCGGCTGCTTGGGGCTCGCCCTGGCCGCTGACGAGAAGGAGGAACACGCCGGCGGCGCCAGCGGCTGGCTTGTAGCTGGCTACCCTATCCTGGGCCTCGTGGAGCGGCGCGAGGTCCACTTCGAACCAGCGGAGCGCCCCTGTGGTCTCGTAGTGGCGCTTGGCGAGGATGGGCTGGAGTGATGCCTGACGTGCCAGGTGGCGATAGTCGACGGTCACGCCGTTGCGGCGCGCGTCCTCAATGGCCTGCTCGATGTCAAAGTCGCTGCCCGCGTAGATGGCGTAAGACCCGGCGTGCTTCCGGAAAACGACGACCGACCATCCGACTAGGTCCGTCAGGGCTGCTTCGATCGAACCGCTCTCACTAGGCGGCAGGCATTGGGCGACCACCTCGGGCGTGGCCTGAAGTCCGGAACGGTCCTTGAATAGGTCGAGGAGCGCGATCCCCTTCAAGAGCGCAAGATGCGTACGGCTCCCGCCGCGCACTTCGCACCGCTCAATCGCCTCGACCGCGGTCGACCAGCGGTGGCCATCCGGCGACGCCAGAATCGCGGGTTCGAGGTTAGCGCGGAGATAGTCCCACAGCTGTTCTGGGGCAAACAGCTCCTCGCGTCCCGTTGCTCTGGCCAAATGCTCCTGCAAACCGAACGGCTCGGCGGAGGTGAGGAAACCGAAGATGCTCCGTTGGCTCTGTCCAAAGCGGCGACGGGAGATCGGGCCCAGGAGGGCGGCGACAATCGGGTGCAGCGGCCAGCAGGCTGAGAGGCGCTCCGCCAGAGCGGCCGGCGATCCGCTGCGCTTGCCGCGGATCGCCTTTGCAGTCACCTGAGCCATCGGCGAGGGGACGGCCGGCTTGTCCTTGGATTCGATCGCGCGCGCGATGAGTTCGATTTGCTCTTCCCCCGCGAGGCTGATGGAGACGTCGAGGAAGCGGCCCTGGACCTTCATCCACTCGTCCCGCGCTTCGCGCGAGAGACGGTGCGCGTACTCGTCGAACGCCTGGTGAAGGATGCCGATCAGGATGAAACGTCCGCCAGACCGTGCGGAAATCTCCGCCAGGTCCTGGAAGACGTGAACGTCGCCACCGTCCGCCGCCGCGTGCTCAAGGAATTTCCCCATTTCATCGACGATGAGGACCAGGCCTTCGGCGCTAGGCGCGCTGACCAGGCGGGAAATCCAGCTCGAAAGGGACTCTTTGGGCTTTCGCGACGGGAGTTTCTCTTGCTGTGCGACGGCCATGATGGCGTCCGCAATAGCGTCTTCGGCAGAGGCGCGGCGGCCGACGACCGGCACCACGGCCCAGGCTCGAGCAGATGGCCGGAAAAGACGGCCGATTTCGACAGCGTCTTCCGCTGGCAGATCGCGGAAGAGCTGTTTGGTCCGGCTGCGCGGGCCTGCGAGCAGGGCCGCCAACGCCACCGCAAGGCTCGATTTCCCGCTTCCGTAGGGGCCGGTCCAAGTGAAGGCGCAATGCCCTGTCGCTTCTCGATGGCGTCCCATCAGCAGCAGGGCGTCGGCGGCCGACTGCGAGCAGACGTAGCCTTCAAGGGCTGCGGGGTCGCCCAGATCGCTGTCGACTCGTATGGCCCGGGTGAACCGTCGGGCGACGCGAACGGAAGAGGCGAGGGGAGTGCTCATGCGGCGGCCGCCGCCATGTCGCGCAGGTACATCGATCTCAAGGATTGCCACATGTCGAGACGATCCAAATCGTGAGCATAGAGCTGCCGCATGCCGGAAGATTCGTCCCAGCGGAGGGCTCCCTCGGTCAGGGCATCCAATCGCACCAACCGTTCGGCTACCGTCTCTTCGTCCAAGAGGAAGGCCTGTCCTGGCGAACCACGTTCAAAAGTCAGGAAATCAACCGAGAAGGAACGCCGCCCTCGGAAGTAAGTGTTCCAAAAATCGAGAAGGGAAAACAGGAAAACCTCATCGGGCAGAGATGACTTCGGGCCGCGGCGAAATCTATAGACTTCACCAATGCCGGCCTTCTGAATGAGGCTCAGCTCGGCCAATGGAGACTCAATATTATCTTCCGGCGCCCGGCGAGCGCCCCCCGCGGTAGCGACGTATGTGCGGATCAGACACTCAACGTCGCGGCGGATCGTGATGTCGCTGATTGATCGGTCCTTCCCCAGTCGGCCTGCCTCGCTGAGTTCGTCACAGCGACGTTGCAGGCGCCGGCGCATCAGCTCGCGGTCGAAGGACGGCTCGTGAAATTCGTTGAACGCCCAATGCCACACGGTCGCGCGGCCGGGCTTCGAGGCGAGCATCCAGTGCAAAAGCCAGAGCGAACCGGGGTGCTCGAGATAGGGATCTAGGGCGTCGCCGAAGAGGAGCTCGCCAAGACGCCCCTTCGCGATTCGTGTCGCACGTTCGCCCGGCCTGTCCTCCGCCGCGAGTATATCCGTCGCGAGAGCCCAATGCCGAATCGAGATAACCATGTTGCGACCGACGCCGAAGAGCGAGATCGCAGCGTCGTCATTAAAGATTGTGCCCGCCGGAACGCCGCTCTCGATTTCATTGCTGACAGCGTCGTAGGCCTTCTTTAGCCACCCGTAACGGAGTGGAAAGGTTTCGTGCCCTGCAAACTGAAGGCGGGCGTCGGCGATGTCGAGCAGGCTCCGGGCCATTCTTAACTCACTGGAGATCGTTTCCAGTTGGATGGACCCAATGAGAACATTGTGTCAACCTCCTGGTGGATGCCGCCAGTGCGTCAGGGGGTGAATGTGTCCGAAGCCGCCGCCTATCTCGACTATCAGGGCTCCACGCCCGTCGACCCTCGTGTCCGCGATGCCCTGATCGAGGCGCTCTCGCACCCGGGCAACGCTAGCGCCGAGGATCATGCGTTCGGGTGGGCGGCCGCGCGCCGAATCGAGGACGCCCGACAATCGGTGGCGCGGGCGATCGGCGCGCTAGAGGAGGAGGTGACCTTCACGTCGGGCGCCACCGAGGCTAACAACCTCGCAATCCTCGGGGCGGCCGTGGGCTCGCCCGCGGATCGGCGCCGGGTCCTCGTGAGCGCGATCGAGCACAAGTCGGTGCTCGCGCCGGCGCAGGCGCTGTCGGCTCGTGGGTTCTCCGTAGAACTTGTCCCTGTTGGCCCGGATGGTTTGGTTGACCCCGGTGAATTGAGGTCGAGGATGGCGCCGGACGTCGCCGTCGTGTCGATCATGGCGGTGAACAATGAAATCGGCACGATTCAGCCCGTTGCCGACCTGACCGAGGTCGCCCACGAATTTGGAGCGTTCTTTCACGTCGACGCGACGCAGGCGCTCTGCGCTCAACGGGTTGACGTCCTCCAGTGGAAGGTCGACGCGCTGAGCCTTTCTGGCCACAAGATCTATGCTCCGGGCGGGATCGGCGCCCTGTTCGTGGCCCTCGAGGCACCGTGGCGCCCGCAGCCCCTCGTTCACGGAGGCGGACAGGAGCGGGGGCTCAGAGCGGGGACCGTCCCCGCCGCATTGTGCGCCGCCTTGGGCGAAGCATGTCGGCTGATCGTTGGTGAAGGTGCAAACGAGCGCGCTGCCGTCGCCGCCCTCAGGGATGGATTAGAGGCTGCCCTTCGCGGCATTTTTCCTGCCCTCAAGGTGACGTGCGCCACATCCCCCCGCCACCCCGGGGCGTTGCACGTCCGCTTCCCCGGCATAGACGCCGCCGACCTTCTCATGCGGCTTCAACCGCGCGTCGGGGCGTCCACTGGCTCGGCGTGCAATTCGGGGATCATAGGGCCGTCGCATGTGCCGCTCGCCTTGGGCATGTCGCAAGAGGAGGCCGCTCAATGTGTCCGCTTTTCGGTCGGCCGCTTCTCAGGCCCAACCGACATTGAGATCGCAACCGACGCTCTTCGATCTGTGCTTCTGAAACGCGCCGCTTGAACGCGTGGCGCTCGGGGTTGCAAGCCTAAGCCTTGGCTTTCAAGGCGGACTGAAGCTCCTCCCACAGCGGGCCTTCCCCTGAACTGCTTACGACGCCCATTGAGACGAGCTGCTGGTCGATGGCGGCTTGGGCGGGTCGAAGGGGATCGACCTCCGCGAGGTAGGTGCTCTTCATATAAAGGACCGATCCGGCCCGGCCACGCCGTCGGGCGCGCAGGGCCTGTAGGTCGATTTCCACACGAGACCGAACCGCCGGAAAATGCCGGGATGGATCGTCGCAAGTGATCGCGGTGAGTGCGGGCGCGTCAAGCGGCAGCTGAAGGAAATGCGCCGAGTTCAGGTCGTCGTGGAGGATTTCCGCGCATCCGTGCAAGACCCGCAGGGAAGGGGGGAGCCGCGCCAGCACCGATGGCGTGAACACGAAGGCGTCGCCCAAAAATCCGCCAAGCCCAGCCGCAACCGCCGTTTCCGCCGCAGCTCGGATGGCTAGCTTGTCGCCGGCGGAAAACAGCATTCGCCTTGCCTCTTCCATCGCGGCGGCATGGCTCCGGAAGAAGGTCTTCACGTCACGCTGCAGCGACCTGGCGAGCTTCGTGTAACGCGGCGCGCCCGGGAACAGGCTGAGTGCGAAGTGGACCAAGAGGTCCTCCCGCCTCGCCAGCGCCGCCTCTTCGAGCAGATTTGCGTCGAAGGTGCCGTCGCAGGCCAAGGCGATCGCGCGCTCGAGCGACACTCGCGCAGTCGCTAGCGCCTGCCTCACGTCGGACTCCACCTCGCCAGCTTCCGGTGGACGACCGAGGGCCAGGGCCGTGCGCCAGATATCCTCCAGCTCAGGCTGTATGCGCTCACGGACAGACGGCGCGACCGTAACCGGCCTGGGCAGCCGCGGCGGAACGACGAAACCTTCTGCAATCAGCGCCGCGCGTGATCGGCGGCGATATGAGACCTCCTGCTCAAGCTCCTTGTCCCGAAAAGCCGTGATGATGCCCGGCGACAGGGTGATGCACCGTTCCCCCAAGGCGCCTTCGACGAAAGTCTTGATCTCCTCGTGTGCGAAGTAGCGTTGAAACGTGCCCCGAGCGGTCAGGAAACCATCCCGATATGGCCGCTGTGCGGTCGGTGGGGTCTGACCGGGCAGCATCACCGCTACGGTTAGAGCCCGGCGCGCGAAGCTCCAGGCCGCCTTCAGCGTCTCCACGCGCTCATTCGGGTCCTCGATGACGTTCAGGACGAAGCCGAGGTTGACCGCGTCGGCCGGTCGCCGAGGGCCCGTCGGCGCGTGATGTGGATCCCAACCGAACGCTTCGATGCCGTTGGCGCTGAGGATCGCGACGTCGTCGCCCTGGCCGCACCCATAGTCGAAGACGGACGAGTCGCGCTCGATCACACCCCAGCGCAGCATGAGGGAGACCGGCTGGGAAAGATCTCGCCGTGACAACGCCGTCTTGTGCCGGGCGACTTCGACGACAGGGGCGCCTTTGGGCACGAGCACATGTCCCCGCAGCTCAAGCCCAGCGTCTTCGATGAGTTTAGCCCACGCGCGACGTGTCCCGATCCGATTGGGCTGACGAAACAGGCCATGCTCTTCGGCCGCCCTCGTGAGCGCCGCGAATGTCGGCCGCCTGGGGTCGTTCGGTGCGAGCAGCAGTTCCTTCCGATGGAGGATGGGTGGATTGGCACTTGCGGTGTAGTCGAGGCTCTTGGCTTTCCTACCTTCCAGGACGACAGCTGTCGATCTCAGCAGGGCAGGGAAGGCGACCTCGTCGAAGTCCTCGTAGAGTAGAAGGCTGGCGCCGCCCCGGACTATTTTGGCGACGTTCCAGGTAATTTCGCCGGCGAGCCGGATCGCGGTTTCCAGGCGCTCAAGGAGCTCAGGCGCCAACCAGCTGGCGGCCTCTCGGTGAACGTAAAGAGCCGCACCAACCCGCTTACCGACCTCTAGGGTCGCGCTGCCTCGACGAACCGCCATTCCGGGAGCATCCCAACCGGCCACGTGCGTACGTCATGCAAGGCCCGCGGCCTTCACTCAAGTCTCGTCTTCGGGCGTCGGAGGATGATCGCCTTCGTCCTCCGTCTCGAGTTCAGGAGCCCGCGGCAGCATCGTTTCCATGTGCTGGAGGGCATAGTTCTCAAGGACCTGGTCGCTGTTGAGAGGCTTCAGTCCGCATCGGGCCAGCGTGTCTTTGAGCAATGTGATTGCCTCTTCGGACCAGCGTTTGGCCTGTGCGTCAGTGAGTGTGGCCGTGGCCTTCTCTTCTGGCGAAAGGCTCGCGATATAGCCTCCGACTGAGGCCTCAAGCGCATTCTTGACTAGCCTGATGTCGGGATTGAACGGCTGAGCTCGTCGAACGTCAAAAAAGCTGAGCTTCGGGTCGAGGCCCTGGAGCACCCGCAGCAGGATGGCGCGCACGACCGGCCACAGCTTTGGATCCAACTCCTTGACGACGGAAGGCTTGTAGTCAGCGAACACCCGGACCCAGTTCTCAGCACCGAGCTTGTTTAAGGCGGCGACAAAGACTTCGAGGTCGTTCCAGCCATTTGGCTGCTTTTCCAAGAAGTTATGCGCTGCCATGAACAGCGCCGTGAGGCCGGCGCGAGATGTAAATGTATCGTAGGCGCGGCGGACCTGGTCGGCCTCGCAGCTGGGAAGCAGGGCTTCGCGACGCTTGACGAACTCATCGGAGATCTCGGCGATCGCCTTCTTGAAGATCGCCGCGGCACCTGCCGCTTCTACGCGAGCAAATCCGCCATAGAGGCCTTCGCCGCCACGAAACACCTTGTCCCATGCCTCCTGCACGGCCACGGCCTGCGAAGGCACCCACGCATCCAAATCGGCAGTCGCCTTCACATGGGTAGAGACGAGCCCGAAGCCGTCTAGGATCGCAATCAGCTTCGGCGCAAAGTGCTGATCCAGCGCCGTCTGGGTCCGTTCGAAGGCTGCGCGATCGCCCTTTTCCGCCGCCCTGAAATCGGCCTCGTCCACCTCGGGAGCGATCGGCTTCAGTCGTCCAAAATAATCTTGGTAGGCGAACCATTCCCGCTTCGCGCCAGGTTCGATGGCGACATAGCTATCCTTAGCGAAGGCCGTGTAGGCCATCGCATACTGCAGTCGCTCGGGCAGCATGAGCGCCAGCGGGTGACGTTGGTCCTCCTCGAGATCGAACCCAGTGTGCAGGAGCGAAAGCTTGTCGGCGTCGAAGGCGCGTTGGGCCAACACCCGATAGATGCTGCCCGTCACGATCGAGTGCCGGTTACGATCGTCGAGCAGGACGTTGCGCGAAGCGCTGACCGGCTTCGCATTCATGTTCACGTCCACAAATAGCTTACGCGAGATCAGGCGCGGCTCGACCGGTTCGCCAGCTGGGGACTCGAACCAGACAATAGTGACTGGAAGTTCGGAATCGAATTTGTCCGGCGGCGTCGCATGCTCGTAGAACGCCCGATAGACGGAGTTTTCCGATTGCACGGCATCGAATGTGCCGGTCGCGAAGCGGAATGCGTTCGCCCGGTGCTGCCCGTCCAGAACGATCAGGTCCGTGCGGTTCGGGTCGATCTCTAACTGTCCGAGTGAGACCGTGTCGCCCCCGACCTTGAAGCGCGTCGCTGTCCAGAACTCCCCATAATCTACTGCCGATGAGTCGCCGTTTCCTCGTTCTGGGCTCGGAGCGGGGTAGGCGGCGCCCTGTTGGGAGCGAAGGAAGCCCTGGGGGACCAGCGCGACGAGAATGCCAGGAAAGAACCCGACCGCCGTGTTGACGCCGCGAAGGTAGGGCACCAGCTCATTTGCCACCCGATCGTCGTCCAATTCGCGCTGGAGCAAGCTGGAGAGATCTCGGAGGTCGGAGACGCGGACGCGCTCCCGCATCGGCTTCAGCTCGCGCAGCAGGCCTTGGCTGTCGCCGGCCGCCGCCGAGTGCTGGCCGGCGGCGACGGTGCTGAAGTAGCGGACAAGCACCTTTCCGCCGGCTTCGGCTTGTCCGCCCACGTGGAAGGAGCCGAACATGCCGTAAACGGTGATGCGTGGACGGGGAATTGGTCTGCCGGCCAGGCCCATGATCTAGCGTCTCCCAAAGACCGGATGAAAGAGGGTGTTACAGGCGCTCTCGGCGGCGCGCACGTCGGGCATGATGCGGGCGATCCAAGTTTCTCGGGCCTCTGTCGCGCCAGGTGGCTGCTCGAATGGCACGCACTTCACAAACAGCTGGCTCGTGTCGAAATAGCCAGCCTTCTTGAACACGGCCCCAAGCCTTTGGCCAAAAAATCGCGACTCGACTTCGTCGTCTTCGCCCCGCTCCGTGTTTTCACGCGGATCTTCTGTCTTATACATCTCAAGCTGCTCTTTATGGCGGGACAGGCGAGTGCGTAGGTCCTTGCTGATTCCAATGTAAAGTGGATAGGCGACCGCGAAGAATATTGGCGCGAGCAGCGGCGATATCCCATCGCTGAACGCCGACGCGCCCGTCCGAATTTCCCCAGCCCATACCTGCCGCATATTGCCAGTGACCTCCGCCCAGACGGACCCAGTGTGGAAAAGCTGGTCCAAAAACGGAAGCACCCGCTCGGGACGGTCGCGTGGCAAACGGAAATGCCAACTGTAGAGTCCAGGCTCGCTAGGAGCGGCCTCCTCGATCTTTGCATGCGGGATAACGAGGTGCCGGTAGTTTTCGCCGTAGGGGAAATCGAACTTATGCTCGTAAGGGGCGAGTTCGCTCATTTGGTCGCCAAAAAGAGAAATGCGCAGATCCTTATGGCGCAGCTTCGTGAACGGGAAGTCGATATCCATCGCACTAGGCTCACGTTTGGCTTCAAAGGTGCGTCAGTCATCCCGCTTCCAACTCATCGATCAACGCCAGCATCTCGCGCAGCTTCTCCCGGGCGCCGGTGAGCTTCCGGGCCACGATGAGGTCCTGGCGGCCGGCGAGCTGCAGCACACTCTCCAGGACCTCGTCGGAGTGGCGGAGCAGGGTGACCAAGTTCTCGCCGCTGGGGCCGTTCTTGGCGTGGAACCAGTTCTTGACCGCCCGCTCGTTGGCGCGGGTCAGCCGCACCACGACCTTCACGGCGGCGGGCGTGCCGCCGAACTCGCGGCGTAGAGCCTCGGCGATCACCTCCGGAAAGGCGCTGGGGCCTGGGGGCGGTGGAAGAGAGTTTCCGGAATCGGACTGAAGAATTCGGTCCTTCTGCGTAGGCGACATTTCTCCCCCTCCGGCCGTAGCTTGGGGTGCGCGACAAGCCCGGAGGTTCTTGGCGGAGCCGGTGCGCTTGGCGCGGATCGGATGGCCTTAGGATGAGCGAGCCAACCGCCCGAGATCGCGAGACAGGCCCTCTGACGCGGGCCGCGCAGTATGTCCGCATGTCGACCGAGCACCAGAAGTACTCGACCGAAAACCAGGCGGAGATCATCGGCCTCTACGCCGCCCAGCGGGGCTTCGAGATCGTCCGGACCTACGCCGACGAGGGCAAGAGCGGCCTTCGGCTCGACGGGCGTGATGCGCTGAAGCAGCTGATCGCCGACGTGGAGGCGGGCGACACGCCGTTCGAGGCGATCCTCGTCTACGACGTCAGCCGCTGGGGGCGCTTCCAGGACGCCGACCAGAGCGCCTACTACGAGTTCCTCTGCCGACGGGCGGGCATCGCCGTCCATTACTGCGCCGAGCAGTTCGAGAACGACGGCAGCCTCAGCGCCACCATCATCAAGAGCATGAAGCGGGCGATGGCCGGCGAGTACAGCCGCGAGCTCTCGGCGAAGGTCTTCACCGGCCAGTGCCGCCTCATAACACTGGGCTTTCGCCAGGGCGGTCCGGCCGGGTTCGGGCTACGCCGGCTCTTGGTCGATGAGCACCGCCAGCCCAAGGCCGAGCTGGCGCGCGGCGAGCACAAGAGCCTGCAGACCGACCGGGTGGTGCTCAAGCCGGGGCCGCCGTCGGAGATCGAGGTCGTGCAGCGGATCTACCGCATGTTCGTGCTGAACCGGCGCTCCGAGCGCGAGATCGCGGTGCTCCTGAACGCAGAGAGCATCCTCACGGATCTCGGCCGCCTCTGGACCCGCGGCACGGTCCACCAGGTGCTCACCAACGAGAAGTACATCGGCAACAACGTCTACAATCGCGTCTCCTTCAAGCTGAAGAAGGCGAGGGTTGTGAACCCGCCCAAGGCCTGGGTGCGGGCGGACGGGGCCTTCGAACCGATCGTCGATCTCGATTTCTTCATCGCGGCCCAGCGGATCATCGAAGAGCGCAGCCGCCGCTACACCGACGCCGAGTTGCTGGAGCGGCTGACCGAGCTTCTGGCGCGCAAGGGCTGCCTATCGGGGCTGGTCATCGACGAGGTCGAGGACATGCCGTCGAGCTCCACCTACCGAAACCGTTTCGGCAGCCTGGTCCGCGCCTACGAGCTGGTCGGCTACACCCCCGGCCGCGACTTCCGCTACTTGGAGACCAACCGGGTGCTGCGCGCGCTGCATCCGGAGGTCGTGGCTGGCGCCATCACCGAGATCGAACGGCTCGGCAGCACAGTGCGGGTCGATCCGGTGACCGATCTCCTGCGGGTCAACGAGGAGTTCAGCGTCTCGCTGGTGATCGTGCGCTGTGCGCGCACGTGCGCGGGCGACCTGCGCTGGAAAATCCGCCTCGACACCAGCCTCAGGCCCGACATCACCGTGGCCGTGCGCATGGATGCGCAGAACGTCGAGGCGCACGACTACTACCTGCTGCCTTGGATCGATCTCGGTCCGCTCGGCAGCCTCCGCCTTCGCGAAGACAATGGCGTCTTCCTCGACGCCTACCGCTACGACGGGTTGGAAGCCTTCTTCGACCTGACCCGCCGCGTCCGCCTGAGGAGCGTCGCATGACCGCCGCCTCGGACGTCGAGATGATCCCGGTCTCGCAGATCACGGTGCTGAACCCGCGGGCGCGCAACAAGCGGGTGTTTCAGGAGCTGGTCACCAGCATCGCCAACCTCGGCTTGAAGCGGCCGATCACCGTCAGCCGGCGCGCGGACGGTGGTTTTGACCTGGTCTGCGGCCAGGGCCGGCTCGAGGCCTTCCTCGCGCTCGGCCAGCCGACCATTCCGGCGGTGGTCCTGGAGGTCTCCGAGGAAGACTGCTTCGTCATGAGCCTGGTCGAGAACCTGGCCAGGCGTCTGCATAGCCCCCTGGAGCTCGTTCGTGAGATCGGCGCGCTCAAGGAGCGCGGCTACTCGATCCAGGAGATCGCCGCCAAGACCGACTTCAGCGCCGAGTACATCTGGGCGATCTGCTATCTCTTGGAGCACGGCGAAGAGCGGCTGATCAACGCCGTCGAGCGCGGGGTCATCCCGCACACCATCGCCATGGAGATCGCCCGCGCTGAGGACGGCGACGTCCAGGTCGCGCTCGCCGACGCCTATGAGCGCAAGGCCCTGCCGGGCAACCAGATGCTGGCCATCCGACGGATCATCGAACAGCGCCGCACCAGCGGGAAGGCGGGCCACAGCGGGGCGCGCGGCGGGCCGCGTGTGCGGGTCAGCGCCGAGGCGCTGGTGCGGGCCTATCGCAAGGAGACCGATCGCCAGAAGCTGCTGATCAAGAAGGCCAGCCTGGCGCAGAACCGCCTGCTGTTCGTCGTCAACGCCCTGCGCCAGCTGCTCGACGACGAGCATTTCGTGACCCTGCTGCGCGCCGAGGCGATGCACACCATGCCCCGGCCGCTGGCCGAGCGCATCGGCGCTGCGGGCGGCTGAGATGGCCGCCGCGGTCAAGCTGGCTTTCGAGCGCCAGCTCATCGTCGCGCGCCTCGACGAGATCCTGCCGACCCGGCAGCTGACAGACCGCATCAAGAAGATGGTGAAGTACCGGCGCATCGAGCAGTCGATCCGCGAGATCGGCGTCATCGAGCCCTTGGCCGTAGCGAAGCCGCCTGGAGCGGATCGGTACATGCTCCTGGACGGCCATATCCGCTACGCGGTTCTGCAGGATCTCGGGGAAACCGAGACCCGCTGCCTGCTGGCGCGGGACGACGAGGGCTTCACCTACAACAAACGCATCAACCGGCTGGCCACGATCCAGGAGCACTACATGATCGTGCGCGCCATCGAACGGGGCGTCTCAGAAGACAAGATCGCCCGCGCCCTCAATGTCGATGTCCGCTCGATCCGGCGGCGGCGGACGCTCCTGGAGGGCGTCTGTCCCGAGGTGGTCGATCTGCTCAAGGACCGGTCGGTGAACCCGGTGACCTTCGACGTGCTGAAGAAGATGAAGCCGGCGCGCCAGGTCGAAGTGGCCGAGCTGATGCTGGCCGCCGGCAACTTCACCGCCAGCTACGCCAAGGCCCTGCTCGCCGCCACGCGCCAACCGGACCTCGCCCGCCCTGAGCGGCCGAAGAAGGTCGGCGGCATGACCCCTGAGCAGATGGCCCGCATGGAGCGGGAGATGGCCTCGCTCAACCAGGACTTCAAAGCTCTGGAGGCCTCCTACGGCGAGGATGTCCTGCACCTGGTCATCGCCTCGGGCTACCTGGCGCGCCTGATCGGCAACCCCGAGATCGAGCGTTTCCTGCAATCCCACCACCCGGAGATCCTGGGCGAGTTCCGGTCGATCATCACTGCGGCGTCTTTGGATCAGTCAGCAGGGCCTCCGCCGGCGGTCTGAAGGGGGAAAGCCTTCCCCTGCGGCCGAGCCACGAGGTCTCGTCCGACCCCTTCGAGCG
>JAEZHP010000141.1 GCA_023416515.1 Pseudomonadota bacterium | reverse complement strand
CCCTAATCGCCCCGCCGGGTTGGGGGCGCCGCGGGCCACGCCTCTAGCGTCCGGCATGGGCGCTTACCCGAGCTTCTGGAGCCGCATGCTGGCCGTCCGCTGTCACTCGAACACGCCTGAGACTGATATTGTCACAAGATTGGAACTATGCACCCTCGAGGCGATTCGCGCTCTACGCGATCACTCAGGATCGCGGAGCTGAAGACCCGCCTCCACCCCGATTCGAATGGCGGCGGCTGACGTCGGTGCGTTCAGCCTGTCGAGCAAGCGGGCGCGGTGCATCTTCACGGTCTTTTCGTCGATCCCGAGCAACCCGGCGATCTGTTTGTTTCGCAGACCGCGGACAAGGAATTCCAGAACCTCGCGCTGCCTTACCGTGAGAGAGGCCACCAGCGCCCCCGCCTCGCGTGTCCTCGCGCTAGCGCGATCGATCCAGATTCCGACATCCATCTGGGAGCCGATGAAGTGGACGAGGTTGCCGGCTTGGTCGCGCACCGGCGCGATCATCACAGCGTTGCGGAAGGCAGACCCGTCCTTGCGATAGTTAGTGAGCTCGACCAGCGCCGGCTTACCGGCGGCAATGGCGCGCGCGAGCTCGGCGTGAGATCGCGCTTCGGTATCCGGCCCCGCCAGGAAGCGGCAATTGCGGCCGATGATCTCGTCCTGCGAATAGCCGGTCAGCCGGCAAAAGGCGGCATTGGCTTTTACGATCGGATTGTCGGGTTTGCGTGCATCGGTGATGACGGTCGCGATAGGAGTGTGGCAAATTGAGCTGAGAAGCGCGTCGAACTCGATACCGTTTGGCTCATTCATTCACCGCACCTTCCTCGTCCCTTGATCGTGCCAGCAGCTTCCAGTTCCTGCAATCCGATCAAGGGCATCGTTGATCCGCTGCATTGAACAGTCACGACGCATCGACAACCGGAACATCACGACGTGCCCCCCGTTTGCGAAAGATGAATTTTTCCGCCGCCGATACTTTGGCACCGCGCAGCGGAGCGCAACGGATCGCAACTCCGCTTCTCGCAATCTTTCAGGTCGCTGCGACCTTGCTCCCAAGCGTCGGCATTGGCGAACCCATCGGCGATCGGTCGGATGTCGCCCGAACCTTAATCACGCCGGCCGGTTGGGCCTTCTCGATCTGGGGACCGCTCTTCGCCGGCTCCGTGGCCTACGCAATCTACCAAGTAATGTCGGCGCAACGGTACAACGGGCTGCTCGCGCGGATCGCTTGGGCAAGCGCGGGAGCCTTTCTCGGCAACGGGCTGTGGGCTCTTTACGCCCAGTTCCTCGGCCTCAGCGCCGGCTCCGTGCTGATCATCGTCTTCACCTTGCTTTGTCTGCTCCACGTTTATCGTACCTTCACCGTGGCGCGCGAGCCGTTTACGCGCGCCGAGCAAATCCTCGTCGTCCTTCCCCTGAGCGCGCTCACCGCATGGTTGACCGCAGCAACGATCGTCAACATCGCCGCGAGCCTCAAATATCACGGTGTCCACGCCGGTGCCTGGGCGCCTGCCGTGGCGGCGGGGATTGTCGTCTTGGGCGGCCTCATTGCCTCTTCGGCGGTGTGGAAGGGGCGCGGCAACCCCTGGTATGCAGGAGTTTTCCTTTGGGCGCTTGCCGGCATATTGGCTGCCGGCGGTCGCGATCACGCAGGGGTCGGAGTCGCAGTCTTCGCCGCAGCGCTCCTCGTCATTGCGTCTGCGGTCGCGCGTCTTCTCCGCAGCGAGGACCGCGACCGCTGGTTTGGCGGCCGTTACACGAGGGTGTGACGATCCATTGCGAGAATGCGCGCCCCGTCGATCAAGCTTAAATTCGCTGGTTCGAAGTCGCAGTTAGCGGTTGAGCTGAACAAATGTCGTGCATGCTGCAACAAATCGAGCAGGACTTCGCAGGGTGCGCGACCGGTGTCTAGCTGGCGGGTGCCCCCCCCCGCATGTTAAAGCGCTTCAAGGCGATGGTCCAAGCGCGCGTCGGAACTCATGCGCGCCGGCGAGCTAACGGCTGACCGCCCGAAGGGGGTCGGTAGCGGTCGTAGCCACGCTTGCTAAACGAGCGTCTGATTTCCGGCGTCGCCGGCGACGCCTCTAGCGTCCGGAAGGGGCGCTGAGCCGACATCAGCATTTGCTCAGAGCCTCCAGCTTGAGCGGCGCTCGGACACCTCTCCGCTACGTCCGTGAAACGGTCCCTCTGGGCCGCTCAAGAACGGGTCGGCAAGGTAGCGTCGATGCCCATCTCGGTAGCGGTCGGCCGGTCGTCAGGGGTAACGCGCCATGAACCTCTTCACGGCCACGCGGTCCGCCGGCAACAAGGTGAAATGGCGGGTCGGATACTGGTGGTCGCCGGATCTGCTGACTCGCCTGTCATCAACGTAGCTGGTGAGGATGCTGAGGGCGGGGTTGAACTGGCGAAGCGGCCAACCTGTCTGCTCATGCAGGTCCGGGACAGAGATCCCGCCCTCGCGTTCGAGACAGAGCTTCGCCAGTTCGACGGCATCTAATGTCGGGTCGCTGCCGAGCACAAGCGGGTCAAAGGTCGCGAAGAGCTCGTTCCGGACGCGCATCCGGGGCAGGCCGCGACCGACGAGGCTCTGGGTTGCGATGTATCCGTCTGCATCGAGTTCCGCGATGGCATCCTTGAGATCAACGGGGGACGCGTCTTCGAAGGCTGCCTCGAACACCTCACTGTTGACGGACAGTGCGAGACCGGTGTCGGATTGCTCAGCAAGCCAAGAGGCCACCTGGAAGGCGAGTGGCGATAAGCCGAGTTCGGCACCTGGGTTACTCAGTTCGTCCTCCGTGGCATCGGGGCCGGCTTCGGATACTTCCGGTGTCCGCGCGGGGATCGGAACCCCTCCAATCCACGCATCGAGGGCGTTCACGACTTTTTGGGCGACGTGTGCGAATGCGCGGATATCCTCGGCCACGAGATGGACGGTCTCACCGAGCGAAGCCTCGCCCGATTCCTCGGCGAACTTCGCGTCGACCACGCCCAGGTTGTGCCCGATGACGTGGCGCTTCTGGATATTCAGTTTCAGCTTTGCGAGCTCTTCCGGGGCCAGCACCGAATATGGATCCAGGCCGAGCTGAGCGAACCGGCGCTGGCCACGCTCGACGTTCTGGAAATCGTTGCCGATCTTCGGTGGTGGCTGGTTATTGTGCGCCGACGCCCACCCGAAGAAGAAGACCGTCTTCAGCGTCGCTTCGAAGGCGGTCAGCACGTCCTCGTGCGCGTTCCCGAGAAGCCGATAGGCGAGCTCCTCCTTTTCGGGCTCGAGGCTGTCGGCGAGCGTGACCTGAGCGTCGACCAACTCGACCTCGCGCGCGAAATGAAGTTGGACGTTCGGCGCGCCGCAGTCCGGGCAGAATAGGCCGATGGCGTAGACGCCATAGTCGCGACCGCAATGATCGCACTCCAGCTCCCGCAGCAGGTCACCTCGATAGAAGCGTGGTCGGGGACGGAAGCGCTTCGTCACCTTCGCCTCGAGACGGATCATGCTGTTGCGCGACTGTCGCCGGTTGAAGCCGTCGAACATGCGCGCGATCTCGTCCTCCATGTCGGTGAGGGCAGCGTGTTTGACGACATCAATGGCGGCCTGACGGTCATCGGGATGGGTGAATTCATGGTCGTCGGCAATGATGCCGCTGTAAGGGCAGACTGTCTGGGAAGAGCCAGGATCCAGTTTCATCCGGGAGCGCATCTCGTCGCTGACGCTTTCGGGACGCGTGGCGTCGCCCAAGACGAAGTGACGGGGGTGGGCGTTTTCGTTTGGCGAGAAGCGGTATACGCGTCCGTCAGGCGTTCGAGGGGGAGGAATCCCAAGCTCCATCCTGTTGGGCGTGCCGCCCCTGCGATACCTTTCGAGATTCCGAAATCGCATGCCCGGACTATGGCAGCGGAACGCCGGTCACGAAAGGCTCCAGGCGGCCCAGGGTCATGATTTGTTCGCGATTGTGTGAGCAGCTGATACTAGGGCTCCCGGCACTGACTGGCGGCAACGAAGGCCGCCTGTTGCTGGACTGAGAACCCGGCCAGTTCCCCAGGGGTATCTGGCGCATGTTCTGCCTGGCGAGAACGAGACGTCGCTGATGCCGCTGCAGCCTCAGCCCGTTTCGCCTCCTCCATTGCCTCGTCCGCCGCGATTATCTCCCGCGCCAACCAGAACCGATCCAGCACCTCATAGGCCTCCGCCAGTTGCGGATGGTCCTGCCATTCGTGAGCGGCCGCAACGAGGGGGGCGCTGACACCGGTCACAAACCAGCGATCGCCGATGCGCTCCAGCGGCCTGAATATGCACGACTGGAGCTCCTCGATGATCTTGCGTCGGTCCGGTGCCCTCGCCTCATCGAGATCGGCCGTCAGACGATCGACGATGGCTTCCTTAACGAGTCCCTCATCAGCGAACACCTCCGCACTGAGGATCCAATCGGGCACGCTCGCTGGATCGACGCGCTGTTCCCCGTCAACGTCGACGATGACCACCTTGGCATCAGATCGGATGGCCTCCGCGTAGGAAGATATTGCCTGGGACCGAGCCTCATCCGCGACAGCATCCGACCCTGTGATTTGCGTCGCATGCGGCGAAGTGGCTTCGGAGGAAGCGGTGCAGACGGCAGGCGCCCGTTCGGGCGGAACTGGTCGCAACTCCGTCTCAACAATTGGATCAGAAGTCATCACCTTCGCCGAGGGGGCGGGCCCATGATCCACTTGCACGGTGACGGGCACGTCCAGCAGTCCCCCCAGTGCGGGATGATGGCGATAGGCCTCAATCCATCTCAACGCCCGGCGAGCATCAGCATCCTCGACGGCTATTCGCTCCAGTCCGGCGTTGCCATGCTTCCGCAGCATGCGAGCGGCTGCCGACATTCGAAGCTGCTGCGTGTGGGCGATGCCCTGCAGACGAGCCTGCACCCACTCCGCATGACGTTCCGACGAAAGCAGACGATACTCCTCGCGAGTGATACCCGGAACGCGAAACAGCGGGCTAGCGGAGTCCGGCGCAAGGATAGGAATGTCCTCGGTCTGGATCCGGTTCAGGAGGCCGTCGATGGCGTCACGAGCCGGGTTGGGCCGCGATGCGTGTCGGTCCTTCTCGACCGACGCGGTGGGCTCGATGCAGGTCTCCACTTCGTGCGGTTGATCAACCGGGGTCGCGGGATCCAGGACAGACTTGATGATCGGCTGGACCTCGGCGCGGAGCGCGCTGAGCCTCGTTCTAGCTTCTTCGACTCGTTCGAGGATCGGCTCGATGATGCCAAAACTCTGATCCCGAATAGTGTCGATGTCCGCAAGGAACGCGTCGGCGGCAGCCCTCCGGGCCAGGATCAGTTCCCTGTCGGCGATGTCGGACCGCTTGCCCCTGCCGGCTTCGACCGCGTCCAGAATTCTCGAGCAGGTGTCGACGGCCTTGTGCGGCCGGGAATAGGCCATCTCCAGCGTCACCCGGAACTCCTCGATCTCGAGCTCGTGGGGGTCGATGATTTCACAGAGGCGCGCGATCTCGTCTCCCTTGGCCCGTAGGTCCGCGCCGCCGCCGCTTCGTCCCAGTTCGAGGCGGGCCGCCGCCTCGGCGAGACGGGTTCGGAGGCGCTGCCGTGACGAGCGCCTTTTCTCGCACTCGCGGCGGGCGGCCTCGAGCGCAGCGGTCCATAGGATTTCGGCATTAGCAATGCCCGTGGGCGTCGGCACGCCCGCCGCCTCCAATGGGGCAGCCCTCGGGCCGAGCGGCTTCGTGGGCTCCTGGTCGATGCCCATTTCGGAATATTTCCGGGCGTCGAATAGGCGGTTGATGCCGACCTTAAGCAACTCTTCGTTGCACAGTTGGGCGAAGCGTTCCCGCCAGCGAAAGATCACCGAGGCGCGATATGCCTTATAGTTCCCGCCATTGGGATCGCGCGTCAGCTCGGCTATCTTCGGCTGACGGTGGGGGAAACGATATCGATTGTACTGTCCGGGCACCTTCTCGCGGATCTGGAAGTCCCACAGGCCGGTCCCCGGGACGATTGCGCAAGGACGGTCATAATAGACGAAGTGCAGGTGGTGGTTGCGCTCGTCATTGTGCGCGTCGGGGGCATGAATGGCGGCGGTGAACATCGCGCCGAGCTCCGCGAACTCGTCGCAAAACTGCTGGGTGATCCGGACCCTCGCCGCCGGGTCGAGGCCCTGCGGAAACTCGGCCGTCAAACGGTACTGGGTCCGGCCGTTGCGACCCTTGGCGACGCGGACGGGCTGCTTCTTCCAGTTCCATTCGCCGAGCGCTCCCTGGACGGCGCGCCGAACGGCATAAGCTTCGCCGAGAGGAAGCTCAAGGATCGCGTCGCCCTTCTTCCTGGCACTCTTCGGCGGCATAGCCGCCATGCGCGCGGCGATCTCCCTGACCGCATCCGGCAGCGTCTCCAGCTCCGAAAGGGCCTTCCAGCCCGCCGCCGAAAGATTGGCGCGATTGAAGACGAGCCGGTCCGGCTTGGCTTCGCGCTCGTGCTCGTGAACGGCGAGCCAGAAGCTATTGCGGACGTCGGAGTCATCGCTGATGTTGGAGAAGATGGCAGGCCTATCGCTGTCGCTGATCTCGACCGCTGACCCGCGCTCGGCATAGCTTCCGAACTCGGCCGCCGAGATCGTCATGACGGCGTCCGGTCGCGAGACGTAGCCGTCGTGGTCGGCAATCGAGGTCGACGATAGCTGCCGCCGGCCCGAGGACGACGTCACGACGGTCTTCCCACCGGGCTCCTTGTTGACCGCGTCTTCCGAGAAATGGAAAGACACGTGGCCGAGAGGTGACTCGGGACGCGAGCCGAACGGGCCGGGGACCGCGAAGCGCGGCGCGATGGTGAACCTGCGCCCACGCGGCCCTGTCTTTTCGTCTTCCGGAATTCGCCGGACCCGGACCTTCCATTGCAGGGCTTGCTCCTCCTCGATCTCGAGGGCTCGGCGAAGGCGGGCGGAGCAATGGCCGATCGGACCCAGAACACGCAGCTGCATTGGACACCTCGTTCACTTTATGTCCAATAGTGTGCCGGATATGTTCTAGATGCCGCAAGGCACCCTCTGCAAATTTTTCTTGGGACTTCCCCGAGCTGACTCGACAGCGAGTGGGCCGACGCCGTAGGCATGCAAAGAACAGATGCGAGCGGACCCTCGCCGCATTTTCATGCCGCCCGATCAGGTAGGCATCGCAACTAAACTGAATGTTCAGTTTAGGGATATTGCGCCTCACCCTACTTCAACCTGTAGTCTCGCCCTGCGGGCAGTCGCCCCGGTGCTGATGTTGATCGCCGAGCCGCTTCCTTTATGAGACGAGCAAGGCTGGGGAACGCGGGGCAATCGTCTGAAGAACAAGCGTCACGGGAACGACGCGGATAAGCGTCGAAAGGCGGATGCTGCGGTAAGGTTCGCTGAGAAAGTCGCCCGCACAGCGGGTGCCTCCGGCCCGGTGCTATTTCGACCATCGCGTCAGTCAAAGGCCTCGCCGGGTTTGCCCGAATTGGAGCGAAGGCCGACGCATGCGAGTGCGGCACCTCCGACAAACCGCGCAATGGAGCTTGCCCTCCGAGGTGCGCTGGGGCTGCCTGAAAAGCCGATAACGCGCGCCGCGCCGAAGCAGCCGAAGGCTTCGCCTTCACGCGCACCAGCGTCGACGGCCGCGAAATCCGCTCCGACTTCAACAGGCGGAACAATCAAGGGCGATGGCAGCGGAGCGACGCCGCCGGCCCGCAAGGTTCTGAAGCCCAAGGGTGTTCCGAAGGCTCGGCCCGCTAAACGAAGCAAGCCAGCAAAGGCCGTCACTACCGATCGAGCGAAAGTGAGCCAGCGCAAAGCTGCTGCCGCTGCACAGGCCCGCGCCAGCAAGGTTCGTCCGGCCCGTAAAGGAGCCGCGAAAAATGCTGCCGCGCGCCTAGCATTCAACGCAGCCCAACGAGTGCGCGCGGAGGACGCGAAGCCCGCTCCGGCCTCGGTTGGTCAACGGTCATTTGAGGACTTGAGGCGCGGCTGGTTCTCCGCTCTCGTATATTTATCCAGGTTTGAGGCGGCCAATCTCTCGGCGCCGGATGTTCTCGCCGCGCGCCAAAGATTGGAGGAGATCGAGCTTGAGTGGGAGCGACGATCGCACCTCGAGCCGGATGACCCCGATTACTTTCCCTGGCCTTCGACGGAGGCACCCAAGGGCCCAGGCGAAATAGGCATAGCGGATTGGGAGGAGGTCGGTATGCTGAGCTACCTCGGCTATCATGTCGGTCGCACAAGCGAGCTAACGGCGCAGCAACGGACCGCGATCCTCAGCCGCGCCTTCAGTATGCGACTGCCGCCCCTCAACAGCGTCGAATACATGAAGCCGTGGGGCCTTCCTAAGAGCAGCGGCCGGTTGAAGAAGATGGCTGAGACGATCGCCTCCTTTGCTCGAAATGGGAAGCGCCGCCGCCACGATCGCCTTGCGGTCGCCGTCCAGCACTGGGAGCACGATCTCTCTTACCTTCGGGAGAGGTTTTACGTCGGCCGCTTCAATTTTGGCTGGCCGCAGGTGTAACAGCGGTCCTAGCGTGGTGTTCTACGTCAAACACCAACCGACGAAGGCTGTCTTGAATATCTTCAGTTCGCCGATCGAGCGGAACCGTCGCGACGTCTAGCCGATCAGGGCCAGGCGCGATGCCCCGGGTGTCAACATCGGGGGCAACTTCGCCGGGGGTGCCCGGGTAGAGGAGAATAAGGCGCGGGCATCCGTAGAGGCGGGCGTAGGCCATCACCTGGTAAAGGTCGGCGTGGGAAACACCCTTAATCAGATTCTTCCACTTGGTGTCGAGCACCGCGACTACGCGGTCTCCGTGCTTGATGAGGATGTCAGGTCGCGTCGCGTGACTGTAGCCGCCTTCGCCCTGCCACGGGCCGAGACAATATTTGCCACCGCCCTGCGCGACGACGTCGAGCCCGGAGTCGGCGAGCGCTCGGCGGAGCTGAACAGCGACATAGCGCTCGAAGAGATCATTCATCGGGAAGAGCAGAGTGAGGCCCTCCGGCGCGCGCGCCTGGGCATGGGTCTGCTGCCATTCCCCCCCGAGCAGCAGCCGCGCCAGATCGACCAGCGAGCGCCAGCGGCGGCTGGACCGGTCGATCTGGATCCGCCGCCACGGCAGCACTCCCAATGGAACGTCGCTTACGTCAGCAAGCAGGAACCGCAGTTCGGCCAGCTTCCGCTGGCTATCCGCCGACCGCGCATACCGAGCGAGCATGATGACGCAGGCCTTCATCACCTGCATCAACGGCACGTCCGGATCCAATGCGTCGAAACGACAGGCGAGCCTATCTGGTCGAACAGCATGAGCAGTGAACTGGCGCACGATGTTCAGGCGCCCGCGCAGTGCGCGCAGGTCGTCCTCGTGGGTCCGGTAGCGGCGTGGAAGACCCCGCCTCACTTCCGCGAGCAGGCGTTCTGCGAACAGCGCAATGAAGAACTCGAGAAGGGAGTCGGCCTGATGCGACATCGCCGTGGCGTCCCCGGCGGATAGATTGAGGCCGAGCGCCACGTCGAGCATGTGGACCAGCCGCGCCCGAACGGTCCCGGCCTCCTCGGCCGTGCCCGCCGGATCTACCTTAGGCAGTATTTCAAGGCTGCAGCCGGGCCCTGCAATAACCCCCACCATCTGCCGGGCCCGGAGGAAGCGGTGATGATCGCAAAGGATGTCGGTGCCGTCAGTCCCGCCGAGCTCGTGCCGGCGCGCGGCCGCGAGCAAGGCATCGGCTTGATGCCGGGTAAAGCCACCATCTCCAACCTCGACACGGCCCCATTCATGGACCGGAAGGTGGGTCACTCCGCAGCCACGTCCACGAGGGCCTCGGCCGGTAGGGCGGCTGCGGCGGGGACGGGCTTACCCACCAGTCGATCATAGGCGTCGGGCGCAAACTCGCTCCGCACGCTCCAGCTCTCGCGCTCCTCGCCGTCCTGGCCGGTTGGATCTCGCAGCTTGCGGCAATCGAGGAAGCTGCCGCCCTTGCCCGGCGGCTCCCCGAGAACCGCCGCCACTCGGCCCCAATCCTCGAAGAAATATTCCTGAAGCAGGGGGATGACCTTGTCACGCATGGTGGCATCAATCGCGGCGCGGTCCGAGCCGCCTTCGCCGATGAAGAAAGCGTGGCCGATGCGGTGCTCGCGGTCGACCAAGTATTCGATGCGGTCGTTGATCGTCCGAAGTACGCGGCGGAGCGGCACACCGTCGACTTCCTCGGGCAATACTGAGGGATCGGGCGCGATCTCGCGGAACACGAAGCGGCGGCGAAGCGCCGTGTCGAGCAGAGCGATCGAGCGGTCGGCGGTGTTCATAGTGCCGACGATGTGGAGGTTGGCGGGGACGCCGAACGTCTCGGCCGAATAGGGAAGCTTGACCGCAAGCGCTTCCCGGCCACTGCCCAGGCGCTTGTCGGGCTCGATGAGCGTGATCAATTCGCCGAACACCTTGGAGATGTTGGCGCGGTTGATCTCGTCGATGATCAGGACGAACTGGTCCGGGCTTCCGCCGCTCGCGGAGTCGCCGCCGGACACGAGCCGGCCAAGTGCATCCTTGTTCACGAGCGCGTCCTTGAGCTGATAGCAGGACTGCATCATGAAGCGCTTGCCGTAGATCATCTCGGTCGGGAGCGGCTCGTCCGGCACCAGCAGCCAGCGCACCGGGCGACGGTGATTGTAGTCACGTGTATCGGTAGGATCGAAACGATAGGGGCCGGTCACCTCGCCGATCGCCCTGAAGTGCGAATTACCGGCGGAGACGATGACCAGGTCTCCCAACCTCATCGCACTGCGGAACGACCACAGTTGGACGACATTGGGATCGTTCCCGGTCGCGTCGGCCTTTTCCCGTTTCCAGCGCTCGAGGACCGCCGGCCATTGCTCGTAGCGCGAGTCCGACCAGTCAACGTCGCCGCCCCAACCGAGGACGGCATAGCCGCCCTCGATGGCCGCATCGAAGATGTGCTCGTCAACGCCAGCCCGGCCCAGCGACATCTTGAACAGCTTTCGGCCGGCGAGGTCGAAACCACCGGGGCGGCCGGGATTCTTTCGAGCGTTTTCAGCGACGGCGCAGATTTCGCGGAAGATGCCGCGCTTCGGCTCGAGCCGGAAACCCGCACCCTGAACACCGTCCTCGCTGTCCAACCCGGAGTCGGTGACAGGGCGCAGTCCCTCGACGAACTCCTCATAGGAATAGTTCTGGTGGAAAGTGACCATGCGAACCTGGCCTGATTCGACGAGCTGGTCGTAACGGTTTCGCAGCTCGCCGCGCCGGTCCGGATCGCGGAGGAGCGCATCATGGCTGGCAATCCCATCACAGAGGCGCACCGCCTCTGCCGCCGTCGCATAGGTCTTGCCCGTGCCGGGCGGGCCATAGAGGATCAGGTTGGTGGGCTTCGACCCGCCGTCGGTTACATCGCCGCTGCTATCCGCCTCCGGCTGGGCCCGATCAGGTGCGACCTGATCCGGCCAGAACGCGGTGCCGCCTGCAAATCTTGAAAGCGCTTCAGGTGCTGCCTCAATCGCGTCGGTCAGTTCGGCCATCGACACCGCTTCTTCGGGCAGTCCCAAGCTCGCGCGGTCCGCCGGCTTCCGGACCCAGCAGCGCGGCTCAAGGTTAGATATGGTAGCGAACACTTCCGTCGCGTCGATCGCACCTATTTTCTTGCGGCCGCAACGAACCTGCCGATCTATGTTGACGTGATACCAGTCCAGACCAGCTTCATGAAGGAGGCGCGCGAGGCGCACGAAGGCATCCCGCTCGGCTTGGGACCATCCGGAATGCCAAGTGGCAAAGCTCGGTTTGCGCGTGAACCGGGCTACAATCTCGGCGTCCATCAGGGTGGCACCCGTCCCCTCCGGCGCCTCATCATAGTTGGGATCGTCACCGTTCGCGAACCGGCCGTATAGCCCGATCGAGGAGCGGGCATTGGCCATCTGGCCACTCGGATTGTCGGATTGCGGCGCGATGACGCGCGCGGCGGCTTCATTGTTGCGCCAATTGGATCGCAGCTTGGCGACAGCCCCAAGCAGGGCGTCCCACTCGCCCTTAGCGTGGATGACGTCGAGATCCTGGTTCACGAAGCCCAGCTCCGGAAGAGCCCGTTCCACGGCGCGACACCAATTGACCCGCTGGTTGACCGTAGTGAGAGCCTTGCCCTGATAGCGTCGCCGGTTCAGCCAATTGCGGAACTCTGCCTCACGCATCTCGCATTCTCCTACCCAGCAGTTCTTCGAGGCTTTGCGGCGCCCAACCGGTCTGATCGACCGATACGGAGCGATGTCCCGGGTCGGAAGGAAGGTGATGGAGGTGGCCGTGGACCACCTCGTGAGCAGGCTCCATCCTAGCCTCGCGCGGAACGTGGATCAGGAAGAGCGAGCCGCCGTTGACCGGAAGCCGGTGGCGGTTGCGGACCGTTTCGAAGATCGGACTCTGCTCAATCTCTGTCCTTACCTGCCGGTCCTTCTTGTCGTCATTGCCGAGGATGAGGTGCTTCACGCCGGGTAGCGCTTCCAGCCGCCGCCAGTCCGGCCCGATATCGCCGAGGTGCCAGACCACATCCTCTGGGGCCACGCGCTCACGCCAGTTCGCTTCAATCAGCGCGTCGAGTTCCCCAGCGGACAATCCCGACCACTTCACGCGGCCAGGCGGCTGCTTGCCGAAATGGGTGTCGGCGATGAACCAGGTCGTCATGCTGCTTGTCTCGCGGTCCCGCTTCTCGTCAGATCGAAGCGGGCGGCCAGCGGCTCCCATTCCGTCCGATGGTCGCCGTCATGGTTTTCCATGCCCGGCCGTGTGAGGTAGCCGTTCCGCTTCCAGCCGTCGGCGGTCGCCCACTTCGCATAGCTAAAGATCGAGCGTTCAGGCTTCTCGTGCCAGCCGATGTTGAAGGCCCAATTCGTCGGGAAGAAGCTCAGCGTGCCGTAGGGCAGATGGTCATGGATCCACCATGCGAGGCGGGTCCAGTCGCCGTCCTTCGGGAAGGCATCGACGAGCTCGGGGAGGACGATGCACGCCACGGCGCCCATATGTCCGTTCGCATCGCGGCGGTCCCAGATGTGGGCGGCATAGTTCTTCTCGTTGGCGGCGCAGTTGTAGCCGGACTTGCCCGCATTCTGCAGCTCGTTGCCTAGGCCGTTCACTTCACAGGATCGGTAGGCGGAACGTACGGCAACGCGGCCGAAGACGCGCTGGAGCGGCTCGAGAAGCTGCTCGCACAGCTGGGTGCCGGCGGCGATGGCGAGGTCGGGATCGTCGGGAGCGTTCAGGAGTCCGTGGACCGCCGCGATGTCGGAGAACAAGAAGTCGCGCATGTAGAAATGCTCCGACAGCCTGACCCGACCAAAATCGTTGAGGGCAGCAACGGTTCGGGGCGGCTTCATGCGCCGGCCGCCTGTTTCCTCCTGCGCCCGCGCCTCGATGTCGGAGTGGCGGCGCGCTGCGATCGGATACGGTCGAGGAGGACGCTGGCGGGCTCGTCGTTCGGATCCTGCGGCACCAGCTCACCCCGGAATGCCTTGGTGAGGATAGCGGCTTCGAGCCGGTCGAGCAGCGCTCGGGCGCGTGCGGCCTCGGCCTCAAGTCGGTCGGCGCGGGCGAGCGCCGATTCGATTGCGTGAACAGCTGTCGCGCCGGTGTCAGCGCTGATGTCCGGCACCATGAAACCCTTGAGCTGATCGAAACTTAGGTGCGGACGAGCAGCACCGTACATCGCCTCTCGGAAGTCACTACCCCCGTGCATCGGGGACGCAAACCAATAGGCATAAAAGGATGCCAGCCGTGGATCGTGGAGCGCGATGCGCGCCACACTTTGACACACAAAGTATCCGTCGAGTTCGTCCTTTACGTGACAGATGTCACCTGTCCCGGCGCCAACGATCGTAACCAGCAGGTCGTTGGCCGTAATCTTCGACCGTCGGGCATCTGCGGAGTTGAGCGGAGGATCCACAAACCGCTTTGGGGCAGGGTCGAAACGCAACCTTCTTACGTTCCCCGCGAGAACGAACACGCTGGAACCCTTGTCATAGTATTTGGCCCAGTCGCGGGAGCCGCTCGTCAGAACGGCGATTTGCTGGTCGAAGCGGATGCGCGGCGCCGTCTCGACCCATCGATCGAGCTGAAAGGCGATGACAGAATCGCGTTGCCTACGCACTAACGCATCCACCCGATCCAGCTCCGCCCGCGCGCGGGCAATGCGGGCGGTCAGCGCGTCCAGCTTCGCGACGATGCGGCGCTGTTCCGCCAGAGGGGGCAGCGGAAACAGATAGTTTTCGAGGAACTGTCGGGGCACACGACGCTGACCAACGGCGCCGCTCATGTGGCGCTCGGCTTCGGCTCGGAACGATTGCTGACGCAGAAAGCGCCAGAGCAACCCTGCCTCGGCCCCCTCGGGTCGAAGCACATAGAACTCGGTCGATCCGCAAGCTTTGTCGTTCGTCAGGCCAGTGGCCACTGCCACTTTGCCGTTCTCCATACAGGGCGTGATCTTAGCGAAGATCAATCGCCCTCAGCAAAATGCGTGAAACCGGTCCAGATATCACTGAGCATGCGGTCGGTCGCTCCGATTATCGCGCCGATCTCTTCATCGACCGCTGGCATCGGAACGAATGACACCAGCTGATCGCGATTTGTGTCCGCCGGATGCTTGGGATTGAAAGAGGCGATTTCCGCTAGCGTGGCTTCGGTCCAACCCTGAGGCAACGTCACTCGGCCGCCTCCGCGACTTCTGCTTCGACCTCAGACTCGGTCTCGCTCTCGCCCAGCTCCTCAACGAGCGCCCGTACTTCCTCCAGCGCCAGCGTCAGGTGCCCCTCGATCGCGGCCGCGATGTCCTCAGGGGTGTCAAGTCCGTCCTCCGCCTCGGCGCTGGTGTCCTTCAGCCAGGCAATGTCGAGATTGTCGCCTCGCGCGGCGATCTCGGCGCGGGTAAAGCGACGGAAGCGGCCCTGCTCACCTTGATCGGTGCGCGAAGCACCCCCGAGCGGGTCGCCGCCGAAGGCCTTCACGAAATCGGCGAGGTCGCCAGCCTTGAACGGGTTGGTCTTGCCATATGACGGCGCGCCGGAACGGGCGTCATAGATCCATACCTCCTTGGTTGCGTCCTCGGCTGGAGCTTCTTCGTCGGCGCGGGTGAAGAAGAGGACGTTGGTCTTTACGCCCTGCGCGTAGAAGATGCCGACGGGCAGGCGCAGGATTGTGTGGAGGTCGCACCAGCTCATCAGGCGCCGGCGCAGCTCCCGGCCCTTGCCGTCGTCGAACAGCACATTGTCGGGCACCACCACCGCCGACCGGCCGCCGAGGCGGAGGGCGCGGATGCAATGCTCGACAAATGGAAGCTGATAGGAGGAGACGCGGTCCGTAATCGTCAGGTCGTCGCGGGTTGGCGGGCCCCCGGCCGGGCCGAATGGCGGATTGGTGAGGATGAGGTCGGCATTCTTGTACTGCGGGCGAGCGCCGGCGGGGCTAAGCGTATCGGCAAGATCGAGATTGTCCGGGTCGATCGCGTGCAGGTGCAGGTTCATCAGCAGCAGGCGGAAGGTGTCAGGGACATTCTCGATGCCGCGAAGTGCCTGCTGGAGCTGGAACGCCTGCTGCTTGGGCGACAGCTCGAAATAGTCGTCGCTCTTGGCCTTCATGAAGCTGTTGGCCGCGATCAGGAATCCGCCGGTCCCGGCCGCCGGATCCTGGATGACCTCGCCGGGCTGCGGCTGCATCAGCTCGACCATGACCCTGATGAGCGCGCGCGGCGTGAAATATTGCCCGGCGCCGCGCTTCGTCTCCTCGGCCATCTTCTGGAGCAGGCCTTCATAGGCGTCGCCGAAGGCGTCGCGCTCCTCGCTGAACCAGTGAAGGCCGTCGATGGCATCAATCAGCTTCCGGAGGTTGGCGGGCTCGCGGACGATGGTGGCGGCGTTCTGGAAGATGGCGACGATCGACCGGTCGACGATCTTGGTGCCGTCGCCGAGGTCGATCAGCGCCTGGCGGTAACGGGTCAGGACCTCCGTCTCGGGCGCCGCTTTCAGGGCACCCCAGCGATATTCCTCCGGGATGCGGCTCTCATCCTTCTGCTCGGACGCCATTTTGAGGAAGAGAAGGTAGGTGAGCTCGGTGACATATTGCTGGTAGGTCACCCCGTCCTTGCGGAGCAGCGCGCAGAGGCGCCACAGCTTGTTCACCAGATCGGCAGAAGGATTCATATTTTCTTCTTTCGTCACGCGGCCTTGCCGCCGCCCCAGATCGCGGCATTCAGATCCTTGAGCAGGTCGCCTAGCCCGGAATCGAATTCCCGGTCGACCACTTCATAACCACCGGCCTGCGCGAAGAGCGGATCCGACAGGATTTCGGGATCCCCGACCGGCTGCGCCTTTAGGACGCGTCCAATACGGACCAGCCATTGCCGCTGCTTGGGCGTCCAGTCGCGGCCGGCGAGGATCTTCTGCACGCCATTCTCGACCCGAGTCTCGTAGGGGACGAGCGGATCGCCGAGCGCCGCCTGACGGACGAAGCCGATGATGTGCGCGGCGATGTCGGCGTTGCGGGCGCTGCCGTAGGCGCGGCGCAGGCTCGCCTCGGAGAAGCCCTTACCGTCGAGCAGTAGGGCCAACTCCTTCAGTTCCTTGCGGGTGAGCTCGCGCGGACGCTGCGTCGCGGCGATCATGGCCGGCACCGCATTCATGTTAGCGCGGATGAACGCCTCGAAGCTCTCGATATAGTCGGCGGGGCTGGCCCTGTCGCCGAACTGGTCGGCGACATCTACGAGCTCGTCCTCATGCTCTGAGATGAACATGCCGTCGCCCTTCTTCGCCGGATTGGCGGCATCGAGCGCGGCGGCCAGCGATGGATGCTGGTGGAACAGCGCGACCGTCTCGGCCGGCGGCGCGGACTTGAGTCTGTCGGCAAGCGCCTTGAGCGGACCGAGCACCACCTCCAGCGCCTCGCGGCGCTCGTCGTCGATATATTTGATCCGCTGGCGCAACTTCACGACGATCTGGTCGCGGACGAAGGCGCGGTCCTCATCCGTTGCCGCCCGCTCCAGATCCCCAGCCAGCGTCGCGAAAGACAGCGCCGGATCAACCACGACGGGGCGCATGTCGCTCACCTCTTGGAGGTTCGCGTAGATGTCGACCGCGTCGAAGATCCGGAAATATTCCTTGCCGATCTCGTCGCAGCGGCGCGTCGCCCGGCCGATCATCTGGTCGTAAAGGATGCGGCTGTTGACCCGCCGGACGAAGACCAGGTTGACGATCGAGGGGACGTCGATGCCGGTGGTGAGCAGGTCGACCGTCACGACATATTTGGGCCGGGGGTCGTTCTTGAATGCCTTGATCCGATCGAGCGGCTTGTCGACCTTGCCGGTGATCTTCTCGACAATGTCGTGCGGCTGCGGCCCGTATTCGTCGGTCAGCGCCTCGACGAGCGCCTTCACCAAGATGTCAGCATGGTCGTCGCGGGCGGCAAACAGCAGGGTCTTGCCCGGCTGGTCCGGCGGGCATTCCTGGGCAACCGCCTGGGCCACCGCCCGGTTGAAATTCTCGGTGTAGACCTTCTTGTTGAATTCGGAGACTTCGAAATCGACCTCGTCGTCGAGGTTGAACAGGTCGGTTTGGCCGGTGCGGGGATCGAGGATATTGACCTCCTCGCCCTTGTCGAAGCTGATCCCCGTCTGACTGAGCGCGGTTGTGATCCGTCGCGGTGGGCGGTGGTCAATCAGCCATCCGTCGATGACTGCCTGCCGGTAGCCGTAGTGGAACACCGGCGCGCCGAATATCTCCCGGGTGTGCAGTGCCGGCGTGGCGGTGAGTGCGACCTTGGTGGCGTCGAAATAGTCGAGCACGCGGCGATAGGCGGAGAGATAGTCCTCGAGATTGCGAAAGCCGAGATCGTCTTCGCGAAGCTCAGCATCTAACGTGTAGCCGCGATGCGCCTCGTCGACGATGATGAGGTCGTAGGTACCCGGGGTCGGCCGCCCCGCCTCTGGATCATCGAACACGCGACGGATCATTGCCTGCACAGTGGCGACCTGAACTCGATCGGTCGCTTCGGGGAATGTCTTGGCAAGGTCGGCGACCGAGAACACCTGGTCAAACTTCAGGAAGCCGCTGGTGTCGGTGTTGCTCATCGCATCAAGCGTCTGGCGCCCGAGCGCATTGCGATCGACCAGGAACAGGATGCGGCGGAAGCGTTTGGCGCGCAGCATGTCGTACATGAGGGCGATCGCCAGCCGCGTCTTGCCTGTTCCGGTCGCCATCGCCAGCAGGATGTTCTGCTGTCCGTCGGCCACGGCTTTGCCGACGGCCGTGATCGCATCCTGTTGGTACGGACGCAGGCCGGTCACGCCGATCTCGCGCTCCGCCAATTTCTCCCAATCATCGGCCGGCTCCTGCTCCAACCGCTCGACGAGGTCGCGGGGCGAGAACCATTCCGCGAGCGCGCGCGGCGGCGCCTTCATCCGCGCGTCCCAGAACCAGATGCCGGACTTGGTCGCGAGCTGCTTCACATAGGGGCGGCCGTTGGTCGCAAACAGGAAAGGCACGCGGAAGCGGTCGTCCCCGTCGGTCCACGGACCCCCGCTCGGCAGTTCGTCCGGAGTGAGCGCGATGTCGCGGGCATAGCGCTTCGCCTGGCCGACACGGCCGGGCACGTCGCTCACCTTCCTCTTGGCTTCGATGACGCCAACGCACCGCCCGTCCACGAACAGCGCATAATCGACCGGACCGCTCTTCGTCGGCCATTCGGCGATCGCCATGGACTTCCCATATTGTGGGCGCACGCCGGCGGAATGGCGCATCAGCACGGTGTCCGCTTCCCACCCCGCAGCCCGGAGCTGATCGTCGATTAGGACGCGGGTCGTCGCCTCGTCGAGCTCGATCTCCTGTGCGTTGCGGGCACCCAGGTCAGCCAGCAAATCCAGCTGTTGTGGTGGCATCGCAGAAGCGGTTGCTTGTGTCGCCGCCAACGCCTGCTCAGCGCTCTTAAGTGCCGCCTCAGTCTCGGTAGCATATTGCTCCCAGAATGAGCGGTCGCGCTCTTGCTCGTCGGCAAGAGCCGAATAGCGAGCACGTTCCGCCTCAGCCTCCTGCGCACGCATCCGCGCCTTTGCCTCGGCATCGCTGCTGGCGGCGACGGCCGCCTTCAAAGACGCGATTTCCTCTCGAAGCGCCGCCGAGACATCGGAGGGAGCAACGGGCGGAACGAAGGGCCCCGCCCTGAAGGTAGGTGACCCCCCATAGGTCTGATGGAACCAGACAGCTGCCGAACGTGCAATTTTCAAGCCGGCCAACGCTTCGCTGGCTGTACCCCTGTCCTCGTGGGCGGCCGCGTTGCCGACCTGCTTGAGGTGATAGAGCATGTCCAGGATCTGAGGCGGCAAAATTGTCCGGGCCTTCAGCGCCCGTAGCACATCGTCGAAGCTTGCGGTGCTGGACGGAAGAAGCCCGTGACTGGCAGCGACGTCCTTCACCATGAATTCGCCGAGCTGTCGAAGCTTGATAAGGGCAGAGGGTGGATCGTCGGCGAAATAGCGCTCGGCTAGAGCGCCAAGACGCCCCAGCCGCTCCTGCTCCCCTCTCAGGAAAGAAAAGTTGCTCTTGGCCTCCCCCATAGTGACACCATACAAGGGCAGGCACTGATCTCAATATAGGGCCACATTGCAGCTAGGTCAGGTGCCACCAAGCTGGGCATCCAGATAGCTGCGGACCTGCCCCAGTCCTCCCAGCCCTCGATCAATCATAACCTCAAGCGCCGATTGCCCACCGAACATTGGCGCCCCGTTCGGCGCTCGGAGCCAGGCATCAGCGCGTTCCGGCACTGGCAGGAGGACGTTGATGGCCTTGAAGATGCCCAGAAGGATGGCGAGGCGCTCGACAATTACCGTCGGAACTTCATCTTGCGGAACGGTTCGCAACTGCTCCAGCTCCGCGCGGTCGGTGAGACCGAGAAGTGCGACCTTCTCGCCGTCGTCCAGCGACCACGCGCGGGCCAGACCATCGTAGACGCGCATCACGGCGTTCCGGGCCTCGCTGACCTCACCGGGAAACGCCACCGTCGCCCCAGCTAGGCGCTCAATGACCGCTTCGCGGGCGGCCACCCTGAAAGCGTTCAGGATGAACGCCGCAAGAAGCTCCCCATCTCCGGTTTCGATGACATCGAAGACAGTTGGCGGCTTCTCTCGAGCGGCCAACCATTCCTCCAGCTTCGCCAGGAGTTCGTCTTCAGGCGGCATGGAGAAGCGCCTCCCGGTTCGCCCAATCCTGCAACCACTCCTCCCAAACGAGACGAAGGGCGACCTTGAGCGACGAGCTCAGGTCATAGTCCACGGAAAGGTACGAATTTTCGCCAGGGACCCGGCTCGCCACGCAAAGATGTGCATGCGGAATTCCGTCCTGAGGATTGTGGATTGCGATATCGGCGACCGCAGTTGGTGTGAGTGCGAGCGAGACGAGCTCCGTGACACCGTCCATCCACTGGCCTTCAGTCGCTGCCGGCGGGAGGTCAGCAACGACGTGCCAAGCCCGAATATCTGTGGCCTTCCCTGTCCGGTTGGATGCCTCATCGGCCCGCACCCAACGCAGATAAGGGGAGGTGCGTACCCACTCCGGAGCTGATCTACCCTGAAGCCGCTTCACCGCCACAAGATCCGCGCCGCGCTTTGTGAAATCGACGACATCCGGATCGCCCCCTTCGAAGCGAGTGCGGGCGATGTAGCCGGCGGTGGTGAGAGCGGTCCTGGTCGGATCGATCAGCTTGCGCCCGGGGATCTGAAGCGACACCGGCCAGCAGACGAACGGCTTCAACATCGACGGCGCGCTCACCAGCCCAACTCCCGATAGTCGACATCGCCGAGGGCGCCGCCGCCCGACGGAAGGAAAGGAGTATCTGCATAAGGCAGCAGATGCGTGAGCTGCGGCTGGTTGGCCCGGATCCAGTGGGCCAGGCGGGTCCAGCTCTCCACCGCCACCTCGGCGGTGCCGCGTTCGGCGCCCTGCCACATCTGGGTCGCCAGATAGGTCGCGACGACGTCGGTTTCGCAATAGTTGACCACCTTCGACCAGTCGCCGGCAGCAACCAAGGTGGCGACATCGCCGCCGTCCGCCTCAAGCTTCGCCGGGATCGAAAAGGCCGAGCACAGCTGATGGAGGCGGAGCTTCGGCGCGGCGCCATAGGCCGTCACCACATCCAGCAGGTCAACGTGGACCCCTTGTGTGTAGCGGCTCTGGTTGTGGAGGCGGGCGATCGTCGGGGCATATTCGCCCGTCAGCGCCACCCGGGTCATCAGGACCGGAACGTCAAAGCCGCGCCCATTGTAGGTGATCACCTCGAAGCTGTCGGTTAAAACCCGTTCGACCGAGGCGATGATCGACCGCTCCGACATCTGCTCGCGCGAGAACGACTGAATCGAGAAGACGGGCCGCGCCATCGCATCCCGCTCCACGATCAGCGTGGAGACGCAGGCCAGCGCATGCAGCGGGAATGGTGGGAAACCGTCGGCCTCCTCAAACTCCGCCCGCGCCGCCGCGTCCGCATCGAGAACGGTCTCGATGTCCAAAACAACCTTCTTGGTCACTGATATTTCCTTTCGAATGGCCGAAGCACGGCCACTCACGTTCTTTTGACTTCTCCTTTCGTCGGGCTGCGGCGTTTTCCGATGTCAGCCGCCGCGCACCTCAATGTCGCGGACCACCGGCATGGTGTCGATGAGCTCAACGATCAGAGCGGGACCGGCCGGATTGCCGAGAAGCTCGAGCGGCGGACGGCCCCCGAGCATGCACTGCGGCGTCTGGAGCCAGGCGCCTAGTGCACCATCGTGATACGCAATCGCGCGGATATCGCTTCCACGGCTGGCACCAGGTGCCTGATGCCGTCGAGGACCTTTTCGGCAACGAGCGGCGGCGGCGATGGTCCTTCGAGGCTGTCGAGCTCGTGCAATGTGACACCGAGCGAGCGTGCGATTGCCGCACGATCGCGGACCTGCAGCAGCCATAGGAGAGCCAGCACCGCCTCGGTCGCGATTGCCGCCGGGCATATTCGCATCGAGGGTCCCAAGAGCACCGTCCCCTTTCGCTGCTTTCCTCGCGTTCACCAATCTGATCGAGGGAATTTCGGTCGGAGCCATTCGTCAGAGCGGGAGTTGGAACATAAAGAGAACGATTGACGCCTCGCGTTCGCTGTGCGAATTTCGCGCCTGAGGCATCCGTCGCTCAATCTGGACGTTTTCTGGGTATCAGCGAGGGCTAGTTACCCGGGGATGAGCGGGCCTTGGGGGAAGGAGGCGACATGGGGATCAATGTGGGCGGACTCGTGCGAGGTCTGCGCTGATGCGGCTTGCCCTGAACGCGACGGGTCCGGCTCTGTCCCCAATTTCTCCGCGCCGCGAGTTAGGAGCGTACGAGGCGCTTTGGCTGGAGAAGGGTGCGACGTTCCGGTCGCTAGCCGCACGTTTCGAAGGCGATACCGGAGCCCTTCCTTCTGATTTCGTAGCGCCCCAGCTTGCCGATCAATGTGCAGCCGAAGTGATGAAGCGCCTCAAGGCGGCTGGCGTCCATCAATTCGGCGTTCGTATTCATCGCGCCGGGGACTACCCACACAAGCTTCGCGATGCGCTCCATCCTGTAGAGTTGCTGTATTACCGAGGCGCGTGGGAAATCAGCGAAGCGCGGTGCGTCGCCGTTGTGGGGAGTCGCGAAGCATCGGAAGACGGTATCCGACGTGCGGCGCGGCTGGCACGCGAATTGGTCGATCGCGGATTTACTGTCGTTTCCGGCCTCGCTCGGGGCGTTGATGCGGTTGCGCACCAGGCCGCTATGGCACGTGGCGGCCGGACCATCGCTGTCGTCGGCACGCCGCTTGGCAAATGCTACCCGAAGGAGAATGCGGAGCTCCAAGAGTCGATTGCCAGATCCCATTTGGTCATTTCACAGGTGCCGGTGCTCCGCTATGAACGGCAAGCGCCACAACATAATCGGCTTTTCTTCCCAGAGCGGAACGCCACGATGAGCGCCCTGACCGAGGGAACGATCATCGTCGAAGCCGGTGACACGTCGGGTACCCTGACCCAGGCGCGCGCTGCGCTACATCAAGGTCGAAAGCTCTTCATTCTCGACTCTTGCTTCCAACGCTCTGATATCACGTGGCCGGCTCGTTTCGAGGAGAAGGGGGCTGTGCGGGTAAGAACGCCGGATGATATTTGGAGCGCGCTTGGCTGATCCTATCCGTCTCTCCCTGATCGATGACAGCAATCGGCATGATCACTCTCACCTGGGGGCGGATGATGTCTGCCATTATCTCTTCGAGTACACCTCTCATCGCGGGTACGCCTTCAGCTCAACCAACAATCTGATAAGCAATCTTAAGAAGAAACCGAGCCAGGCTGGTCAACCCGGGTATCACTACAAAGGTCGGGCAATTGCGACCTGTGCTCGACACCTAGCTGCCGCGCTCAACCCGGCCTGGCTCCAGAATGCTACCCTTGTTCCCATCCCCGGCTCGAAGGTTCACGGCCATCCCGATTTCGATGACCGGCTCGAACGGGTCTGCCGGGGGATTTGCCAGCCGCCGCCAGATGTACGCTCGATCGTATACCAGACCGCCTCCACGAACGCGTCGCATGAGGTTGGCGATGGCGACCGAGTCACGGTTGAGGAGCTCCTAGAGGTCTACGCCATCGATGAGACTAGTGCCGTGCCAACGCCGCAGCAGATCGGCATTGTGGATGATGTTCTGACGGCCGGCACGCATTACCGGGCGATGCATGCGGTGCTCTCGGAGCGCTTTCCCGGCGTTCCGCTGGTCGGGATCTTCATTGCCCGGCGCGTCTTTCCAGACGACGAATTCGCGTTTCCGCCGTTATGAACGCCGATACGATCCAAAGCGATGTCGTGACCGACGCAAAGGGCGCCGAACCTCGAACCAGCCCAGGTCGAGGAGTATCATCCGGCGTGATGTCACGTTCCCCCTGCGATGAGGAGACGCTCGCATTCCTGACCCTCGCTGCAATTCGCGGCGTCGGCCACAAGACTCTCACCGAGATAGCCGAGCAGGGGCACAGCTTTGCCGAGATTCTTGCTACCGGCCCGGGCGAGAAGCTGCCTCTGGCCCGCCGGTTTTCTCCGGCTGGTAAGCCGTCGGCCGATTGGACAGCACTTCGAACTGATGCGAGTGAACGTGCGCAGCGGATGGCCGACCTGCTGCGCGACATGAGCGTGAAGCTCATTTTCCGCTCCGACCCTCGCTTTCCTGCCGCTTTGACCGATCTCGAGCGGCCGCCACATTGGCTGTTCGTTCAGGGCTCGTTTGCAGCGCTCAATCGGTCCGCCATCGCCATTGTCGGCACGCGGCGACCGTCAGACGATGGGTTGTTCCTCGCCCGCTATGTCGGTGCGTGCCTACAGGACTGGGGTGCTGCCACGGTCAGTGGACTGGCGGCCGGCATTGACCAGCTCGCCCATGAGAGCTCGCTGCGCGCCGAGGTCCCCACCGTCGCCGTTCTCGGCACGGGCATTCTGGACAATTATCCGCGTGGGTCCGATCTGATGCGCGAGCGGATCCTCACCGCCGGCGGCGCGATCATCTCGGAATATCTGCCCCGTGCCTCGTACAGCGCCGACAACTTCGTTCAGCGCAACCGGCTCCAGGCGGCCTTGGGGCGAGTGCTAATTCCAGTCGAGTGGGCGCGGCGCAGCGGAACCGCCCATACCGTCCGATTCGCCAGCAAACTCGGCCGGCCTGTCGCGACCTTGCGGCTAGCTGATTGGCCTCACGACCGCGTAGTGCTGGAGCCGGGCGTAGGCGCTGAGACGGGCGAGATTTTTACGTTGCCGCGCCAGCACGACGCGTTCAGCGCGTTCATCGGGGCCAGCATCGGCAGTGTCGTTGCGCCGGTCGCGGGCCAGCTCTCGCTGTTCGGCGAGGACTGACATGCTCAAGGGCGTGATTTTCTCGTTGCACGACGTGCTGGCTAGAGCCGGTTCCGTGAACGCAGAGCTGATGGCGGAAACATTCCGCCTGCTGCGCTATCTCAAACAAAGGGGCGTCGAGCCGGTATTTGTGAGCAACCAGCATTGGACGGTCACATACAAGGAGACTGGCGTCACAAAGCCGTTCAAGGACATCCTCGAGGAAGAACTCGGCCCGATCGCCTACTATGTCGGCGGCGCCGACGGGATGCCTTACAAGCCGAAGGCGGCGGCCACCGCATTCATCCTGTCGGATCGCGGCTGGACCAACCGCGAGGTCGTGTTCGTCGGCAACAGTGACATCGACATGAAGACGGCGAGCACGGGACAGCTAATGTTCCTCAATGCCACTTGGCACGGCCTCGTCAGCCCCTATGGCTTCCAGTTCGACTCCCCGCTCGATGTTGCCCGGTTCGTGGATTGCCTGTGCCTGGGCCTCAATTCGTGGTTCTGGGCCCTGCAGGATGGACCGCTGCGCGTCTACTCGATGGCGCCGTTCTCGACCCTCTCCTCAAAATACCTTCAGGCTCACGCCTATTCTGCAAGCGCGAAAGCGACGTCCAAGGAGGGTGCCGGCGACGCGACTTTCTGGGGCCGACTGATCGCTGCCCGCGTCTATTTTTCCGGTCTCGTCGATGAGGTGGATTACATCACCGCCTATCCTGGCCACTCCCCGAGTTCGAAGCCCACGGTGATCGCCGATGCGCTCAATATCTTGGGTGGCTCCCTGCGCAAATCCTATCTTCCAGACCTTGTGGTCCGCCACACCAAGGCCCAGAAATCGCAAACAGCTCGCGCGTCGGGCGGCAGCGTAGATGTTGTGAACCAGCTGACCACGATCATGCTCAATCCGACTCCGTTGCGCGGCCTAACCGGCAACACGTACAAATCGATGCCAGTGAAGAGTGGCAAGACGGTTCTGTTGGTCGATGACATTTGCACCGAGGGCAATTCGTTCGAGGCCGGCCGCGCCTTCATTAACTCGACCGGAGCGCAAACAATCTGCCTAAGTTGGCTGAAGACGATAAGCACCGACTATAAAGCCATCTCTCCGCCTATTAAGGTGTACGATCCATTCAAACCAACTGGGCTAGGGCCATCCCCAAAAATCAAGGCCTACAGCTATTCGAGTGCGATCGTTTCCTATGCGGCCCAGGTCGACTTGGCAGAACTCTACGGCCGGTATTTCAACTGGGCTTGGCCGGCGGGCGTTTAGATCGCTTCCTCGGCTGCTTCGCTGGGGGCGCTACCAAAACCTCTCTTCCTTCCAAGCAATCGAATGGATGGTGTCCGCCTGCGACGAAATCCGCGATCATCTGCTGACGCGCCGGGCTGTTACGCCAAGAATTCTGCGGGAAATCCATCAGCGCGGTGGGCTTGAACTGTTCGTAGGAAACGTTCAGGTCGCCGAGATCGAAAGTCACTGTCGTGGTTTCGAGATATTTGTCAGCGCCCTCGTTGTAGGTGTCGATTCCGCGCATGATGTGGAGCACGTCACCGTCGGATCGCTCGAGCAGACGCTCAAGAGTGCGAAAATTCATGATTGGCGTGCCCTCATGCCCAAAAAACATCCCAGCATTGTCCGACGTGATGATGAGCTGCCGGAGTGCTATGACGAAATCGTCGAAATGCTCGAGCCCGCCTGGCGGCGCCACCGAGCGAATAAATTCGATGCCTTGTCGTGTTTTCAGCGCGGACTGAATCGCTTCGGTTTGGCGAAACGCCTTGGATACACTGTCCTTGGCCAATACCCGCAGCTGGTCCTTGCCCCATAGCGGCGGCAGTGGGCTCTTCATCTCGCAGACGAACATCACATAGCCGAGTGTCGGTTCCTCGGAGATGACCAACAGATCGATGTCCGGCAGCGCAGGGTCGATCTTGGTCAGCGAGACTTCCGAACGGCACAAAAAGCCCTGTGCTTCGAAGGCCGTCTTGGCGCGCTGCACGAACTGGGTACCGAGAATTCCGCTCACATTTGACAGGAAATGCTCGGGGCGTCGCTGGGCAACGACCCGAAGTAACTGGACCATGCCGTCGGCACGAGAGAAGTCGCCCCGCCGCATCACGCAGGGGCCGGGCGCCGCGCCCTCACGCAGCAAGGAGCAATAGGAAGGATCGACGCGGTCTTTGATCGAAGTGCGATCGAAGATTAGGTCGCGAAGTGCCGCCGTGACGTAGTCGGGAGGAATCTCGGTCTCTTCGCTCAACATCGCGACCAGGTCGGGCTCGTCGGTGAATATGCAGCCGTGTGCGTCATTCACATCGGCTTGGTAGCGATGGTACAGCGCCTTCATCATTAGCACCCGATAGATGGATACGAAGTCGCGATAGCTGTAACCGCCCAGGTCGATGACGGCGTCGGTCGGAATAAACGAGAAATAAGACTCAAGCTTGCGATCGGCGTACGCGCGCAGGAGCTCCTCGGCGCGGTCGTGCGCCTCGGTGAGCTCGAACTCGGGCATCCCTTTTAAGAGAGCTCTGAGTTCGTCCGGCGCTGTGAAGTCGTCGCCGAACGCCCGCATCGACAGCAGGACCCACTCGTTCCACGAGGTGAAGAACTGGCGCGGGATCGTGTGGTCGCCGAACCTTACATCAACTTTGTTGGCGTCGAACGTCCAGACGATCGATCCGGGCGCGTTGTAGCTGTAGTACAGCAGGTCACGCAGCCGGTGATAGTGACCCCCAAAGATCAGGTCGTGAACGAGCGGTTCGACCTCCGGCTCCGCGCCGCCGTTACCGCTGACGAGATGCGGAGCGAACGTCTCAATGCCATCTGATAGCATGCTGGCCAATCCATCGAATGGTCGGATGGCCATGCTGTACTCGGCAATGTTGCAGGCTAACGCCAGCGCAGCATTGGCGTCGAAACGTAGCGTGGGCCGTCCCGCCAGTTCGGCATCGAGCTTCGCTTCAAAAGCCTGTATCTCCGCCTTGGACGCCATCAGCTCCTCAATCGACGTTGCACCGACCCCAGCTGTGTACATCGATGTCGGACGACCGGCCGCTCTCGGCACAACTCAATAGTCATCTCCACCCCAATCTGGCTCAACGTAACCAAAGTCCACTGACAGCGAACGCGCTTCTACCTCTACGTCGAGGGGCTCGGGATCGTCCTCCGATTCCTTGAGAAAAGTGGCCACGATCGGAAGGCGGAATTTCTCTGTGACAGTCGCGGAACTCGAGCCAATGTCAACCTGATCTCGGTCGATGGGATCCTTCGTCGAAAACGAGAAATTCACGGTGAACTCGGCCTCCATTTCGAGTTCAGCTGCCAAGCTTATAGTGTCTTCATCCGCTGCCACGACATCGAATGTCGTATTATCGGGGAAAACGAATCCAATCACGGAGGAAGTATCGTTCTCCTCTTCGTAATAGTAAGGCGCGCTGGCCAGCACATCGAAGTCTTCGATTAGTCGTTCCAACTCTCTATATATTGCTGTGTAAAGAGCGTTGGCACTGCCGCTACGAATCGTGGCCGCAATTCGGGCAGCCGCAACGCTGCTCTCCCGGTTGAACAAGTTAAGACCGGACGAGAGGTCCGCGACCACCGCCAGATGGTCGGACTCAGCGGCAAAGCGCTGCCAGTCACCGTCCTTGCTGACGGCGACGATATAGGTGCCGCGTTCCCTCGCCCAGCTTTCCAGCGATAGTAGTGCGATGGCGTCGGGGAACTCGTTCTTCTTGCTCGTGCGGGTCGAAAACGGCGGGCGCTGGCCGAAGTACCTCTCAGTAATCTCTGCAACCGAGACGCCGGGTTCGACCGCCAGCCGGACCGCGCCTACCGTTTTGACGAAGAGGTCTACGAGCTCGCCCGCCCGCGCGCCGGCACTGCGACTAATACCGAGGCCCGCGAGAAGCGCCTGTACGTCTTCGCCGCCTCGCCAAGCCTTCGCATACTGGTTCACACCAGCCCTGGCCTTCTCAGAGGCCTCCGTGATCGCCCGCTCAATGTGCGCACGAACCTCGCCGAGCGTTACCTCTGACAGCAGAATGGTCACGGCCGTGCCCTTAAACTGTTTGAGCGCCGTTAGCTGTCGATAGTCGAGATTGCAGCCGAACTGGTCGAAAACTGTGGTGTCGAGCGCGAGGGCGGAAACTTGGTTCTGGTCGACGAGCCGTTGCACCTCGTCCAGCGCCAATTTCGGCAAGACATCCTCCTCTTTTCGGTGCGCCGCTGCGAACTCATGACTCGATCGGCACAGGCGAGTCGTCAGGTCGACCCGCTCAGCTGAGGAGCCCCGCCAGCCGTAGCGCGGTTCTGCCGCCGCATGAAGCAGACAACAGGGGCGAGTTTCCCTGTCGCGTGGAATTCCTGTGTAAACATTCACCCAATAAGGCCAATGTTCTGCTAATGTTCGCAACTGCCGCCAAGAACGTAAACGACTGAGCATCAACGGTTTGCTATCGAAATCAACGCGCAGCTACGGCGTTGCGGCTGGACTGTAAATCTGCCCGGGTTTCCCGTACGCTGGTTCGAATCCAGCCCTGTCCACCAAGCCTTCCAAGGCTGCACGCCGCCCTCCGGCGATACCTCAAAACCTAGAACCCACCGCCCGACATCGGCGGCTCAGGCCGATTACTGTTCGCGGAACGCGGTTTCGCTGAGGCGGGTGATTGGGGTCAGGATGTATTGGAGCACCGTTCTGGTGTCGCCGAGGAGGTCGACTTCGGCGACCATGCCGGGGCCGATCTGCATCGCTCGGCCGCGGGGGTCGCGAAGCGCGTTGCTTCGGGTTCGGACCCGGACGAGATAATAGGTCTCGCCGGTGCGCTCCTCGCTCACCGCGTCGGGTGAGATGTTGACCACTTCGCCGTCGAGGGTGCCATAGACTGCACGGTCATAGGCGGTGATCGCGATCTTGGCCGGCTGGCCCATTCGGACGAAGCTGATGTCCTCGGGCTTCACCCGCGCCTCGACGAGCAGGCTCTCCTCTGATGGGACGATCTCAACCAGGGGCTGGCTAGGCTGGACCGCAGCACCCCGCGTGGTGACCAGGACCCGGTTGATCCGGCCGGGCAGAGGCGCTCGAAGAACGGTCCGGTCGACGCGCTCGGCGAGGGCGGGAAGGGCGCGGCGGCGCGCCTCGAGCTCGGCCTGGGCGGTTGCGAGCTCGGTCGCGGCCTGCGAGCGCCAGTCTTGGCGCAGTTGGTTGAGGGTCTGGCGCGCCTCGACCACGGCGGCCTGGGCCCGACCGATCGACGCCGCCGCCGCCGCCGCCTCGCTCGCCGCTACCGAAGCCGCGCTTTCGGCTTGGACCAGCGACAGGCGGGGCTCGATCCCGCGCTCGACGAGGGGTCGGATGATTCGGGCTTCGGCGGCTCGAGCGTCGCGGGCGCTGATCCGTGCCTGATAGGCTGACTGGGCCTCGGAAACCGCGCGCTCGGCCTGCTGCATGCGGGCATTGGCGGCGCCGGTGAGGCTGGCGAGATCGGCCATGCGCGCGGCGTGAAGCGACTGCTCGATCTGGATTTGCTGGGCCACGGTCGGATCGTTGGTGCGCGGATAGCTCGGTTCGCGCCCCTGGACCTCGGCCGAAAGCCGCGCGATCTTGACCAGCAGGGCGTTGAACGAGGCCTCGCCGCTTCCGAACTCGGCCCCGGTCGCGGTCGGATCGAGCCGGAGGAGCGGCGCCCCCGCCTGGACGACGTCGCCGGCGCGAACCAGAATGTCCTCGACCGTTCCGCCCTCCTGGTTGGACACGATCTGGAGCTGCGAGCTCGGGATGACACGGCCCATGCCGCGCACCGTCCGCTCGATCTCGGCCAGCGATGCCCAGATGAAGAAGAGCACGACGAAGGCGACGACGGTCCACAGCAGCCAGTTCGACGTCGCCCGCGGCTTGATGACGTTCGGCAGGTCCTCGAGCTTGCGCATCAGCATCAGGCGGCGGCCTTCGGACGGGTGAGCTGCTGGAGGATCTTGTCGCGCGGGCCGTCCGCCGCGACTTTGCCGGCCTCGATGAGGATGACCCGGGTCGCGAGAGCGAGCAGCGGCGGGCGGTGAGTGATCATGACGACGGTTCGCCCGGCAAGCTCCTCGCCGAGGCGCTGGATGAGGGCCGTCTCGGTCTGCGCGTCCATCGCGCTCGACGGCTCGTCGAGAACCATGATCGACGGCCGGCCGGCGAGGGCGCGGGCGATCGCGATCGACTGGCGCTGGCCGCCCGAAAGACCTTCGCCTCGGTCGGCGAGCCTGAGGTCGTAGCCGTTGGCGATCTGGCCCATGAACTGGTGGGTTCCGGAGACGGTGGCCGCTCGGATCATCTCCTCGTCGTCGATCCCGGCGCGGCCGAGCTCGATATTCTCGCGGACCGAGCCCGTCAGGAGAACGCTCTCCTGCATCGCCGCGCCCATCTTGCTTCGGAGGGTCGCCGGATCGAGCTGGCGGATGTCGGTGCCGTCGATCATCACCAGCCCATCGTCCGGCGGATAGAGGCCGAGGACGAGGCGGGCGATTGTCGACTTTCCGGAGCCGACCCGCCCGAGCAGGGCGACCCGCTCGCCCGGCTCGATCGTGAAGCTGACCTCGCGAAGCACCGGCTCGGTCGCTCCCGGATAGCGGAAGGTGACGCCCTTGAACTCGATCTTGCCCTTGATCACCGCCGGTTTGAGCGGCTCGCCCGGCGGGCCTTCGAGAGGCTGCTCCATCAGCGCCTTGACCTGGCGATAGGCCGTCCGGGTCGCGGTGAGGCGCGACAGCAATTGCGAGATCTGGGCGAGGGGAGCGATGGCTCGGCCCGACAGGATCGAGCAGGCGATGAGGCCGCCCATGGTGAGCATGTTGTCGGCGATCAGGAACACGCCGACGATCACGACTCCCGAATAGGAGATGGTGCCCGCCGAGCCCGCGAAGGTGGTTCCGATGGCTCCGATCAGCCGCTGGCGCATGGCGCTGTCCGACTGCTGCTCGACCGCCCGGAGCCAGCGCTCGGCGAGCAGCGGGCCGGCGCCGGTCGCCTTCACCGTCTCGATGCCGCCGACGGTTTCGACCAGCACCGATTGCTTGAGCAGGCTCTCGCTCATCGACTTGGTCGACAGCCGTTCGAGCGCCGGGTGGGTGAGCCAGCCGATGAGGATGACAATCGGGACCATGAGAGCCGGCACCGCGACGACCCAGCCGCCGATGATCCACACGGCGAGAAGTGTGATGAGAATGAACGGCACGTCGACGACCGCCGTCAGGGTGGCCGACGCGAAGAATTCCCTCAGCGCCTCGAGCTCGCGCATGATTCCCGCGATCGCCCCGGTCGAGCCCTTCTTGAGCTCCAGCCGCATGGCGAGCAGCCGCGAGAAGACTTCCTCGCCGATCTCGCGGTCGATCTGAGCGCCTGCGAAATCGACGAAATAGGCGCGCAGGAGCTTGAGGATGAAGTCGAAGACGATGACGATGACGAGGCCGACGGTCAGCGCCCAGAGCGACGAGAAGGCGCTGTTGGGGACGACTCGGTCATAGACGACCATCGTGAACAGGGCCGTCAGCAGGCCGAAGATGTTGATGAAGACCGCCGCCACCGCGACCTTCAGATAGGTCTGGCGGTTGCGCTTCATCGGCTCCAACAGCCACGGCGCGAACCGCGGCTTGGGTGCCTCAACCAGATTGGAGTCGCTCACCCCGTTCTCCCCAGCCGATCGGGATCGATACCGAGCCGCTGCAGAAGGAGCCCGGTCCGGGAGAGGAGGATGTAGCGGGCGGCATCCAGTTCGGTAAGTCCCTGGATGTAGGCGGTCGCCGCTGCGAAATAGGCGTCCTCGGCGGCGATCACGTCGAACAATGTGCCTCGGGCGGCGCGGAAGCGGGTGACGATGACGTCGCGCGACTGGCGGCTTGCGCGATAGGCGGCCTCGAGCGCCACCAGCTGCTGCTCAAGCGCCTGGACGTCGGCCCAGGCGATGGCGGCGTCGCGCTCGGACTCGACCCGGATTCGGTCAGCCCGCGCCTCGGCGCCGCGGGCGCGGGCGGCGACCTGGCGAGCGCGCGGGTCGACCCCGCCGAACAGCCGCCAGCGAAGCCCGACTCGGGCGCGAACGTCATAATCCTTGTCGTTCTCGAACACCCCGTAGCGGCCGGCGTCGACTCCGCCGGTGACCTGCGGATAGCGCTCGGCGTCTGCGGCGTCGGCGTCGTGGCGGGCTCCGGCGGCAAGCGCCTCGGCGGTACGGACTCCGGGCGCGTCCTGGGCCGCCAACACTGCGTCGTCGCGGCTCGCGAAGCGCACGTTCTGGACCGGAGCGCGTTCGAGACCGGGAGGAGCGGGCGAGCCGGTCAGCTCGGCGAAACGCGCTTCGGCGGTGGCGAGCTGGCGGCGGAACTGGGCAAGGCGGATCTCGCCCTGGGCGATGTAGGAATCGACCTGGGCGAGGTCGCCCTCGGCCGATGCGCCCAGCCGGATTCGCTCCTCGACGGCGGCCCGAAGCTCGCGCTGGCTGGCGACGAAGGCCTCGGTGAGCTGGACCAGCGCTCGGTAGCCGAACACGTCGTACCAGGCGGCAATTGCGGAGAGGGCGATACGGTCCGCGTCGAGCTCGAGCTGGGCGCCTGCGGCCCGGAGCCGCGAGCCGGCGGCCCGCACCCGAGCCTCGCCTGCGCCGAAGTCGAACAGCACCTGCTGAACGGTGACGGTGGCGTCGGTGCGCTGCAGCGGCCGCGACCGCTCGATGATGTTGAACGGGTCGTTCGAAAATTCGCGCGTAAGCACCCGGTAGCTGGTCAGGCCGATGTCGACGGTCGGGCGGCGCTGCTCCTCGGCCTGTTCGAGCTCTGCGATGGCCTCGTCCTCGCCGGCGGCGGCCTCGCCGGTCGCCGGGTGAAGCTGAACCGCCTCGCCGATAAGCCGGCGGAACATCGCCTCGCTTTCCGAGATGCGGGCGAGGCCGAGGATCGGGTCGCGGCTGAAATCGATGTCGAGCGGGCGCTCGGTCGCGAGCGGCAGCGGCGGCGCGCTCGGCTGCGCATGCGCCAGCGTCGCTGCCGCGCCCACCAAAGCTGCGGTCAAGAACCTAAGTACGCGCACCCACCCCACCATGGGAAAAGCAGCGCTGTAACGCCGAAGCCGCGGCAATGCCATCGCGGAATCCGAAGGCTCTTCGGATAGCGTATCGATTTCAACCGCTTGCGGCCGGCGATTTAACCTCGTCCACGGAAACTGCTGCCCCTTGGGCGGGAAGCCGCACAGTCTGCAGCCCCGGGCAGCATGTTCGATGCCACCTGCGGTGCGCTCCTCCCTATATTGGTGAGACAGGATTCCGCCCGCCGGCCACGGCGTCCCAAGAGCGGAAATCAGGGGACTCCTCTTCAACCGCCGAGAGCGGCGAGGTGCCCAACGAGAAAGGAAAGGAACATGAGCAAGGAATTCGAGAACAAGGTGGTGATGGTGACCGGAGCCGCATCCGGCATCGGCGCTGCGATCGCGCGCCGGCTCGGCACCGAAGGCGCGAAGGTGGTCGTCGCCGACCTCAACGAGAAGGCGGCCGGGGAACTGGCAGCGGAGATCGAGCGTGACGGCGGAGTCGCCGCGCCAGTCCTCCAGGACGTCGGCGATCCCGGATCGGTCGAACGCTCGGTGAAGTTCGCGCTCGACAAGTTCGGAGCGCTCCACGGCGCCGTCAACAACGCCGGAATCGGCGGCGGCAACGCGCCGATCGCGGATTACAGCCTGGAGGACTGGAACAAGGTCGTCGCGGTCAACCTGAGCGGCGTCTTCTACGGCCTCAAATATCAGCTGCCCGCGCTCGCCGAGTCGGGAGGCGGATCGATCGTCAACATCGCCTCGATCCTCGGCTCGGTCGGCTCGCCCAACGTCGCGGGCTATGTCGCCGCCAAGCATGGCGTCGTCGGCCTCACCAAGACGGCGGCGCTGGAATATGCGGCGCAGGGCATCCGGGTGAACTCGGTCGGCCCCGGCTATATCGACACGCCGCTGCTCGAGATGCTCGAGAAGGAACAATATGACGGTCTCGTCGCCCTCCACCCGATCGGCCGTCTCGGCCGTGCCGAGGAAGTCGCCGAGCTGGTCCTGTTCCTGCTCTCCGACCGCGCATCGTTCGTGACCGGAAGCTACCATCTCGTCGACGGCGCCTACACGGCTCAATAAGCCCGCCCGCCGCCATTGCGACGGCGAGGCGCCAGAGGATCTGGTGTCGTGCGCAGTCTTCATGTTGACGACTGCGCCGTCGCAATGGCACTAGCCATCGCCGCCGCTGCTGGCGCCGCGTCTTGTAAAGAAGCGGTGCCGGACACAGCTAGGCGGCCGGATGCGGGTGTAGCTCAATGGTAGAGCAGAAGCCTTCCAAGCTTACGACGAGGGTTCGATTCCCTTCACCCGCTCCAACTTCTCCCAGGTCAGACGCCCCGCTCCCTCAGTGAGAAGCGTTGGAGCTTGCCGGTAGCGGTCTTGGGCAAAGCGGGCACGAACTCCACTTCGCGAGGATATTTGTACGGGGCGATCGCGCATTTCGCGTGATCCTGGAGCGTCTTGGCGAGGTCCGGCGACGCGGAGTGGCCGTCGGCGACGACGACGAAGGCCTTCACCTTCTGCCCGCGCTCCTCGCAGGGCACTCCGATGACGGCGCATTCCAGAACCGCCGGGTGGCCATAGAGCGCGCCTTCCACTTCCGGCGCGGCGATATTGTAGCCGGACGAGATGATCATGTCGTCCGAGCGGGCGACGAACCAGAAATAGCCGTCTTCGTCGAGGCGATAGGTGTCGCCGGTGACGTTCCAGCCATTGTGCACGTAATTCGCCTGGCGCTCGTCGTCGAAATAGCGGCAGCCGGTCGGGCCCTTGACCGCGAGGCGGCCGGTGCCGCTCGCCATCGGCCGACCCTCGTCGTCCAGCACGGTAGCGCGGTAGCCGGGGACGGCCTTGCCGGTGGCTCCGGGGCGGATGTCGTCGTCGCTCGCCGAGATGAAGATGTGCATCATCTCGGTCGCGCCGATTCCGTCGACGATTCGGATTCCGGTGGCCTCGTGCCAGCCGTGCCACGTCGCCGCGGGCAGATGCTCGCCCGCCGACACGCAGGTGCGAAGCGAGGAAATGTCGGCGTCCGCAAGCATCCCGGTGATCGCCTTGTACGCGGTCGGCGCGGTGGCGAGGGTGGTGACCTGGTGGCGCGCGATGGCGTCGAGCAGCGGCTTGGGCCCCGGAGTCTCGATCGTCACCGCGGTGCCGCCGAAGCGCCACGGAAAGACGAGCTGCATGCCAAGCCCGAAGGTGAAGGCCATCGGCGCCGAGCAGGCCCAGCGGTCGCCGGGCTGCGGCTTCAACACGTAGCGGGCGAAGCTGTCGGCGCTGGCGAGGATGTCGCGATGATAGTGGACGCAGCCCTTGGGTCGGCCGGTGGTGCCCGAAGTGAAAGCGATCAGCGCGACGTCCTCGCGTTGGGTGTCGACGGCTTCGAACCCATCCGCCACGCCCGCCAGCCGCCGTTCCAGCTCACCCGTCCCGAGATCGCCGTCATAGGTAAGGAGCGAGCGCAACGTGCCCGCCTGCTCGGCGCCGGCCTGGAAATCGTCGAGGGTGCGGCTGTCTACGATGGCGTGGCTGACCTCAGCCCGCTCGATGATCGTTGCGACTTCGCCGGGGCGAAGCATCGGCATCGTCGCGACCACCACGCCGCCGGCCTTCAACACGCCCAGCCATGCCGCGAACATCGTTGCATTGTTGGGCCCGCGCAGAAGCACCCGGTTGCCGGGGACCAGCCCCTCCTCCTCGGTGAGGAGCCGAGCGATCCGGTCGGACAGCGACCGCATCTCGCCATAGGTCCAGCTGCCAGTGTCGTTCACCACCGCGAGCCGGTCCGCGGGCTGACGGTCGATCAGCTCGACCGCGGCGTTCAGGCGGTCGGGATATTGAAGCTCGGGCAGGTCGAAGAGGAATTCGGGCTGTGCCCCGGCGGGCGGAAGGCGGTCGCGGACGAAAGTGTCGACGTGCGCCGTGGTCATAGCTCGGGCACCACCGCGGTGGTTTCGATCTCGATCCGGGCCTCGCGTTCGACGAGGCCCGCCACCTCGACCACCGCCATGGTCGGGAAATTCTTGCCCATCAGCTCGCGCCAGGCGGCGCCGATCTCGGCGAGGGAGTCGCGATAGTCGGCGACGCTGGTCACGTACCAGGTCATGCGCACAATATGCTCCGGGCCGGCGCCGCCCTCGGCCAATATTGCGATCGTGTTCGCGAGGACCTGGCGGAACTGGCCGCCCAGCGTTTCGGAGACGAATCGCTCCTCCTCGTCCCAACCGACGACCCCGCCTGTGAAGACGATCCGCCCCTTGGCGGAGATGCCGTTGGAATAGCCCTTCGGCCGCGGCCAACCCGGCGGGAGGAGGGTGCGGTGCGCGGTCACGACCGATACTCCGCCAGATGGGCCCTCGCGATCACGACTTTCTGCACTTCGCTTGCCCCCTCATAGATACGCAGCGCGCGGATCTCGCGGTACAGCCGTTCCACGACGCATCCCTTGGTCACGCCCAGGCCGCCGAACATCTGCACCGCCTTGTCGATCACTGCCTGGGCGCTGTCGGTGGCGTTAAGCTTGGCCATCGCCGCCTCGCGGCTGTTGCGGCGGCCGAGCACGTCGCGGACCCAGGCCGAGCGGTAGATGAGCAGGGCCGAGGTCTCGATGTCGACCACCATCTCGGCGAGCTTCGACTGGGTGATCGCATTGTCGGCGAGCGTGCCGTTCCCGAGCTTGCGGTTCAACGCGCGGCGGGTCCCTTCGTCGAGGGCGCGCCGCGCGAAGCCGAGCGCGGCCGCTCCAACCGTGGTTCGGAACACGTCGAGCGTTCCCATTGCATATTTGAAGCCCTCGCCGGGCGTCCCGATCAGCGCGGAACTCGGCAGGACGGTGTCGAGCCGGATCGTCGCGAGCGGATGCGGCGCGATCACCTCGATCCGCTCGCTCGCATCCACGCCGGCTTGATTGGCATCGACGATGAAGGCGGAAATGCCTTTGGAGCCGGCCGCCTCGCCGGTCCTCGCGAAGGTCACGTAGAAATCGGCGATGCCGCCGTTCGAGATGTAGGTTTTGGCGCCCTTGAGCTTCCAGCCGTCGCCGTCCCGCCGTGCTTCGCTGCTCAGGTTGGCGACGTCCGAGCCCGTCTCCGGTTCGGTCAGAGCGAAGGCCGCGATCCATTCGCCGTTGGCGACGCGGGGAAGATATTCCCGCTTCTGCTCTTCGCTTCCGAACAGCGAGATCGTGCCCGAACCGAGCCCCTGCATGGCGAACGCGTAATCGGCGAGCCCGCTATGCCGGGCCAGCGTCTCGCGAAGCAGCGCCAGCGAGCGGACGTCCAGAGTGTCGCGGGCGCCGCCGTACGCTGCAGGCACGCAATGCCGGAGCCAGCCGCCATCGCCGAGCTTCTTCACCAGCGCCCGGCATTCCGCGTCGACGTCGTCGCCCTGTTCCTCGGCCAGCTCGGCACGGCACCATTCCTCAAGCTCGTCCGCAAGCTTGCGATGGCTGTCTTCGAAGAACGGCCATTCGAGGAAGGAGCGGTCGCTCATCCTTCTAGCCCCTCCTCTTCAGAGGAGGGGTTGGGGCTGTGTCTTATACACAACTGACGCTGCCGACGAATTAGACG
>JAEZHP010000123.1 GCA_023416515.1 Pseudomonadota bacterium | reverse complement strand
TGGTGCCCGAAACAGGGATCGAACCTGTGACCCCACCCGTGTGAAGAACGTTCCCGCTCATAATCTACGTCATTTTCGTCAAAAGGGCACACACTATCGTGCCATTTTGTCATCATTGTTCGGCCATCCCAGACACCCCAGGTTCAAGTGAACCAGAGGGCACATCCGACAAGTCGAGCGCGTCAGCCGCCTCCTTCAAATGCCCGGGCGTGAACCGGGCATAGATGCGTTCGGTGGTCCGGCTGTCGCTGTGTCCGAGCATGGCCGCGATCTTCGTCATCGGGAGCCCGGCCTGCGCCATCCACGACGCCGCGGTGTGCCGCAGGGTGTGCGGCGTGACGCCCTCGAGGCCTGCGTCCTCCGCGGCCCGCCGGAAGCCCCTCTTCAGTGACTTCACCGGCTCACCGGCCCATTCTATCACGTGGTCGGACTGCGCGACCTTCTTCGCCGCCTCCAGCCGCCGGCGCAGATCGGCGTTCATGGGAACGGTGGCGCGGCCTTTCTTCCTCCCGAACTCGTCGGGCGTGGAGAGAGTGATGAAGCCCGTCTCGAAGTTCACCCGGTCCCAGGTCAGCTCCTTCACGGCGCCGGATCTCGCGGCGGTGTAGAGCATCAGAGCGATGGCGAGCTCGACGTGCGGAGCCTTGGCGCACTCCATCAGACGGCGCGCCTCCTGCTTCGTCAGCCGCACGTCTCGAGCCGGCGGCTTGGCCGGCCGTTCGATATGGACCGCGTGCGGAATGCGACGCGTCTTGTGCGCCCAGTTGAGCGCGATCTGCAGGTGGTTCAGCTCGGTCCAGTAGGTGCCCGGCTGCTTCCCGGCCTTCTTCCGCTTCGCGATGTAGGCGCGGCAGTTCTCCGCCGTGATCTCGGACGGGGCCATGTCGCCAAATTCCGGAAGGATGATGCGGCCGGTGAACTCCATGCTCTCTGCGATCCTTCGCCCGCTCCGGTCCTTCCGGTAAGCTTCCCAAAGCTGCCGAACCGTCTCGCCGGCAGCGGCGTCATGGAGCGCGCTGAACTGGACTAGGAGGCGCTCGGCTTCCTTCTTGTCGCTCGTACCAAGCGCATGACGGTGGCGCTTGCCACCTTCGTACCAGGTTGCGGCCCAGCCTCCGCGGAGTCGGGTGAGATGACGGTCTGGCACTCGAATTCCTCGACGGCTTCTGCCGGGATGCGGATGAGCTTCTGGCCCATGCGGTGCGCCCGGAGCCTGCCCGATTTGATGAGGTTGTGGACGTGCTGATGCGAGCAGCCCCAGCGGGCCGCGACGGCATCGGCCGTGTACATGATGCTCTCGGCGGCAGCCCTACCCATCGCGCTCACCGCCTCCGTTGTCGGGAGCGGCGCGGAGCATGGCGGCCTTCTTGGGGTAGTTCATCCGCAGCCAGACGGCCGCACTCTGCATGTCCCGGTCACCGTTGATCCGGGCGATTAGGACATCCAAGGCGCTGTCCAAGTCTGCCAAAGCGCCCTCATAGTTCAGGCGCATCTCACCAACGGGGCCGTCGTAGGGTGTCGCCTCCCTCGGCACGACGACCATCCCCGCCTGAGCGAGGACAGCGTCTGAGGCGAGAAGGGCGCGACGGCCGATGGATCGCCACTGGTCACGCTCAAAGGCGGATAGATCGTCCCATGGCCACCGCAGTTCAGTCGGGCGCTTCAGCTCGACGTCTCGCTCGTAGAGCGCTTTTGCCGCCGCCTCGATGCGCTGTTCCAGAAGGTCACTCATCACGGGCTGCCTCAGCGAGAGCGCGACGGCCGGAGTCGCGAGACCTCAGCCACTCCACCATTTCCTCGGCGTCGCAGTCCCAGGAGAGGTTCTCGCTCGCCTTTGCGATGGCCTGCTCCAGCGTGTAGCAGCATTCGAGGTAGTTGCGTCCGAATGCTGCCAAGCGGTGCAGGTAATCCGGCTGCTCGGATGCGCCGTAGTCGAACTCGGCTTCAAAAGCGTCGCAGTATGAGCACGACCCGAAGCTCCCTGTGACGAAGTACTCCTCGCCGTTGGTGAACCGGACCTGGGCCCACCAGTCGCCTTGGTACGAACCAAAGCTTTGGCTGGCGACGACGGCCACGCCTGCCGCCGTCAGAGCGGCGTCATAGCCTTCGACGCCCTCCGGGACGGGGTTCAGGGCATCGCCCAGCAAGGCTGTCTTGTCGCGACCCAGAACTTCGCAGCGAAGCGCTAGGTTGGTCTGCTTCTCACCCGGCATCGCTCGCCTCCTTGGCGCGGTCGTGGTCTGAAACGAGGCGGGTGGCGCGCATCCGTCCGGCGACTTCCGCAGGGTCATCGCAGCGGTCGATAAGCATGTCTGCGTCATTGTCGATCAGGTTGGCCGAGAGTTCGTCCAAGTACTTGGCCCCCGCTTCCAGCGCCTCTATCGCCGCCTCGTACTTGGCCTTCCATGCGTCGCGGTCGGCTTCGAGGGCGCGGGCGTAGTCGACCTGCTCCAGAGCCATGAAGTTGCTGAAACCGTGCTTGGTGTCAGACATCCGCCCCTCCCTTGTCGCTGGTGGCGCGGGAGCGGATCGCGTCGAACGCCTCGGCAAATGCCGTGTCGGCTGTCCCGTCCAAAGTGAAGCGATCACGGACCTCTTGCGCTGCCTGAAGGCACGCCTCCCTCTCCGCCGCCACCGCCGCCTGCATCTCGGCCTCGGTGTAGAAGCGGGTCGGGGTGGTGCGGAGGGCGCGGATGGCGTCTGCGTCGCTTAGATGGACAGCAGCGAGACCTTGCAGGGACCCGATCGCCCCTAGAGGCATCTTGGGCTCCGCCGCTCGTTTGGTGTAGTCCTTCGCCTGCCCCTCATGCCATCGCGCTGCCTCCTCCATGCCCTCCTCCCGCGCGCGCTCCAGCAGCGGAGCGACAAGTGAGAGGATGGCGTCGGCGAGCGCACCCCAATTGCACCCGGGCGTCACATGGTCGCCTATCGCCTGCGAAGCAGCTTCGATGACCCCCTCCCGCAGATCGGCCGCGGTGCGGTCCTGCGCGGCGGCGGGCAGGCGTAGGCGATACGGCTCGACGATCGGATCACTCGTTGAGCCGCCGCTAGGAAAGTGCGTCGTGGTCCTTGCGCCGGTGTTCCGGCCAAGGCGGACCCTGCCGCGAATGAGCTCGCCGTCTACTGCCCAGCCGTAGACCTCATCGGTCTCGTAAGGGCGATCATCCGCCTCGGCGAAGTGCCTATCGCCTGTAACCTCTCCCGGCGCGAGGTTGCGCCACAGATAACCGTGCTCGTCGACTGTCACCTCAGGCATCGGGCGTCTCCTGTAAGATCTCAGTAGCCTGCCGCTCGAACTCGTCTGCGTTGCGATCGAGGGCCGCCGCTTCGGAACGCAGCGTTTCCGCGCGTCGCCTCCGGCGGTCTGCCTCCGCTTGGTAGGTCGCCGCGATCTTCTCCCGCTCCGTCATAGCCGAGCTCCATCTGTCGAGAGCCCACCGGCCGCCACGCGCCCGGGCACTGCATCGCGTCCCACCGATCCGCCATGGCCCGAGGCGTGTTCTGCGGGCGCCAGTGGTTCTGGCCGATGTCCGTGCTGTCGACGCTCGCGAATGGCCATCGACGCCCCGAGCACTGCATGCCGCGCAGCATGTGGATCGCGGGCAGGAAACGCCGGCCACGGGAGAGCCCGTCCCAGATCCTGTCCATCTCGGCTTGCCAGGAGGGCGACATGACCGCCGCGAATTCGCCCGTCGACCCGATGCAGACCCGGGGCCATTCGTCGACCAGCCGCAGCAGCCTCGGAAGCGGCTCGTCCATATGCCAGACCGGCGCCCCGTGATGACCGAAGGGCCATTCTGACAAGAGGGCGTCCTGAAGCTGCGAGCCGCCGTCGATCACGTCTGGGATCACGGCCCACGTTGTAGGGAAGGCGAGCCACCTCTCGCACCAGGCGTAGTAAGCGGGCCAGTCCGTCGCGGCTCCGCGCTTCCACTTCGAGAACGCGCCGTTGTCCAGCATGACGCTCTGACCAATCGCGTGGACCCGCTCCACATCGTCCGGCCGCGCGTGGCTGACACAGAAGTGTCGACCGGCAAGCTCGTAGAGAGCTGAGATCGGAGTGATGGGCGTCCCGTGATAGTGGATCATGCACGGTCGGCCGCCTCGCCGTCTGCGCGCTCCGCATCGGGCGTCTCCTTCTCGATAGACGCCACGACACGCTGGCGTTGCTGCTCGACGCAGTTCGCGATCCACTTGGCCGAAAGCGCCTCGCACTCCGCGAGATAGGCGGCGTTGCGCCTCTCATGGGAGTGGGTCCGGGGCTGGAGGGCGGCGGTAGCGATGTCGGCGTTAGACATCAGGTTGTCGAGGCATGGTCGGCGACCGGCGATGATCTCCAGCGCCTCACGCAGCCGCTCGGCTTCCGCCTCTGCGAGCTCGGCGCGGGCAGTGGCCCGATCCGCGCGCTTCTCCTCCATGAGGACGTGCTGCGCCAGGCGGCAGGCTTCGTCCCCCTCGCATCCGCAGTCGGGCCAGCCGCACAGCCCCTCCCGCTCAGCCCGCACGTCATCGGTCGCGGCCATCAGCAAACCTCGTTGAAGTAGCGGCTGAGAAGATCGTCCGTGAATGGCGGGGCGCCCGACAGCAACACAGCGCGGTCGCCTTCTTCCCCCGCGCAGACAGTATCCAAGTCGTCATCGTTGAGGGCCGCGAGCCACCTGTCGATCTCGGGAAGGAGGTCAGCCGGCTGCTTTGTCAGCCAGTCCCCGATCTCACGTCGGACCTGCGTCGCGGGCCGGTCGCGATTGACGCCGCCATTGTCGAGGGCGATCAGCAGAAGCGCCCGCTCAATGCCGGGGAACCCAGCCCGCACGTCATTGGTCGCGGGGGCGCTCATGACCGCGCCTCCGGGGCGGCGGGGAGGGGCGCCGGTCTCGACATAGGTCAGGATGTTACGCGCCTGATCCTCGCTGATCGCGAGGCCGTCGCACTCTCCGTCCAAGGCATCGATCAGGCGCTCGACGGCGAGATTGTCGTCGGGATGAGGCCGAGCCAGGACCAGAGCCGCTTGGGAGAGGGCGGCGCGACCGAGAACGAACTTCCGGATGTCCCCCATGATCAACTGGAGAGTGACCAGATGCTCGCCCGGCAGTCTCGCGCGGAGCAGCATGAACATCTCCTCGGAGCCCAGCGCCTCCCCGCACCGCCCCTCGATCTCAGCGATCTGCTCTTCGGTGATCTGGGTCACGACTGGCGCGCCTCCTCAGGGCGGGAGATGAGGGCGTCGAGGCGATCAGCCTCTGCGAGATAGGCGAGGCCGCGAGCGCAGTTCACCTCAACCGAGACCCGGTCACCGTCCCGCTGAGCGATCTCGACCAGGAAGCGCATGGCGGTCGCCTTGAGCAGCGCATCCGACCGCCGCTCCTTCAGCGCACGCAGGGTCGCAAGATCAGCGGTCATCGGAGGGCTCCTGCGGCTTCTCGAGCTTCGCGAGGGAGAAATCAGGCACCACCCCATGATCCACGAAGTAAGCGGTCAGTTGCGCTTTAAGATGATCTCGGTCCTTCTTTGCGTCAGGCGTCTCCGCAAGAGCCGCGTCGAGCTTCCGGTCGATTTCGTTGGAGACGTAATCTGGGATTATCGCGAACATCATTTCCCGCCTCCCACGACGTACAGCGTCGGCACGACCACAAGGCCGTCGTACACAGACAGAAGCCGGGCGATCTGGACCGCGCGGTCGACCGATGCGTCCGCCACGATCTTCTTGGCGCGAGCATCGGCCAGCGCGAGAAGGCACGCGTCGGGGAGAGGGTCGGAGTGGATGGGGTCAGGCTGCATGGTCATGGCGAGCCTCCTCCATGAGGACGTCAGCGAGGCTGTCCACCAGCTCGCGGGCTTCGCGCAGGCTCTCGGACGTGGGCCAGTCGCCCCGGTAGCGCTCCCAGTGGTCGATCCACTGGCGGAGGCTGATCAGCCGGGCCTCGATCTCGGTGTGGAGGGCTTCACTCGGCATCGGACGCCTCGTGCTCGTTCCAGGTCTCGATGATGTCCTGCTCAAGCTCCTCGTCAGAGCGGGCGATCAGCAGCGCCAGCTTCGCGACCGTGGCGCACTCCTTGCCGCGTTCGTCGAAGGCGCGAAGGCTGTCGATCCACACCTCGTCAGGCGAGCCGGGGTCGTACTTGTCGGGGTCGCCCATGTAGGTGCGACCGACCTCGGGCGAGCCGGGCGTGACGCTGCACTGGAGCACGAGGTCGAACTCGCGCTCCGCTCCGTCGTGGAGGTGGATCGTCATGCCGGTGCGGTAGGTGAGGGCCGACGTCATTGGGCGGCCTCGCGCGCGGCCTTGGCCCGATGGTGCAGTCGAGCGCAAGCAAGGATGGTGGGTTTCAGTTCACTGGGAGCCTCGTCATAGGCGACGAGGGTCTTGCCGCGACCGCCATTCAGACGCGGCAGCAAAGCGCGCGGTATGGCTTCCCAATTCTCGGGATCAGTGTTCGTCTTGTCGCCGTCTAAACACTTCAGGCAGTGCCCGTCTGGCAGCGGCCCGTTCACCTGCTCCCAAAGGTACCGATGCTTAAGGACTGGACGAGTAGCCGCCCCTGTCCATGGGTTAGTCTCCGCGACGATCATGACGACATAGCCGTCCTTGTCATCGATCCTTTCGTGACCAGCGCCTCGGAACGTGTGCGGGAGGTCGCCCTTACGAAACTGGTTCCTGCGGGCATTCGGGTGCCGCCCGCCCACGCCGGGCGGGCAGGGTACCCCCTTGTTGTGCGGCGCCTCGCCCTTGGCGAAATGGCCGGTTCTGCCGGTCTTCCACCCCTTCCGCTTTCGCAGCGCATGAAGGTTCGTTGCGGACACATCACGCCCGAACCTGACGGCGAAGGCGGCGGCGTACTCACTGATCGGCAGCAGGCGGTTGGCCTCAAGCCAAGCCATCTCGGCTGAGCTATAGATGATGGAACGGCCCTTCATTGGGTCTTCCCTTCGATAGCCGGGGCTGGGAGATACGGAACCGGGTCGGCGCCGCCGTCGAAGGCGATCTTTGCCGCTTGGATTTGAAGCGCTGCGTTCCGAATAATCTGGTCAGCTACCGCGACCATGGCTTCGCCGCGTTTTGCTTCGTGACCGATCTGTTCTGGCGTCAAGTCCTCATCGGAAAGACGTTCAAGCTGCGCGAACAGATGATTGTTGAGGTCGCTTAAACGGTTTTTCATCTCAAGCGACCTCGCTCATGCTGACGGCCCTTGCGGACAGGATGCGGGAGCGGGCGGTTTCCACGGCTGCCCGCCAATCCTCCACCGCCACGCCGGGAGGCGGGCTGTCGGGATCGCAGAACGAGAGGGGCTTCAGCGCCTCGACCAGACCGTGATGCGCGTTGCACACGCGCACTAGGCGTGCAGCGAAGTCGCCATCGCATGTCGCGTCGAACTGGTAGTGCTCGCCGCGGAGGGGCTCACCAAAAGAGAGCCACACCGATTCATCGCGCCGTACGCCGAACTTCACTGGCGTTGGAATGTCATGCGCGCTCATGCGTCACCCATCGGGTTGGCGAGAACCGGGCGGCCGGAGAAGTGGCGACCGATCGAATAGGGGCGCGCGAGAGCTTCGTTCTCCTCAGCCTCCGCGACGGCTTCCTTGGCCTCGTCGATCAGCTCGGCGAAGAAGTCGAGGATGCGACGCTCGATGCTTTCGGAGCCGAAGTTGACCGTGGCCTCGGAGCGAATGTCGGTGGACACTTCCGCCATGCGCTCGGACACGACCGTGACGAGGGCGCCGAGATAGCGAAGCTGCTCCTTGAGCGTGTCGGACGTGCTCAGGTTGACCGTGTTGAGCGCCGGAATCGCCATGATGTCGGCGGCGAAGTCGGCTTTGTGCTGGCGCTGGTCCATGTCAGGAGGCCTCCTGCAGGCGGGCACTCTCGCGCTTGTGCTTGGCGTGGTCGAACATGGCCTCGATCGTCTCGAAGCCGCTGTCGGTCAGGTGGGTGGCCATGTGCCACCACTGGCCTTCGCCGGCGGGAATGCCCGCCGGGGCGCGGTCGCGCGGGTCCTGAGCCTCGTGGAAGGCCTCCACCTGCGCCTGCATGCAGTTGAAGAACTGCGCCTGCCAGCGATCGTCTTGGGCGTAGAACATCTGCGCCATCTGCTCGGGCGTGATGTTCCCCGGCTCCTTCAGGAGCCATGCCGACAACTGCGACTGCAGAGCGGTCACGCGCCGGAGCGCTTCGCCGTACTCGGATGCCAGCTGAGAGACAGCCCGCGCGCCGATCGCGCGCTGCGCCTCGACTGCGGCTTCCATCGTCTTGCGGAGAACGAGCATCGACTTCTCCTCAGAGGAGAGCCGGGCGTGACCCCGGCTGGTGGCGGGGTGTCTCAGCAGGGGCGGGGGCGGCTGTGCGTGCGGTAGAAGCGAGCCTTCTCCGTCTCAGGCCGATAGCCCTTGAGAAGCGCCCTGCGGGTCGCAAGCAGCGAAGCGCGCATCGTGGGCTCGCCTGCGGCCTTCAGCCGGGCGTTCTCCTCACGAAAGGCCGCGCGGAACCCGCTACGGTTCAGTCCGCGGTACGTTTCTGCCGGGCGGGCCATGCTGCGCTCTCCATCGTCGGCGGTGCGCCGGGGTGATGGAGACTATCGGCTATCCGATAACCGATGGCAAGCAGAAAAATCGGGAGCCCGATATTCCGTCAGATATCGGTCATAGGTCGGACGAAATGAAGCACAAAGGCGATCACCTCGGTCCTGGTGCCGTTGTCGCTTTCGATCGAGATCGGCTTGGAATTGTCGAAGGCGGGGTCGTCGCTCTCGGTGAAGAGCTGGAGCGATCCGTTGTACCACTTCGCCCGCTTGATCGTCGTCTCCGTCGCGGAGTTCCGAACGCGCCTGACAACCACCATGTCGTTGTGCTGCGGCGGACGCGGCGCCTGCCATACGTCAAGGCAGACCGCAATGTCGCCGTCGCGCGCAAATCTATTCACAGATGTTCCGCGGACGATAAGTCCAAAAAGCGCACCCTCAGGGTATTTCGGGTCTGTCGGTATTGCTAAGTCGGCGAATTCATTCGCTTCTTCATACCCCATCTGACGCCAGGCTCCCGCCTCGACTTCACCCTTCACACTAATATATGAGATGGTTAATCGATTGGATAGCGGTTTCTCAACAGCTTCTTGTGATTGCCCTTTCAGCAGCAATTCTGCTGGCACCCCAAGAGCCTCTGCAAGCTTGAAAAGCGAAGCCGGCTGAACACGCTTGTCGCCTTCGATGTCGGAAACTGTCGGTTGTCCCATCCTGGCACGCTTCGCAAGCTGCGCCTGGCTCATACCAGCGGCCTTACGTAGGCGCTTCACGATCTGCCCGACCGTCTCGCCTGACATCTGGATCTACCCCTCCCGACTTCGGCCGGCAGTCTAATGCTCGCCTCCTGGGGCGTCGCCAACGGAATGCCGATTGACATTATCGGAGGCCCGATATTGAATGGGCTTCATGACGCCGATCGAAGCACTCAGAAAAGCCATCGAGACCGCCGGTTCGCAGACCGCGCTCGCTGAAGCCGTTGGGACGACGCAACCGCGTGTCTCCGAATGGCTGAACGAGGCGGGGCAGGCGTCCGCCGTATTCGCCTTGCGGATCGAGCAGGCGACCGGCGTGTCGCGCCACGATCTGCGCCCCGACGTGTTCGGTGAGGCGCCGGCCCGCGAAGACGCAGGAGCGGCGGCATGAACGTCGCGACCGCTACGGGCTACGTCCCGGTCCATGTGCGCTGGCTCGATGAGGTGCAGTCGTGAGGAGAGATCCACTTCCGTTCGCCTTCGTCGGTGCCGCGGTCGGCGTCATCCTCATGTCGATGTTCGTCGGTGGCTTCCAGCCGCAGTTGGTCGACGCGGTAAAGCGCGGCTGGTTCGAGCATCGCGGCAAGATCTACCGCGTCGTTCCGGCGGAGGTCCGCTGATGTCGGACCTCGCATCCACCATCCTCACCGCGCTCTACTGGACGCTGTACTGGCTCCCGGTCTGGGCTCCGACAGCCGTCATCCTCTGGTCCCTCACCAAGGACTGGCTCGAGCGCATCTCCCCTCACTTCGATCCCGACGCCGGGCTCGGGGAGGAGGGGTGATGGGCATCTGGTCGCGCATCTCCTCGATCTTCTGGGGCGAATGGGGGTCCACGGCGCGCCGTCATCCCGACGCGCCCAATGAGCCCGAGAAGGCCTGTTCCTTTGTGCCCGGGCAATTGGTGACGCCCAAGGATCGGGGTAAGTTCAAGCCGAGCAGCGACTTCCCCCCGAGTGGTCAGGGTGGCCCCCAATACGGGGTGATCTACACTGTAACCGCTGTCTTCTGGGTTGAGGAGCACTCGCGCTTTTACCTGAAGCTCAAGGAGCTTAGCGCGCTCGGTGACGCGTTCTCCGCGTCCTCGTTCCGCCCCGTCAAGCAGACCTCGATCGAGATCTTCCGCCAGCTCCTGGTGAGCCCTCCGAAGTCTCCCGTTCGCGAGGTCGTCTGATGGTCAGCGCCTCGTCCATCTCGATCTCTGCAGGCCCGCGCTTCCGTAGCGGCCCTGTCTCAGGTCTCCCCGCGGCCGTTTCCTCCCAGCCGCCAACTGCCGGTGCGGGGCGCTCCCCAGCGCTTCGCCCGGCTCTTTCTCTCACTACGCGAGCCAAGAGCGCGTCCGCCAAGACCTTCGCTCCAAGCTCTCCAATGCTCACGAACCCCTCAAGCGCGTCCGGGTGATCCCATGAGCACGCTTGCATTGTCCTGCTCCTCTGCCGCGCCGCCTCGAACAGGCGGCCTCCGATGCTCAGCAGCATCGGAGAACAGCGTGCGGACATCTGGGTTTTCTCACCGACATGCCGCGGCCTCGTTCCGACAGTTGTCGGACGGCGAGCGTGTCTGCGCCTTCCTGCGCTCGATCTACCCCGAGAAGACGGCGGCCAACGTCGCGGCCGACACGGGCATCAGCGCCCGCACCATCGAGAAGTGGCTGGAGCGCCTGTCGGCGCCGTCATGGCCGCACGGGATCAAGCTCTTCCGGGCCTACGGGCCGGAGTTCATGTGCGCGGTCATGGACAACCCGCCGCGCTTCCTCACGGAGGCCGGACGAGCTCAAGCCCGCGCCCGCTTGGACGCCAAGATCGCGGAGCTCGAAGCGCTCCGTCAGGAGGTCGCGTGAACGGTGTCCGGCAAACCTGGCTGCTCTGGAAGGCTTCGATGCTGCGCCGACGCGCTGAGCGTCTGGTCGATAGCTCCCGCAATGACGAGTGCGCGGCTCGGGCGATGCGCCTTCGGGCGGACGCTCTTGAGCGCGAGGCGCGTCAGCTCGCGATGAGGATGCGCCGGTAAGGCGGATGAGATCGCGGCGCAGGCCTCTCCTCCCGGCCTGCGGGATCAACGCGAAAAAGCCGGGAGGTTTCGAGGACGAACAATGTTGAATGTAGCTGAACTGGTGCCCGAAAAGAAGAGCGCGGCGCGTCATCTCGACAAGCATCGCACTCAGGAATGGCTCACCCAGCAGATCGCTCGGGCCAAGCACGAGCCGGTCGCCGAAGTCGTCACCCTGACGCCGATGCTGGCGCGCCTTCTGCTGGATCGGAACGATGAGAACCGTCCGATCAGCGCGCTCGCGGTGGACCGCTACAAGCGCGACCTGACGACCGGCCTCTGGGAATTCAATGGCGAGAAGATAGTCGTCTCGAAGGAAGGTCACCTGAACGACGGTCAGCACCGCTGCCTCGCTGTGGTCGAGACGGGACGCGCCATGAAGGTCGTCATGGTATTCGGCGCCGACCGGGACAGCCGCATGACGCTTGACCAGGGCGTCTCGCGCACCGCGGCGCACTACGTCGGCATGAACGGCCACGCCGACGCGACCGCCGTCGCCACCGTCGCAGCGTGGATCTGGCAGTACCGGGAGAAGGGCATCCTCACCTCGCGTGGCCGCGACCGGCCGACGAAGTCGGAGATCCTCTTCACCGCGAACCACTACGCTGACATCGCGGAAAGCTTGAGCGCCGTGTCTTCCAAGGACGTTGCGCCGATTGGGACGCGCGCCCTGGTCGCCTTCTGCCATTGGGCTATTGCTCAGGCAGCGGGATCGATCGAAGCCACCGCCTTCATCAACAAGCTGATCAACGGCGACGGCCTGAGGCAGGGTAACGCGATCCTCTATGCGAGGAAGCGCCTGCTCCAGATGCGCGGCCAGCGCGGCATCTCAGCCAACGACCGGGCGGAGATCATCTTTAAGGCGTGGAACAGCTACCGCGTTGGGTCCACGCAGGACTTCTTCCGCATCACTGGCGGGCCTCTCCCGAAGCTGGAGGCCTGACATGGCGCGCGACATCAGCATGCATGTGCCGCTTGACGAGATCGCGATCGGCGACCGCCGCGAGGTCGACGCCGAAGCGGTCAAGCGGCTGGTGAAGTCTATCAAGGAGATCGGGCTTCAGCACCCGATCACCCTGCGCTCGGTCGACGGGGTGTTCCACCTCGTCGCCGGGCGTCACCGGCTCGAAGCCTACCGGACGATCGGTGAAGATCTCATTCCGGCGACGATCGTCCGCATGGACGCAGTGGACGCCGAGATGTGGGAGATCAGCGAGAACCTTCATCGTTCTGAGCTGACCGCCCTAGAGCGCGATCAGAATGTGACTCGCTGGATCGAGCTCAAGGAGCTGAAGAGGGTTTCTTCCCAATCTGAGAAAAAACCCGGTCGCCCCGAAAGTGGTGTCAACGCCGCTTCTCGCGAGCTTGGGATCGACAAGAACGACGCCTATCGAGCTGTCAAAGTCGCTGGTCTGAGCGATGAGGCTAAGGCTGCTGCGATCGAACTCGGTCTGGATGACAACCGCTCCGCCCTCCTTGAGGCCGCCAAGCAGCCGGAGGGAAAGCAGGCAGACGCGCTTCGCTCCCGCGTCATAGACGTTCAGGACGCTGCTGCCGCTCGACGCAACAAGATCGATGCGGACGTGAAGTCTCGCGCCGCTCGTGAAGTGGCGGAGATGCTTGCCGAGCATGTTCCGGGAGAGTGGTGGGACGCCCTGAAGGCAAACCTCTACGCGGCCGGAGCCGCCAACATCGCGCACGAACTCACGAACATCGCGGGCCAGTCGATCATGGATCGCAACTTCGCCTGACGTCCTGCGCTGCGAGCCGATCGCCCTCCGGCTCGCCCGACCAAGCGCATCGCCGGAGGGCTTCGTCAGCCCGACGAGAGAGAACGATGGCCCAGACCAACGAAGTCAGCAAGATCGAGACGCAGCGCTCCACAGAGATCGCTCCGGCGCAGTCCGAGAGCGCCACCGTGCTCTCCATGATTGACCGGGCCTCCCGCGACCCGAGCGTCGACCTCGACAAGCTCGAGCGCCTGATGCGGATGCGCCGCGACATGATGGCGGAGCAGGCGGAGCGCGCCTTCAACGTCGCCATGAAGGCGGCGCAAGCTGAGATGCGCCCGATCGAGGCGAACGCGACCAACACCCAGACGCGCAGCAAGTACGCCACCTACGATCAGCTCGATCGCGCGCTGCGCCCGATCTACACCAAGCACGGCTTCTCTCTGAGCTTCGACGAGGCGGACAGCCCGAAGCCGGAGCACATCCGCGTCGTCTGCTACGTCGCGCACGACGACGGTCACACCCGCACCTATCGCAAGGACATGCCGGCGGACGGCAAGGGCGCGAAGGGCGGCGACGTGATGACCAAGACGCACGCCGCCGGCGCCGCCGCGTCCTACGGCGCCCGATACTTGCTCAAGGGCATCTTCAACGTCGCGATCGGGGAAGATGACCGCGACGGCAACGTGCCCGGCCAGACCATCACCGACGATCAGTATGCCGAGCTTCGGGCTCTGGCCGATGACGTCGGCGCCGACGTCCGCAAGTTCTGCGCCTACCTCAAGGTGGACAGCCTCGCTGATCTGCCCGCCACGCGCTTCAAGGCCGCCGTGGACGCCCTCAACGCCAAGCGGAGGGGCGGCCAGTGACCGAGGATCTGATCCAGGGCTCTCCAGAGTGGAAGGCCGCTCGCGCCGGCAAGGTGACGGCCTCCCGCGTCGCTGACGTGGTGGCTCGCACGAAGACCGGCTGGGGCGCGTCTCGCGCCAACTACATGGCGGAGTTGATCGCGGAGCGCCTGACCGGCGTGGCTGCGGAGGGCTACACCAACGCGGCCATGCAGTGGGGCACGGACCACGAGCCAGACGCCCGCGCCGCCTACGAGTTTCGGCGCGACGTGGAAGTGGCTCAGGTCGGCTTCGTGCCGCACCCGACGATCGCCGGCGCCGGCGCCAGCCCTGACGGCCTCGTGGGCGATCTGGGGCTCGTCGAGATCAAGTGCCCCAACACCGCCACGCACATCGACACGCTGATCGGGCAGGCCATCCCGGCCAAGTACGTCACGCAGATGCAGTGGCAAATGGCCTGCACGGGCCGCGCCTGGTGCGACTTCGTCTCCTTCGATCCGCGGCTGCCCGAGAGCATGGCTGTCTTCGTCGACCGCGTGCATCGCGACGATGAGCTGATTGCTTCGCTCGAGAAGGACGTCCGCGACTTCCTCGCGGAGCTCGACGAGAAGGTGGCGCGGCTCCGCTCCCTCTACGAGCGGGAGGCCGCCTGATGGACTCCGAGACGATGAAGCGCAGCCTGATCAACGGGCTGCTGGCCATGAAGACCTCCGAGGATCTGGACGCGCTCGGCAAGCGCTGGGGTGCGGAGAACGCGCTTCGGGGGCTGTCCGAGGACGACGCTAACGAGGTCCGCAAGGCTTACAGGTCGCGCCTCGCGCAGCTTCTCGTCGAGCAGCTTGGCGGGGGCGGGGTATGAGCACGCCGCCGATCCACTGCCAGTGGGATGGCGAGGCGTTCCGGCCTCTGCGCCACTTCGCCAAGCTCTGCGACCGCGAGTTCGTCATCGGTGAGAGCTATCCGCTCGTCGAGGAGCACGGTCGGTCGCGCCGCAGCCACAGCCACTTTTTCGCGGCGCTGAACGAGGCGTGGCTGAACCTCCCGGCTGAGATCGCCTTCCACCACCCGACCGCCGAACACCTTCGCAAGTTCGCCCTGATCATGACGGGCTACGAGGATCGCGCGACGCACGTCTGCGGATCCAAGGCGGAGGCACAGCGGCTTCGCAGCTTGATCGCGCCCCTGGACGACTTCGCCGTGATCGAGGTCCGCGAAGCCACCGTCACCGTCCGCCGCGCCAAGTCGCAGTCCATGAAGGCGATGGGCCGGGAGGAGTTCCAGAAGTCCAAGGACGACGTTCTCGCCTACGTCGCTGAGCTGATCGGCGTGACGCCCGCGGAGCTCCAGCAGCACGCGAGGGCCGCATGAGCGAGATCGACATCTCCATTGCGGCCAGCATGTGGGCCACCGGCTGCGACACGCTCGCCATCGCCAAGCGCCTGCGGATGCACGAGAGCCGCGTCTACCTCTGGCTCGATGAGATCAAGCAGGCCGCCAAGAAGGCGAGGGCGGTCGCATGAGCAAGCGGTCCTCTATCGATCCGTCGCACGCGGCGTTTCTCGCCCGCTTCGTCGCGAGAGGTTGGATTCACGCGGTTCGGGAAGACCCCTTCGAGCAAGCGGCCGTAGATGCTGGGCTGCGCTTGAAGCTCATGCGCCGTGAATTGTCTGAGGCTCATTTCACGCCGAAGGGCCGCAAGGTCTTGGTGCTGTCATGAGCCCCCGTCGCGAGTTCACCCGCTCTCAGAAGGCCGCGATCGTCCTCCGCGCCACCGTCGATGGTGTCGTGACGTGCGAGGGCTGCGGCCTGCGGCTGGGCAAGAAGCCCTACGAGATCAACCACAAGACCCCGGAAGCGCTCGTCGTCGACAAGAGCCGAGCGCTCACGATCGATGATGGCGAGCTGCTTGGCCGCGACTGCTGCCACCGGCCGCTGACGAACGAGGAGCACATCCCGGCCATCGCCAAGGCGAAGCGCCGCGAAGCCCGCGACCTCGGCATCAAGAAACCCACCAGCCGCCCCATCCCTGGCTCGCGCGCCTCAGGTCTGCGCCGGCGAATGGATGGTCGCGTGGAGAGATGGACATGACCGGTCTTTGCGTTCTCGGGGTGGACCCCGGCCTCAATGGCGCCTTCGCCCTTATCGGCAACGGCAAGCTGATCGATGCGTCCGACATCCCCGCGATCGGAGCGCCCCCCAATCGCCGCTTGGACGGGGGGCACTTCGCGGACCTCCTGCGGAGCCTTGGCGGGATCAATGTCGCCTACATCGAGAAGGTGTCCGCGATGCCGAAGCAGGGCGTCTCCAGCACCTTCAAGTTCGGCTATGCGGCCGGCCAGATCATCGGCGTCATCGAGGCGCTGAAGATTCCGGTGGAGTGGGTGACGCCCACTTTGTGGAAGAAGGATCTGCGCCTCTCCAGCGACAAGGAGCAGTCGCGCGCGCGGGCTCTGGAGCTGTGGCCTGATCGTGCCGACCTCTTCCGCCGGAAGATGGATCACGGCCGCGCTGAGGCCGCCCTGATCGCCCTCTACGGCTTCCGGCACGCGCCTGTCGAGCGGGAGGCCGCGTGATGTTCGACGCGATCACCTCAAACACCGAAAGCCGCGACTGGCTGCAGCTCGGCACGCCGAAAGAGACGCCGATCGAGATCGCAGCGGCGGAAGATCCGTTGCTGCCGCCTTGGCTCCGGCGCCCTGACGGCTCTCTCCCGCGCACGGTCGCGGACATCCTCGAAGCAGTCGCTCGGCACCATGGCCTGTCCAAGAACATGCTGCGGTCGGAGCGCCGCATGCGGCAGGTCTCCTACGCCAGGCACGAGGTATCCTACTGGGCTGCCCGGCTGTCCACGCTGTCTCTGCCAAGCATCGGCAATCATATGGGCGGTCGCGATCATACGACTGTCCTCTACGGCATCAGGAGCCACGCGGAGCGCAACGGTCTCCCTTTGATCGACACCATGGGTCGCATGGCCGCCAGGTTCGAGAGGGACCGCGTCCTAGCCGAGAATGAGAGGCGCCTCGCCCGCCAGAGACGCGCGGAGCAGATGGCTGAGGCCCGGCGAAAGCGGATCGAGGAGGGGCTGAAGAAGGCGGCGGTCAAGGAGGCTCAGGCGGTCAAGGATCGCTTCCTGGTCGAGTCCTGCCGAGCAGATGCGGCGGACTGGTGCACGGCTCAGGGCCTCATCTTTCGCCGCGTCTGTGTGGACCAGTTCTCGGACGCCGTCGGCGCTCGGCGCCGGATGTACGCGGATCTCTACGAGCGGGGGCATCGCCCGCGGATCATCGCGTCAGCCTGCGGAAAGCGGTCGTGCGTGGTCACCGCGTCGCTCAAGAAGTCAGGCTTCGATCTCGCCCGCATCGATCGAGGGGAGGCCTGACGCTTGGCGCAGCTACTGCACCCCGTTCCGAGCGACGCGTGGTTGAAGGACAACCAAGCCTGGTCTGCCGGCAAGTCACTCCTGTACGTCATTCAGGAAGGTGAAAGCGGGCCGCTGAAGGTCGGCGTGGCTGGGCACCCGGTCCGCCGACTCGCGTCCCTGCAGTGCGGCAACCATCGCAAGCTGCACCTTAGGGCTGTGTTCCGGGGCGCTTGTCTTGGTGACGCCGCGGCCGTTGAGAAGCAGGCGCTGGAGAGCTTCAAGAGCCATCGCCTACTCGGCGAGTGGATGAACGTTCCTGCCTCGACGCTTCTCGCCTTCCTCCGTTTGTTCGCGGAGGATGTATGACGGATTGGCTTCGCCTCTGGCACGGCGCCCCGACCGATCCGAAGTGGCGCACGGTCGCTCGCCGGTCTGGATCGCGCCCCGGCGATGTCTGGGCGATCGTGGCTGTCCTCATGGACCGAGCGTCGCAGGCGCCCGATCGCGGCAGCGTCGAGGGGTACGACTGCGAGATCATCGCCGATGCGCTCGGATACGATCCGGACGAGGTCGAGCGGGTGATCGCCGCCCTGATCGACAAAGGCGTGATCGTGGATGGCCGGCTGTCCCGCGAGATCATGAAGCGGGCTGGCATCTATCCAGGGTTCCGTCCTCCGGCTCATGTGTGGGCAGATCTGCGCGATCTCGTCTTCAGGAGAGACAACTTCACCTGTGCCTACTGTGGCGCGCGAGGGGTTCGTCTCGAGTGCGATCATGTCGTGCCCGCCTCGAAAGGCGGCTCGAGCGCCCTGCACAATCTGGTCGCGGCGTGTGTGCCCTGCAATCGGAGCAAGGGCGCACGGCTTCTAGAAAACTGGAGGCCCTCATGAGTCGCTGGTTCCGCTTCTACGACACGGCCCTCGATGACCCGAAGGTGCAGCGGCTTCCTGCCGAGCTGTTTAAGGTCTGGGTGAACATCCTCTGCATCGCGTCACGCAATGACGGGCTCCTTCCAGAAGTGGAGGACTGCGCCTTCATGCTGCGGATGTCCGCGGAGGACTGTGCAGACGCGATCCACAGCCTCCATGAAGCCGGCCTACTCGATCTCGATGAGGGCGCCTCATCTCCGCATAACTGGAAGAGCCGTCAGTTTCAGTCGGACAGCAGCACCGACCGAGTGAAACGTCATCGTAACGGCAAGCGAAACGTTTCACCGACCGTTTCTGAAACGCCCCCAGATACAGAGACAGAAGCAGAAAGAACCAAGGCTGACGCCTTGGACGCGCCGAGCGCGTCGGTTCGCCCCGGTCTCTTCTCGGAAGCCCCTGTCTACGCGAACCCCACAGACCGCCTCTGGGGCGAAGGCAAGACCACGCTCGCTGCCTGGGGCGTGCCCGTGAAGCAGGCCGGCCAGATGATCGGCAAGTGGCTTCGCGACAGCGGCGACGACCCGCCGAAGGTGCTCGAGGCGATCCACGCCGCCGAGCTCCAACGAACCGAAGACCCGATCCCATTCGTCACAAAGATCCTGCAGGCCGACCGGAGCCGAAGCCATGACGTCCGTCGCCAAGATCGATCGTCAACAGCAGCCATCGACAGGCGTCTCGCGGAACTCGACGCTGGACGCTTTGGCTGACCGCATCATGGGTCCGGGCGGGTTCCGGGACCTGTTGTCGGAGGCTGAGGCGCTTGCGCTGATGGGTACGGACATGTCGGCCGAGCCGAGATGTTCGGCCCGCTACGCCTTTGATCGCGCCAAGCTGCTGCTCGGCAGCTATCCACGGAACGGGGCGGACGACGCGGACACTTACGCGACCGCCGTTGCCGCTGTGCTGGGGGAGTATCCAGAGGCTATCGTCCGGAGCGTCACGGACCCGCGGACGGGCGTGGCGCGGGAGGTGAAGTTCCTCCCGTCGATCTCCGAGATTTCGGATGTCTGCGAGCGGGCTCTGCGCCGCGGCTCGGACGTGCGCCGCATGGCGGAGCGCCACCTGAAAGCGCTTCGAGACGAGCGCTATCGGGACGCGCTGGAGGACATGCTTGGCCACCCGGTTGGACGGGCCACGTGGGCTGAAGATCCGAAGATGCAGGCCCGCATCTCCTCGATCCTCCCGAAGAGGGCCGCCTGATGCTCTGCACCCTCACTCTCCTCGTCTACCTGGCGGACCTCCCGTCCTTTCAGCGCCGCGAGCGCTATGCGGGGCTTCCCCAGATCGCCTGCGCCCTCCACGCCCAGCAGGTCGCTGCCGAGTGGGTGGCGGAGCACCCTGGTTGGCGGGTGAGCGGGTGGAGGTGCGGAAGGTGAGCGAGGTGCATCCGGCTTATCGCATCGAGGGTCCCGCCCTGATAAGTTTCAGCGGCGGCCGAACCTCCGCGTTCATGCTGCACGAGATCCTGCGGGCGCACGACGGCAGGCTGCCAGATGGCGTTGTCGTCGTCTTCGCGAACACCGGGAAGGAGCGGGCAGAGACCCTGCGCTTCGTCCATGAGTGCGGATCGCGGTGGGGCGTGCACATCCACTGGCTGGAGTACCGGCCCGGCGGTTTCGAGGAAGTCGGCTTTAACAGCGCCAGCCGCGCCGGCGAGCCGTTCAAAGCTCTGATCGAAAAGAAGGGCTACCTGCCGAACGCCGTCACCCGGTTCTGCACGTCTGAATTGAAGGTGCGACCGATGAAGGCTTTCGCCCTAAGCAGCTTGGGTTGGGAACGGTGGAGCAACGTGATCGGCCTTCGCTATGACGAAGGTCACCGTATCCTGAAGCAACACATCGCAAACGAGAAGAAGAAGGAGCGCTGGACGACGGTCATGCCGATGTCGCGCGCGCGGCACACCAAGCGCGGGCACGTCATGCCGTTCTGGCTCGGCGACAACGCCGATCCCGTAAACCTGACTGGTCCCCTGCCTCAAGGCTTTGACCTTGGTCTCCGCGACTATGAAGGGAACTGCGACCTATGCATGCTGAAGTCGCGCGGCGCGCTTAAGCGACTGATGCGCGACAACCCCGGCATGTCCGACTGGTGGCAGGAGCGAGAGCGGACGATCGGAACCAAGGCGAGCCCGACAGGCGCTCGCTTCGTCACGGAATACAGCTACGCAGATCTAGAGCGAGAGGTCCGCACGCAGCCCTTCATGCCAGGCCTGCTGCCTGACGACGAGATCGAGTTTGACGTCGAGTGTGGCTTGACCTGCGCGCCCATGGAGGCCGCATGACCGCTGATCTCATCCACCTCGCGACAAGCAGAGAGCGGCCGGCGGTGCGGGCGTGCGGGACGTGCCGGCACGCTGGGATCGACTTCCGGACGGGCAAGGACGCCTGCCTCTACGGCGGGCGCGCCCGGGTGCTGGCGTACTGCGCTCGGGAGCCGAAGTTCTGCGGCCCGCTCGCCACCAAGTGGGAGCGCGATCCCGCCATGGGACAGATCATCGGGATGGAGGCGGGACGGTGAGCACTGGCCGGAAGACTGAATACGACTTCCGTGGGGAAGGCTGGAGCGTCCACATCGAAGCCGAAACGCCGGATCTAGCGAAGGACCGGATCATCCGGATCGCGGATGCGTGGCGTCCTGCTCCCCGCCGCTCTCTCGCTCGCTGGATCTACGACGTGTTCTTCGCATGGGGAGGTGAGCGGTGAGCTGGCAGGAAGCGACATCGCGAAGGTATCCGGTGGAGCCGTGGACATCGCTCAACCCGTACTACCCGCACCGTTGGTTCGCATGGCGTCCGGTGCGGACGATAGACGGCCGGATTGCGTGGGGCCGCTTCGTCGAGACCGTCTGCATCACGCCTCAGCGCTACTACATGACCGCCCGCTTTCAGGCTTGGGCGTACTGGTTGCCGGGCGACGAAGCCGCCTGCTGCGAGGCGATGCAGATCGCGCATCTTTTGCCATTCGACATGGAGGCTGCCCGCTGATGGCCAGCAAAGCCGAGCACGAGCGCCGCAAGCGCACCGTCGTCATCGCGAAGGGGAACTGAACCATGAAGGTGGCGCGCAAGATGACGAACGAAGAGTTCGACGCTTTGGCCCAGCGCGATTACGCGCGCGCCATCCGCATCAACGAGGAGCGGGAGCTTTCCCGCCCAGAGAGGGAGGCGCGTGACCGCGAGTACGCCCGGCAGGCCAAGGCTCTGAAGCGGGAGCTGCGGACGACCAAGGTCGACGGCTCAGGCCCCACGCCTCACGCCCTGCGCCAGCACAGGAAGACCTCCATGGAGCGCATGATTGAGAAGAAGCAGCTCCATCCCGAGATGATCCAGGCCGCGCAGGAAATCGAGCGCATCTATCTGGCCCTCACGGGCGCCGTGCTGATCAGGTCTCAGGGCTACGAGAGGCAGGACAGGAGCGCTGGAGCGCCGTTGGCGGAGCGTACAGCGGTCGCCTATCACCTGCGCTACAAGCCTTGGGCGGATGAGCTGTCGCGCCGGAAGAAGGGCTGTGCTTGGCCGATGCTCGAGGTCGTGGTCGACGTGGTGGTCGACGGCCGTTCGTTCGATACGATCGACCAGGAGCACGGCTGGTCGCATGGTGTAGCCAAGTTCATCGTGCGGTGGGCGCTGCTCGATTACGCGGAGCGCGCCGGCTGGGCGAAGGCCGGTTCTCGGCGTGAGCTTGAGAGCGACCATGGTCTAAGGCGTGCGCCCAAGAATTTCTTTCGGGCAGCGGCCTGACGGGGCTTGACGCGCGCGGGGGAATACCATCTAGTTCGTGTAACTCGGCGCTTTGCGTCGGGAGATCATCGCCCTGCCGCTTGGTGGGGCGTTTTGATTCCAGCGGCGGCGTGGGAAGCCAGACACGCTATGCCTGCGCAAGGCGAAGATCGGGACGAGCCATAGGCTGCGATGCGCCTCCCTGGCTCTGCGCGGCCCGACTGGCCGGCTTGAGCGCCCGGCCCGCTGGATGCATTTCAGAGGTCTGCACCCCGCACCGTGCAGCGATGGCCTAGGGTCGGACGCCTAGGCTTCTAACAGCGCCGCTCCGATCTCAGATCAGGGCGGCGCTTCTCATTTGGGCTAGGAAGCCGCCGGATGAGCAGAGACCACGACGCGGCCATAAGGCTGCTGGCAGACCTGCTCGGCCTCTCCGCGTCCCCATCCCGCGCTGATCTCGATCCCGGAGAGCACTGGTCTTACTGGCGCGAAGAGGAGGCTGCGGCTCTCTCCCTGACCGCCTACGCCAAGGCAGCCGGCGTGGACCTCGTCGAGCTCGCACGCGAGCGGTCGGCTCGTCTCATCAGGCAGTTCGCCTAGATGGAGCCTTACACCGAGGACCTCGACTGGCCGGGAGATGTCGAGGGGGATGTCTGATGTCCCGTCTCGAATGGAACGAGGACAAGCTCGAGAGGCAGATCCGCTTCGGCGTCGCACGCGGCCTGACCAACGTGGCCAAGCGCGCCGTCGAGGACGTCACGGCTGAACTCCCCAGCGTCTTCGATCGCCCGACGCCCTTCACCATGCGAGCCATCGGCTCCTCATGGGCCACGAAGGAGACGCTGGTCTCCACCGTCTTCGTAAAGCGGGAGCAGCTTGAATACCTGGGGCTTGAGATCGAGGGCGGTGAGCGCCATCCGGAGCCGGGCAAGCCGGTCAACGTTCCCGGCGAGCAGGCCAGCCTCAACGCCTACGGCAACCTGCCTCGCAGGGCCATCAAGCGGTACATCGGACAGAAGAGCACCTTCGTCGCTGACGGGAAGGGCAAGACGGCTCACCTCAAGCCGGGCGTCTACCGGCGCGCTCAGACCGGCGCACGCAGGGCAGGAGGCCGTGGGACCAAGGGGGCGCTGAACGCTTCGACCAGCAGCCTGACCCTCCTCGTGGGCTTCAAGCCCGAGGCGGTCTACGCCCCGCGCTTCGACTTCGTCGGCATCGTCGAGACGAGCGTGGCCCGGAACCTGGAGCGGGAGCTAAACGCGTCCGTGGCCCAGGCATTGGCGACCGCGAGGTGAGAGCTGCTGACGTCGGATGAGCATCGCCAGATGACGCGGGAGGGGCCCCTGGCAGCCGGGGCGATCGAGGGTGATTTGCGAGCGCGGGCTTTCGCTAGCCACCGGGCTCCTTAGGGGGTTCCGCCGCATGGCGACTGTTTCGGACTGCGCGAACCATCTTTTCATCAGCGAGCGCCGATTTCGCGAGATCTTGGACCAGGGGATCGTCGATCGGCAGCCCGCCGGTTCCTACGACCTCGATGTGGTCCGCGAGCAGTACATCACGCATCTCCGCGAAGTCGCGGCGGGGCGGTCGTCCAGTGCTGATGGGCTCGACCTGACGAAGGAGCGGGCCCGGCTCGCGAGTGAGCAAGCCGACGCCCAGGAAATGAAGAACGCCGCGTCGCGCGGGGAGCTTCTTGCGCGCGGCGATGTGCACGCTGCGGTGACAGAGGCGTTCGCTCGAGTGCGGGCGAAGCTGTTGGCGCTGCCGTCGAAGATTGCTCCGGTCGCTTACGGACTGCCGACGATCGCCGAGGTTCGGGACAAGATCACAGATGGCGTCTCGGAAGCGCTCTCGGAGCTCAGCGCCACTCGCATCGCCGGAGTACCTGCATCTGAGCTTGCCGAAGGCGGTGCTGGACGCGGCTCAGGACTGGTGGGGCGTGTTCGCGCCGCCGCCGAACCTGACGGTGAGCCAGTGGGCTGACCGCGAACGGAGACTGAGCCCGGAGGCGAGCGCTGAGCCCGGCCGCTGGGATACGAGCCGCGCCGAATATCAGCGCGGGATCATGGACGCCTTCTCGGAAGCGTCGATCCACACGGTCGTGGTGATGTCATCCGCCCAGGTGGGCAAGACGGAGATCCTGAACAACGTCTCCGGGTTCCACGTGGACCTTGACCCGGCGCCGATGCTGATCCTCCAGCCGACGCTGGAGATGGCGGAGACGTGGTCCAAGGATCGTCTTTCGCCGATGCTGCGCGATACGCCGACCCTGCAGGGCAAGGTCTCTGACGCCCGGTCGCGGGACGGCAACAACACCATCCGCCACAAGGTCTACGAGGGCGGGCACATCACGATGGCGGGGGCGAACAGCCCGGCGTCGCTGGCGAGCCGTCCGATCCGTGTGGTGCTCTGCGACGAGATTGATCGCTACCCGCCTTCAGCCGGCGCAGAAGGCGACCCGATCTCTCTGGCGCGGAAGCGCTCGACGACATTCTGGAACCGGAAGCTGGGGCTGTTCTCGACTCCCACCGTGAAAGGGGTCTCGCGTATCGAGGCGGCGTTTGGGGAGAGCGACCAGCGGCGGTTCTGGGTGCCGTGCCCGCACTGCGGTGAGAAGCAGACGCTGAAGTGGGCGCAGGTGAAGTGGGATTCCGGCGCCCCTGAGAGCGCCGCCTATGCCTGCGAGAGCTGCGGCACGCTCTGGTCAGACGCCGAGCGGTGGTCTGCGGTGCGAAAAGGCGAGTGGCGCGCTGGCGCGTCGTTCACCGGCATCGCTGGGTTCCACCTGTCGGAGATCTATTCGCCCTGGGTGCGGCTCGCGGAAACCGTCCGGTCGTTCCTGGAGGCGAAGCCGCACCCTGAGCGGCTGAAGACCTGGGTGAACACTGCGCTCGGTGAGACCTGGGAGGAGCGGGGCGAAGAGGTCGACCAGCACGTTCTCACCGGGCGGCTTGAGGAGTGGGACCCGCAGGCCGTCCCTGCTGAAGTTCTGATGATCACCTGCGGTGTGGACGTCCAGGGTGACCGTCTCGAGATCGAGCGGGTCGGCTGGGGTCTTGAGGACGAGAGTTGGTCCCTTGAGCACGAGGTTCTGCGCGGCGATCCGTCGGCGCCTGACCTCTGGCGGGAGCTCGACGAGTACCTGCTGACGCCGACCAAGACGAAGGACGGCCGGCTGCTGTCGGTTTCGGCGGCGTGCGTCGACTACGGGGGCCACTACGGCCAGGCGGTGGCGGATTTCGTCAGGGACAAGCAGTCCCGGCGCAGGGTGTACGCGATCAAGGGTCAGGGCGGGCCCGGCAAGCCTCTCTGGCCGAAGCTCGCGTCGAAAAACAACAAGGGTCGCATCAGCCTGTTCATGATCGGCGTCGATGCCGGCAAGGACATCATCTACGGGCGTTTGCGGATCGCCGAGCCGGGCCCCGGCTACTGCCACTTCCCGAAGGACCGGGACCCTGCGTGGTTCGAGCAGCTGACGTCCGAGGTCGTTGTCACGCGGCACTCAAAGGGCTTCCCGGTCCGCGAGTGGCAGCCGAAGCCGAACACCCGCCAGGAAGCACTCGACTGCCGCGTCTATGCCTTCGCGGCGCTGCGTTCGATGTCGATCAACTGGGGTCGCGTGCGGCGGATGATGGACGACGCGCAGCGACCCGCGAAAGCTCCGGCGCCCGCTCCGCTGGAGCAGGTGTTCGACGCCCCAGCCGCCTCGGCTCCTTCGCCTCTGATGCGTCCGCAGCGCCGGGCCGTGTCCCGATCCTCATTTCTGCGGTGATCCGATGGCCTACACGGAAGCGCAGCGCGACGCCCTGAAAGAGGCCATCGCGCTCGGCGCCACACGCGTCCGCTACCGGGACCGTGAGGTGCAGTATCGCAGCCTTGCCGAGATGCGCGAGATCCTGCGGGCCATGAACGCCGAGCTCGACGCCGTGGCCGGCGTGGAGGTGAAGACCCGGGTTCGTCAGGTCCGGTTCATCACGTCCAAGGGACTCTGCTGATGGCGGAGGCGCGCCCTCGGGTTCGTGTGAAGGCTGGAAGCAACAGGCTGGCGCCGCGCGCTGATCTGGCCGTGGACGTGCTGCAGCCGTTCCGCGCCCCTGCGCCGCGCACGGTCCGCTGGATTGGCAATGTCTCGGGGCCGAACGCGGTTCAGGACTACAGCCTCTCGACGCTGAGGGGGAAGTCTCGCGAGGAGGTTCGCAAGAACGGCCTGGCAGACGCCGGCGTTGACGTGCTCGTCTCCAACATCGTCGGCTCCGGGATCAAGCCGCAGTTCACGACCTCGAGCCCGGAGTTCAACCGGGAACTCGCTGATCTCTGGCTGCAGTGGACAGACGAGAGCGACGCTGATGGTCGCCTCGACTTCTATGGCCAGCAGGCTTTGGCCGTTCGATCGATGGTCGAGGGTGGCGACAGCTTCGGCCGGCTACGCGCGCGCCGTCTCGGCGATCTCGAAACCGTGCCGCTGCAGGTGCAGCTGCTTGAGGCGGAATACTGCCCCGAGACGAACAATCGGCCTGGAGTTCTGCCTGCGGACGGCAGGGCAGGCGTCAACCCGATCCGCTCCGGCGTCGAGTTCGACATCATCGGGCGGCGCACGGCTTACCACCTGACGCGCGAGCACCCGTTCGACGGCGTCCTGCTCGGGAAGGTGACGAACTATGACACGGTCGCGGTGCCGGCGAGCGAGGTTGTGCATCTCGCCTGCATCCGACGCCCGGGTATGGTGCGCGGCGAGCCTTGGCTGACGCGAGCCCTCGCCAAGCTCCATGATCTGGACGAGTACGACGACGCGCAGCTCGTCAGGCAGAAGATTTCCGCGCTCTTTGCGGGGTTCGTGAGGACTGACCCAGCGGAAGGCGACGACACGGCTGACCTCTTCGCAGGCCAGACGGAAGCTTATGACGACGGCGTAGCGCTCGCCTCGCTCGAGCCAGGCACGATGCAGGTGCTGGAACAAGGGCAGAGCGTCGAGTGGTCCGAGCCGCCGTCGCCGGGCAACAACTATGTCGAGTTCGTGCGGGAGCAGAAGCGAGCCATCGCGGCCTCTCTCGGTCAGATGTACGAGCAGCTTTCCGGCGACTACAGCCAGGTCAACGATCGCACCTTCCGCGCGTCGGTGAACGAGTTCCGGCGCCGGTGCGCCATGTGGCAGCACCACGTCGTGGTCTTTCAGTTCTGTCGGCCGATCCTGCGGCGCTGGATCGAGCTTGGCGTGCTCTCGGGCAAGATCAGGCTTCCGCAGGGCGTGACGGTTGCTCAGGCGGCGCGCGCCAAGTGGGTCCCGGAAGGCTGGGCCTACATCAACCCGACCCAGGACATTCAGGCGAAGCGGGAAGAGATCCGCGCCGGGCTTCGGTCGCGGAGCGAGGTGGTGTCGTCGGCCGGCTACGACGTGGAGCAGGTCGACGCGGAGCAGGCTTCCGACGCCTCGCGCGCTGATCGTCTTGGCCTCGTCTACGACAGCGACCCGCGCAAGACGGCTGGCTCCGGCGCCGTGCAGGCGGACGCTGAGCCCGACCCGGCTCCGCCGGCGAACTAAGGACAAGCAACATGGCGGTTCTGGTGAACGGCTCGGAGATCACCCTCTCCGGGGTGGTCGGCGGCGATTGGTTTTTCGACGACGGGTTCACGTCGTCGGAGGTCATCCGCGCCCTGGCGGTCGTGGGCGATGCGACGGACGTGACGATCCGGCTCAACTCCGGGGGCGGGGTGGTCGACGAAGGCTCTGCGATCCACGCGATCATCAGCCGTCACAAGGCGAAGAAGACCATCGTCGTCGAAGGCGTCGCTGCCTCGGCTGCGTCTCTGATCGCAATGGCCGGCGATGAGATCGTGATGAGCCTCGGCGCGATCATGATGGTCCACAACCCGCGCATGGACACGTGGGGCGGGGACATCAAAGACCACCAGGCGTCCGCTCGCCAGCTCGAGACCTATGGCAAGGCCATGGCTGGCATCTACGCCGCCAAGACCGGTCGCTCGGAGGCTGAATGCGCCGCCGACATGGAAGCGGAAACCTGGATGACGCCTGAGGAAGCCGTGGCCAAGGGCTACGCGACTTCCGTCGGCGCCGCGCCTGAGGGCGCCAACGACCCCGAAAGCCAGGCCGTCGCGGCCTTCGATTACCGGGTCTACGCCCACGCGCCGAAGCGCCTGACCGCGCTCGCGCAGAAGAACGGCTGGCGCATGGACGCCCGTCGCCCTGCGGCTTCGGCCGCGCCCACGCGCCAGAAGGAGACTCCCATGGCGGACAAGAACGCGGGCGCGACCACGCCCGAGCAGCATGCCGAAGCGCTCGAGGCGGCGAAAGCCGCAGCGGCTGCCGAGGCGACGGCGAAGGCTACGGCCCACGCCGTGGAGATCTCGACCATCTGCGCCGAAGCGGGCGTGCCCGCGATGGCCTCGACGCTGATCAAGGAAGGCGTCACCGCCGAGCAGGCGCGGACCCGCGCCACCTCCGCCAAGGACATCCGCGCCGCCGTGCTTGCGGCTCAGAAGTCCTACCCGCAGATCACGGCCAGCGCCGACGAGTTCATCGCTCAGGGCAAGTCCCTGGAGCATGTGCGCGCCGCGCTGTTCGAGAAGATCACGGCGGCGCAGTCGCCCGAGATCAACAGCTTCCACCAGCCGGCGGGCAACACCGCCTCCATCACCGCCAAAGCCAGCATGGAGCGCGAGCTCAAGCGTGCCGGCCTGACCAAGGGGGCCTGACCCATGGCGCTTCTCGAAACCGCGATCGTCGCCTCCGACTGGCTCAAGTACGAGGCCGACAGCTACTTCTCCCGTGAGACCGTCACCATCGCCTCCGGCGCCGGCGCGCTGAAGTCGGGGACGGTGCTCGCCACCATCACCGCTTCGGGCAAGTACACCGTCGCGGCGGCCTCCGGTTCGGACGGCACGCAGACCGCGGTCGGCGTCCTGCTCTTCCCGGTCGACGCCACCAGCGCCGACAAGTCCGCGGTGATCATCCGGCGCCACGCGATCGTGAGCCACAACGGTCTCACCTACGGGACCTCCATCAACGATTCGACGAAGCGGGCGGCTGCGAACGCGCAGCTCAAGGCCGTCGGTATCCTCGTTCGCGAAGGGGCCTGACCAATGCCGACGATCCTCGACATCTTCAATCAGGACGCCTTCTCGGCGGCGTCCCTCACCGGAACGATCTCGCTCGTCCCGAACACCTACGGCAAGGTCGGCCAGCTGGGCCTCTTCACGCCGGAACCGATCTCGACGACTTCGGTCATCGTGTCGATCGAAAACGGCGTGCTGAACCTGCTGCCGACCCGCCCGCGCGGCGCGCCGGCGAGCCTCGGCACTCGCGGCAAGCAGGCCCCGAAGGCCTTCGTGGTCCCGCACATCCCGCACGATGACAGCGTGCGGGCGACCGATGTCCAGAACATGCTCGCGTCGAGCCCCGCAGGGGCGCAGCTCGAGACGGTGCTGGGCTTCGTGAACCGCAAGCTGATCACCATGCGGCGCAAGCATGCGATCACGCTGGAGAACCTGCGGGTCGGCGCCATCCAGGGCGTCATCAAGGACTACGACGGCTCGACGCTCCTCAACCTGTTCACCGCTTTCGGGGTGACGCAGAAGGAAGTCGACTTCGCCCTCGGCACCTCCGGCACGGACGTCGGCGCCAAGATCGACGAAGTGGTCGGCTACCTCGAGGACAACCTCAACGGCGAGACCATGACCGGCGTTCACGCGCTGGCTTCGCCGGAGTGGATGGCGAAGTTCACGAGCCACGCCTCGGTGAAGGACGCCTACAAGTACTTCGCATCGGCTCCCAACCCGATGCGCGAGAGCGTCCGCAAGGGCTTCGAGTTCAAGGGCGTCACCTTCGAGGAGTACCGCGGCTCCGCCTCCTACATCCAGGAGAACGGCCAGCCCTCGACCCCGGCCCGGTTCATCCCGGCCGGCGATGTCCGCTTCTTCCCGCTCGGGACGACGGACACCTTCACGAACTACTGGGCACCGCCGGACTTCTGGGGCTCGGTCAACACCGCCCCGGACGCGGCGGACGCCGAAGTGTTCGTGGCCCCGCTGGAGCCGATGAAGTTCGGCAAGGGCGTGGACATCCACACCGAGTCCAACCCGCTCCCGCTCGTGAAGCGCCCCGCGCTTCTCGTGCGCGGCTACACCTCGAACTGAAGGAGGCCGACATGCTGCTTCGTGAGAAGGGCAAGAAGGACGCCGAGCCCGTTTCGATGGGCTGGGACGAGGCTCAGGCGGCGATCGCCGCGGGCACTCACGTTCCTGCGGAACAGGACGAGGCCAAGCCGGCCGATCCTGAGCCGGCCAAGCCCGCCAAGGGCGACGACAAGAAGTGAGATCGGGGCGGCTTCGGCCGCCCCTTTCTTTAGGAGGCGCTGATGGGCCTGTTCGACGTGCTGAACGCCACATGCGTCTCCGCCTTCATGGATCGCGAGAGCGATGAAGGCTTGGTGACGATCCAGAAGGGGTCTGCTGCTGCGGTGGCCGTCCCGGCCATCTTCGACAGCAACTTCTATGCCTCGAACGATGGCGAGTTCGCCTCGGTCGACAAGATCACCAGCATCTCCGTTAGAAACGTGGACGTTCCTGACCCGGCGCCGGACGACCGCGTCGTGGCGCGTGGCAAGAGCTACCGCGTCACCGAGATCCGCCCCGACAGCGAGGGCATGACGGTCCTCGAGCTCGTCGAAGTCTGATGCACAAGCGATCAGAGATCAGGGCCGCGGTCGTCGCGGCGCTGGAGGCGCGCGCGGCTCTTGCCGGGCGTGTCGTCTCCACGCGCATCCGAACGACCGACGTGCGCGAGCTGCCGATCGTCATCGTCTACGCGCTGCGGGAGGAATCCGAGCACGTAGACGTGTCCATGCAGCTGCAGCGAACGGCCAAGATCGCGATCGAGATCAAGGCGCGCGCCGCTGACGGCGAAGACCTGGGCGACGTGCTGGACGACCTCTGCGAAGAGGTCGAGGCCGGCGCCTATGCCGACACGACGCTTGGCGGCCTCGCTGTGGGCCTCGAGCTCGTCCAGACAGCGATCAATCTCGACGGCAGCGGAGACGCCCGCGACGGAACCGCGGTGCTCGGCTTCCACGTCCTCTACACGACGCCTCGCCCTACGGCCTGAGGCTCGCCTTCCCCATCCCAGCAGCCCCATCGGGGCCAATTCAGGCCAGAGGAGGCCACGCACATGGGCATTTTCGCGACCGCGGGCGACAAGTTTTACATCGGCTCCGCAGCCATGGACCCGAAATCCGAGAACTTCGTCGCCTCGGATTTCTCGGCGGTCACCTGGGTTGAGGTGAAGCAGCTGACGAACCTCGGCTCCCTTGGGGACGAGGCCCAGTCGGTGACGGCAGACCTGCTTGGCGAGCAGCGCACCCAGAGCGCCAAGGGCACGCGGCGCGCGGCGGTGATGACGGTCGAAGTCGCGATCCTTCCGACCGACGCCGGCCAGCAGGCCATGACCGCTGCGGAGGCAAGCCCGTTCAACTACCCCTTCAAGGTGGAGCTGAACGACAAGCCCGCGGCCGGCGCGAGCCCGAAGAACTCCACGCGCCTCTTCGTCGGCCAGGTCATGACCGCCCCGGAGAACTACGGCGGCGCCAACGACGTCACTCGCCAGAGCTTCAACGTGCAGCCGAACTCGAACATCGTTCGGGTCGCGGCTTCGGCGAGCTGAGGCCAGCGGCATGGCCAAGACGATCGAAGTCCCGATCAAAGGGGAGGCCGGGGAAGACCTCGGCTTCGCCATCCGCCTGGGGCCGGCGATCGAGCCCATGGAAGACGATCCGACCGGCGTGAAGACGCTGGCGGCGCGCGTCGAAGGATGGACGGCTCATCAACTGCACGGCGAGCCGCACGCCTATTCGAAAGCCAGGGCGCTCGCCTTCCTCGTCCGCTACCCCCACATCGCCGCGCAGCTCAGGAAGGCCGCGCCTGCCAAGGATGACGCCAAGTGAGCGACGACAAGGTCCGCCCCGGTGAGGTCAAGCTCACGCTCGACGGTGACGAGGTCACGCTGGTTCCGAGCGCCATCGCTCTGCTGACGCTGAGCCGCAAGCACGGCGGACTCGTAGGGCTTTCGCGCGCGCTTCAGAACATGGAGGTCGACGCCTTCGTGGACGTGATCGCGGCGGCGGTCCCGGGCATCACCGCCGAGCAGAAGAAGAACCTCCCCGAAGTGATCTTCGCGGCGGGCGTTGTCGACCTGTCGACGCCTCTCAGCGACTTCCTCGGCAATCTCGCTCGTGGCGGGCGGCCGGATTCCGCCACCGCCGGAGAAGGCGAGGGAAACCGCTAAGCCACGAGGCCTACGTCTCGTGGCTGCTCGAGATCGGCACCGGCTGGCTCGGCTGGAGGCCCGATGAGGTTCTTGCAGCCGACATGACGGACGTCGAGCGGGCCTATCGCGGCAAGGTCTCGATGCTGAAGGCCTGTTTCGGCGCTCCGGAGAAGGGGAAGCCGAAGCCGATCAACTCGGCTGCGGATTTCGACAGGGTGTGGGGGTGAGACTACCGGCCCGGTATGAGGCTGTCGGCATCGACGCCGCGGTAGCCGACCAGCTTCACGTTCGTGTTGTTCGTCGTGTCTGCGAGGCAGTTGAACACATAGACGAGCCGCGTGGACGCGGCCTCAAGGCCGATCTCCACGATCCACTCAGAGTTGAACTCGGTACGCCGGTTCAGGCCTGAGCTCACCGTGGTGATCCTCGCGCCCTCGATCCTCGGCAGGCGGGCTGCGCTCTGCATCCGGCAGACGGCTTCGCTGAGCTCTTCGGCCGCCGCCAACGGGCACAAGGCGATTGCGAGCCCGTAGCCCAACAGAACCCTTCGCATCTTTCCCTGCATCGCTGCTCCTCGCCGCCTGGTGAGAGGGCATCACGCCTCGTTTCCAAAGTCGAGAGATCTGCATGGCCAATCTGGGCGCTGCGATCGTCGAGATCAGGGGCAATTTGGCCCCGCTGAACGCGACCCTCGACGCTGCACGCTCGAACTCCGCCTCGTTCACGGCTCAGACCGAGCAGCATATGGAGCGGGTGGCCGGCTCGCTCGGCAAGATCCGCATGGCCTCTGCTTCGGCCAGCGCGTCGTTCGACAAGCTGGTGGCGGACGCCAAGCGCTCCGGCGCGTCGCTTTCGGCGGCGCTGGATCAGGGCTTCAACGTCGGGAAGATCTCCGCTTCCGCGCGCGCCTCTGCAGACGCCTTTGTCTCCGAGTTCAAGCGTATTGAAGCCGCGGCAGATCACGCTGCGGGCGCCTGGAGCAGGCTGGGCGCGGCTGGCTCGGCCAACCTGAACGCTATCCGCACTAACCGGACGCTTGCCGAGCAGAACGCGGAAGCCGCGCGCCGTCTCGGGGCGCTTGGTTCTACTGGCTCGAACGTCGTTCCGTTCCAGCGACCGGCTCGCGACAAGAACGCGGCCCGAGACAGCACGCTGATCGGAGCGCAGCTCTCCGACTTCGGCGTGCAGGTCGCCAGCGGCGGCGGCTGGCTGATGCCTCTGATCCAGCAGGGGTCTCAGTTGCAATTCCAGCTAGGCGACAAGGGCCTCAAGGGCGCGGTGAAGTCGCTCGGAACGGGCCTCCTCGATCTGGCGACAAACCCCCTGACGCTTACCATCGCCGGCCTCGCGGCTGCCGGCGTCGCTGCCCAGTACTTCTGGGACAAGGCGAACAGCGGGATCGAGAACACCGAGCAGTCGTTCGAGCGGCATATCCAGACGCTTGCCCGGATGAAGGGCATCTATGGCGAGATCGCCAACGCCGCGGCCATGCCGAGCACGTCAGTCGCGCAGTCGCTGTCCGCGTTGCAGGCTGACGCCGCGAGCACGCGCTACAATCTCGCTCTGGGTGGCCGCAAGCTCGCGCCGGACCTGTTCACGCCCGGTGACCCGTTCGGCAACTCTTCGCCGATCGACACCTACAAGTATCCGCAGCTCGCCTCCGCGATCGACGCTTTCCAGAAGTCTGTTCTGGAAAATGCGCCCGACTTCAACGCACTGCGCGAGGCGGCGGCGTCCGTCTACAACTCGAATGCCGGCGATCCGGCCTTTGAGAAGATGTGGAAGGACATCGACAAGGCGACGGAAGAGGGCTCGAAGCTTCAGAACCAGCTCGAGCAGATCAATCGCCTGCTCAAAGAGCCTGCGTGGATGGCTCGCCACCGCGTCGAAGCGTTCGGGGCCGATCTGCTTTCGCAGCGGGAGAACGAGCGGGCCGCAGAGGCGATCAGGCAGCGCAATAACGCTGAGGACTTCCGCTTCGAGATCCAGTCGATCGGCGCGAGGTCTCCGCAAGAGCGAGCTCGGATCGCTGGCGCTCAGGCTCGAGCGCAGGCGATGCGCGATGAGTTCACGGCTCCCTATGCCGACCAGGCTGCGGCGCAGGCGTCCGCCCGCGTCATGGCGCAGGCCGCCCGCGAGGCGAAGGACTACACCGCCGGCCAGATTGAAGGCGCGCGCCAGCGCATAGAGGCCGCGACGCAGGAGATCCGCAGCACCGGCCAGACGGCCACGGAGAGCGAGCGCCTCCGGATCGTCATGGAGCGCACGAACGAGGCTCGCCAGCGGGCCTATCAGCTGACGGGCGACTACAACGCCGTCTCGGCGCAGACGATCGACCAGATCAACCGCGAGGCAGGCGCACTGGCGGCGCTTGGCGAAGCGGCGCGTCGAGCCGACCTTGCCCGCGACGTTCGTTTCGACAGACAGCAGCTCGGGCGCTCGGAAAGCGAGCGTGAGATCTACTCGCGCATGAACTCCGCGGGGCTGCTTGATGAGAACGGCGAAATCAGCGGCGCGATGAACCAGCGCATCGCCGATCAGATGCGCTGGAACCAGACGATCGAGGACACGCAGCGCGCGTTCCGCGGCCTCGGCTCCGAGATCGTCGACAGCCTCGGCAAGGGCGATCTCAAGGGCGCCGGGAAGGCCATCCTCGGCCGGTTCCAGAAGCTGGTGGCTGATCAGACCGGCCAGCTGATCGACGACGGGATCAACAGCCTGATCTCGAACGTCATGGGGCCTGGAGCCGCGTCGGCGCTGGGCCTGGGTGGCAAGCCTGACGGTTCGGCGGCGCGTCCGTATTTCGTGGTTCCGACCGGCGCTGCTGGCGGGCTGCCCGACACGATCGCCAAGGGCCTCGGCGGCGGGGGCGATGTGACGAAAAGCCCGCTGGGCGTCTCGGCAGCGAACGATAACGGCGTGAACGCGCGCGTGGCGCAGGCATTCGACGCCGGCGGGTGGCTGAACTACCGGAACGCCGGCGCGACCCGCAACCGGCCGCTCGATCCGAAGCTGGTCAACGCCTTCTCCTTCCTCGAGGAGAAGGGGATCCGGATGGATGTCTTCTCCGGCGGGCAGGCTGGCATCGGGTCCGGAGGTCCGCGCACCGGCTCGACGCGCCACGACCACGGCATGGCGGCGGACGTCTTCTTCTCGAAGGATGGGCGCCGGCTCGACTGGGCGAACCCTGATGATCTCCCGATCTTCAAGGACATCGTCTCGCAGGCGCGCGCCCGCGGCGTCACCGGCTTCGGGGCTGGTCCCGGCTACATGCAGCCCGGCAGCATGCATGTCGGCTTCGGCAAGCCCGGCGTGTGGGGCGCTGGTGGGCGCGGGGCGAACGCCCCCGGCTGGCTGCGGGAAGCATTCAACACGCCTGCGAACGAGCCGATCCAGCAGGCCACCAAGAACCTCGACGCCTTCAACACCAAGGTGGCGGACAGCACCGGTTCGCTCGGCACCTTCGGGCAGGGGCTGGGGTCGTTCGGCCAGGCTCTGGGCAGCGCGGCCGGCGGCGGCATGGGCGCAGGCGGCGGTGACGTCATGAGCGGGCTGCTCGGCGGCATCCTCGGCATCGCCGGCAAGGTCTTCGGCTTCGACGAGGGCGGCTACACCGGGGCGGGCGGCAAGAAGCAGGTCGCTGGCGTGGTCCACCGGGGCGAAGTCGTGTTCAGCCAGGCTGACGTGGCCCGCGCGGGCGGCGTGGGGGCTGTGGAGGGCATCCGCCGCAGCGGCGGCACGCTCCGGCCTGTGGTGGCCGCTCCGCGCTCTTCGACGGTCAGCCTGTCTCCGACCACGAACATCACGATCAACGGCCAGATGGCCGATCAGGACCGGGCCCAGCTTCGGGCTGAGCTCGACGCGCGGGATCGCCGGATGATGGAGCACCTGAAGGACCAGCGCGAAAACGAGTGGCGGGCGGCGTGAGCATCGAGCGCTGGTCGACGCTGCTGCGTCCGAAAACGCTCAGCGTCTACTCCGTCCCGATGGTCCAGATGGGGCCGCGCACGTTCTTCGGCCGCAGGCAGCTGGGCGCTCCGGACGCCGGATATTGGGGGCTCAAGGCGAGCTTCCAGATCCTGACCCGGGATCAACTGCTCGAGTGGCGCGGCCAGATCGCGGCCATGCAGGGCGGCCTCAACTCGATCATCATGGGGGTGTTCGACGACAGGCAGGCTCCGACCCCGGTCGAAGGCGGGCCGGTGGTGATCTCCGGCGTGACGCACTCGGACGGCTCGGGCTTCAGCGACGGCGCCGGCTATAGCCAGTCGACGATCAATCTCGAGCTCGATCGTCCGATGGACGAGGGCGACGTGACCGCGACGTTCGGCATCACGACCGCCGGGCCGCTGCGCCGCGGCATGTACTTCTCAATCGACGATCGCCTCTCGATCATCATGAAGCCGCCGGAGCAGACGGCTTCCAGGGTGACGGTGACCTTCTGGCCGCCGTCGCGGATCACGGCTCCGGCCGGCAAGTGGGTGGAGATGGGCCGCCCCACCGGCACGTTCCAGCTTGCCGATCCGCGATCGGGCGCCGCGGACCTGTCGAGCATCTATTTCGCCGATCCGACGCTGGAGCTCGAGGAAAGCTTCGATGGACTTTAGCCAGGCGGTGCAGGCGCAGCTTGCCGGCTTGAAGGTCCGCCGTTCGCTGCTGGTGAAGTTCGACTTCGTGTCGGGCCCGGTGCGGCTCTGGAACGGCGTCCGGACGCTCAAGACGGCTGACGGACAGGAATGGCGCGGCATGCACGGCCTCGGCAGCGTGCGGGGGCTTCAGCAGGCCATCAACGGCGCGGCGCCCGAGCTTCGGCTGACGATCTCGGGCGTGGACAAGGATTTCGCGGGCAAGGCCAAGGCGGAAGCGTCTGAGTACATCAACCGGGCCGTGACCGTGTACGCGCAGTTCTTCACCGAGGACTGGGCGCTGCTCGACGCGCCTTTCGCGGTCGCATGGGCCCGGATGCGGGGCTTCGTGGCGCGCAAGGAGGCCACCGATCAGGGCATCCTCCGCGCCGTGACCGTCACAGCCGAGACGCCTTTCGGAGAGACCAAGCGGCGGCCTCGCGCCTCCTACGTCGTCGACCGAGACCAGCAGATGCGCTTCCCGCGCGACCGGGCGAACGAGCGCACGCCGGGCCTCGAGTCCAAGCTCATCGTCTACCCGACCTGAAGGTCCAATGATGGCTACCACGACGCCCCCCGTGATCAGCGAAGATCACATCTGCGGCTACGATCTCACAGACGTCGGCTTCGAGGAGGCCATCGCAGCTTGGCTGCGGGGCGACGGATACACCACCCCCCATCTCCGTGGTGTGGTCTCCGTCGACATGGACGAGGGCGCCGTCCCGTCAGGCTCTGTCGTTCACCTGAATATCGACGATCTCGGGATCGACGGACCGTTCGAGGTAACGGGAGCGGAGCCGGACCAATATCGACAAGGGGTCGTTCACCTCGGCGTGAAGTCCGCAAACCTCTCCTAATGCTCAAAGCCTATCTGGCCGGCCTCGCGCGAACGCCGTTTGCGTGGGGGCAGGCGGACTGCGCCACGGCCATAGCCGACTGGTGGCGGCTCAACACCGGCATCGATCCCGCGGGCGCTCTGCGGGCCTCCTACGCCTCTGAGGCGGACGCGGAACAGGTCTTCTTTCGGGAGGGCTGCCTGCCGCGTCTCGTCGCCAGGCTCGCCCGCTCCGTCAACGCACGCCAGACGCACCAGCCGACGCCGGGGGACATTGCCGTGATCCGGTTTGATGCGTTCTGGGCGTGCGCGATCATGACGCCTGCCGGCAGGTGGGCGGTGAAGCGCAGCGACGGCCTCGCCGTGGTGCATCCGCGCGACGTGAAGCGTGTGGTGACCGCGTGGAGCTTTGCGGCTGAATGAACCCGCAAGCTCTTGTCGCTCTGGCGCTGCCGTCACTGGCGGGCACGTTCGCGGGCAATGTGATCGCGGGGGCTATCGGCCTTGCGATCAATTTTGGCCTTGCGGTCGCGCTCCAGAAGGAGCCGCCGAAGCCGAAGGCGCAGAAGGGCGTCGTCAGGCAGGACACGCCGGTCAGGTCGAAGTTCTACGGCCGGGGGCGGATCGGCGGGAAGTGGCTCTTCCTCGAGACGATCAAGGGCGACCTCTATCACATCCTCTACTTCGGCCAGGGGCCGATTGATGGGGTCGAAGAATACTACGTCGACGACCGCTTCGTGGAGCTCAACCCGGACGGAACGGCGGCCGGCGGCGGGATCAACAATCCCTATGTCGACCTCGACGGGGACAATCACCTCACGATCCTGGTGAAGCTCGGGACGGAGGACCAGACCGCGTTCTCCGAGCTTGTCGCGCTGGCGCCGACGATCTGGACGGAGGATCACCGCGGACGCGGCCAGGTCATGGTCTTCGTCCGGCAGGGCATGACGAGCGACAAGTCGTTCGGGAAGATCTGGCCGAACCGCTACGCGCAAGTGAACCTCGTCGTTCGCGGCTGCCCGGTGTTCGATCCGCGCATCGGCGAGCGCCGATGGTTCGATCCGGGTGACCCGGCCAAGAACCCGGGCCGCAACCTGCCGCTGATGCTGCGGGAGTACCTGACCGACCCGGACGGCGCGCAGATCGACGCCTCGTACATCGAGGACGATCCGAACGAGTACGGCAACTTCTGCTATGCGGCGGATCGCGCCGACGATCTCCTGCCGACCAAGGGCGGCGGCACGGTCCATCGCTACTACGGCCAGTTCGGCTATGACCTCGACAGCGAGCCGGGCGACAACGTCAAGCGGCTGCTGCAGGCCTTCGCCGGACGCCTCTTCCTCAAGCCGAACGGCAAGATAGGCGTCTATCCGGGGGAGTGGATCGAGCCGACGATCCACATCACCGAGGAGCACCTGACGTTCTACGAGCTGCGGGACCGCTCCGGCCCGCTGCGCGACGCGAACGAGGTGATCGTCCGCTACACCAAGCCGGCCTCCCGGTATGGCGAGGGCGTCTCAGACCCGTGGCGCGACGAGGACGACATCACGGCGGTCGGTCACATCAAGACCGCCACCGTCGAAGCCTACGAGATCCAGGACCACTATCACGCCCGCTTCATCGCTCGTCTGACCGCGGCGCGCGGCAACCCGCGATGGCAGGGCACGATCCGGACCACGCTGTTCGGCATGAATTGCTGGGACCAGTGGACGATCATCCTCACCATCGAAGACCTCGACATCATCGCGGAGACCTTCGAGATCCAGACCATCTCCTACGACGACGATCGTATGGAGGTGACGATGGATATCGCGAGCCTCGGGCCGGAGGTGTTCGAGCCGCTGACCGAGGACGAGCAGGGCACGGAGCCGACCGACCCGGCAGACCTCGAGCCGGAGAACACCCCGGAACCGGTCGACCTCGAGGCGCACTGCGAACAGCGGGACGTGTCGGGCGTCGGCAGCATACCGGTGCTGGTCGCGACCTGGGGGCTGGACGCGAACTACGAGGGCAAGAAGCGCCGGCTCGTTCCGGAGGCGCAGTATTCGATAGCCGACGCCGATGTCTGGCTGCCGATGGCGGTCGCGGACGGGAACGATCGCGCCGAGTCCGGCCCGGTTCAGGACGGAGTGCTCTACGACGTGCGGGTGCGGTGGCTGCTGCCGTCCGGCACGCCGGGCAACTGGGGAATTGTCGAGAACATCCTTGCGGTGGCGGATGACGTTCCGCCGGGACCTCCGGACATCTTCGTCACCGTGTCGACGGGTGTGTCCTACGCTGTCACGGCTACTGACAGCGAGAACGTTCGGTCGGCGCGGGTGCGCCGCGGAACCACGTCCCAGTCGTTCGCGGACGCCACGCTGATCCGCACCTTCAACATCAGCCCGAACCAGACCATCCCCGGCACGGACGCCCCCGGCCTCGGGACGTGGCGCTACTGGGCCGAGAACTACAACGCGTCTGGCCTCCCGTCAGGCGCTCCTGTCTTCATGGACGTGACGGTCGTCTAAGGCCGCTTTCCACCCCCCGAACCTGCCCTGCCGCCCGGCGCTCCCGAGGCGGCTTTTTCGTGCGGAGCGCTGAATGGCGACGATCGACGACTTCGTGCAGAAGATCAGGACCGTCTGGCGCGACCGCGAGACCGAGAACCTCCCGTCGACCAAGCCGTGGGATCCGCCGAAGGCAGAGATTCGAGACGCGCTTGCCGTCACGCTCGCGAGCATCCTGAAGGACATCATCGACCGCGGCGTCGAGGGGGACAACGTCACCGTCGCGACCTGGGCGGAGCTCGCGGCCATCCCGCCGGTGAGGGCGGGGCAGCTGGGCGTCGTTCAGAACGACGCAGGGACGCATTCGCAGGCAGGTACTGGCGAGACGGACGTCCCGAACCAGGGCTCTTACAGCGGCACGTCAGGCGGGCTCTGGAAGCGCGTCGGGGACTATGTCGCGCTGTCGAGCGCCAACGCGTCGAAGCTCGACACGCTGATCGGCTCCATCCTCGACACGAGCGGCGCCAGCCCGTTCGTCCGGGTTACCGACGATCGTATATCGGTCACCGACGAGTTCGGCTTCGAGATGCTGGGCCTGTCCGCGGCCGGGCTCGAATATGGCGGCATGGCTTTCGTGCCGAGCTCGGCTGTCGAAGGCCTGGTGCCGGTCGACCGCTGGGGCTTCGAGACGCAGCCGAGCGGCCAGTCCACGTCTCCGAACGCGGGACAGCCCGGCACGGTCACCCAGTTCGAGGTCGGCGGCGTCGTCGACACGGACGATGGCGGCGAAGCGAACATCGTCGCTGAGGTCGATGGTCCGGACTGGACCAAGGCGCGCGTGGAGCTCTCCACCGACGCCTTCGGCACCAACGTCGTCTTCATCAGCGACGAGATTTCGCCGACCGTCACGGACAAGGTCGCGGACGGCTCTCAGGTCTGGCGCACGGCTAAGTGGCGCTGCCAGGGCCTGCCGCGCAACACCCGGCTCTACTGCCACCTGTTCGTCGATGGGCGCCGCTATCTCGGATCGCCCCCGAGCTTCCTGTCGTGGCCGGAGAAGGATGTCCCGGCGGACTTCGTCTTCTGGTTCGGCTCATGCTCGCGGACGTCGCAGTCTCCGAGCATCCCGATGCTCGACTACATCGCGCGGCAGGACGATTTTCACTTCCTGCTGCACCTCGGCGATTTCGTCTACGACAACATCACCGCCAACGACATCTATGCCCTGCGGGCCGGCGGGGTGCGGCTGGGGCGGGCGCACGCGTCGCTGGCGGCGGTGCTTCGCAAGGCGGCGCTGATCGTCATCTACGACGATCACGACGGCTTCGGCGCGAACGACAACAACCGCGATAACACGGCCTGGTCCGGCTACCAGAAGAGCGTCCAGGCGTGGCTGGAGGCCGGCGCCGGCTACAAGCCGATGCAGATCGCGCTGGGGGAGATCGACCCCAGCAAGCTGACCCTGGCTCAGCAGTTCGACATCGCGCACTGCCGCTTCATCGTCATGGACACCCGTGTCCAGTCGACCAAGCTGGGCGGCACGGTCCTCGGCAACGGCGTCAATCCGGTCGGCTCGTGGAACCAGGTCGCGGCGATCAAGGCGGCGCTGGTTCAGGCCGGCGCGGACGGCATCAAGCACGTCTTCCTCTGCTCGCCTCGCGGCATCGGCAACGCGCACGACGGGATGATGAACCCGTACTGGTCTGCGGACTACGTCGGGCTCTGCAACTACATCCGCGACACGCCCGGCATCCCGTTCGTCACGGTCCTGTCGGGCGACTTCCACTGGTCGCACGTCGACTTCTCGACCTACACGGACAAGAGCACCGGCGGCGGCTGCCTCATGCCGGGCGCGATGTCGTCCGCCTTCATGTCGAACGCGTTCACGGACCCGTCTCTGGTGACGTCGTGGCCCGGCACGCCGACCCGCTCCGGCAAGTTCACCTCCTCGACGAGCACCGCGGAGTTCGCGATCCGCGTCGCGGTGAAGGCGGCGGGCGGCTGGCAGATGAAGGTCTACGGCGCGCCGTTCGATGAGGACGGCGTGCCGACGCTGCTCGACACGTTCGACTGCGACGAGGTCGACCTGAAGCGGACCGTGCAGTTCGCCTCTTCGACCCTCACCGTTCCCGCGGGCGAGCCGATCCTTCTGCCGATGCTCTGCTCTGGCCTTGGGCACAAGGGCGGCGGGGCGGCTGAGTACAAGCGCGGCAGCGAGGCGGCTGTGCCGTTCGAGCTCCGGCCTATGGCGCGGGATCAGACGGTGACGGCCGGCAACGCGCCGTCCACGCCCGGGCAGACCGTGACCATCACGCTGCAGAACCCGGCCGCCTACTGCGCGCTCGGCGCAACCACCTCCATCACCGTCACCGCTTCGTAAGGGAGGAATGACCCTTGGCTATGAACTATTCGCGGAAGCTGGAGGACGGCTCCGTTCAATACCTCGCGCTGCCGTTCGTCGACCCGCCATCGGTCACAATCGTTCCTGTAGCCGAGCGGGCTTTCGGCAGTGACCCCACAATTTTCTGGGGCTCTACGGCTGACCTTGAGCAGCACGCGACCCTTTACCCGTCTGCCAAGGAGCGCTGAGCCATGTCTGGACTTCTTCTCCGCGGCGGCGGGCAGGGTGGACGCGCCGCGCTCGGCAAGTGGCGCGACCTGCCGGTCTCGACCGATGGCCTGCTCGGCATCTTCCTGCTCGGGCAGAGCCTCGGGGCGTCGATCAAGAACCGCTGGGGCGATGACGACGCGACCGTGGTCGGCTCGCCTACCGTCAACCAGTACACGCTCGGTCTTGCGGGCGGCGTGAACTACCTGCTGCTGCCGTTCAACGATCCGGCCGCGCTGACGATCGTGTGGGTCGGGAAGTCGCTCGACGCCTCAAACTCGATCGCTTGCGGGTCGAGTGGCAACAGCGGCTTTGGCGCGAACCTCGGGCTGCGACCCAGCACGCCGAACGTGTATATGCAGGCGTACACGATGGCCTCGGACGGGTCCGGCTCCAACAGCCGAGAGCGCAACCTTCCCGGCGTCACAGCCTCCAGCATGAAGTGCCTGATCGGCGACGCAGACGGGACCTCGATCGCGTGCGCCGACATGAGCGGGACGGGCGGCGGGACCGGCGCCCAGCGCCTTATCTCGAGCATCGGGGACGGCCTGCAGGTTCGCAAGGAAGGCACACAGATGTCGATCGGTGGACGTGGCTCCGGCCAACCCGGCGCGACGGAGTGCTCGATCGCCCTCGTTTGGGCGCGCCGCATCTCGGACGCCGAACGGGCCGCGCTCTACACGCAGAAGATCCTCCCGATGCATCAGTCGTGGGGCTTCACGACCGTCTGACCGCCTCCCTCCACCTGATCCGTTCCGCACCGCCTCCGGGCGGTTTTTTCATGTCTGGAGCGACTGCATGGCGAACAGCGTCCCCGTCCGCAGGGGAGACACGGTCGCGCGCACCTTCGTTCTGAAGGAAAGCAAGACCGGGCCGGTGA
>JAEZHP010000111.1 GCA_023416515.1 Pseudomonadota bacterium | reverse complement strand
GGCGCCGGCTGGGCGGTCACTCCGCCGCGCCGGGTCGCGGGCAGCCTCAGCATCGACGACCTGCCCGAGCCGCTCCGCGCCGCCGGATTCCGCGGCGCCGTCGAAGTCCGCTACTGGGTCGAGGCGGACGGGCGCGCCACTCAATGCCGCCCGATCCGCTCCAGCGGCAACCGGCAGGTCGACGAAATCACCTGCGGGCTCATCGAGCGGCGCTTTCGATTCCGTCCTTCACGCGACGCCGCGGGCCGCCCGACCGGCTCCTTCATCGAAGAGAACCACTATTTCGAGTCCGAAGGCGATTGGGTCCCGCCGCCGCCGCGCCGTCGCGGCTGGTAATGGGCCGGGACTTACTGGATATCGAAGCCAGTGATCCTGCCGTCCGCTCGGAAGTCGCAATAGAAGCCGCGCTGCTGCCAGCCGCCATTGACCGCGATCGAGCCGTTCACCCGGAGCGTGTCGTTGCGCACCTGCTGGACATTGGTCACCCGCACCTGGCCATAACGCTGGGCCTGGTTGGCACAGGTCTCGACCGCCATTTCCTGGAAGCTCGGGCCACCTTGCCCGTAATAGCCGCCATTATTGTAATAATTGCCGCTGTTGTAGCCGGAGCCGAGCACGCTTCCGAGCACCGATCCGAACGGGTCGCTGCCATAGGTGGCGCAGCCAGCGAGGCTCAGGGAACCGACCAAAGCAATTGAAAGGGCAGATTTTTTCATCGGGCATCTCCATCAACACGAGTTCCCGACAACGCCCGCTCTCACGCTGCGGACTCAGGAAACGGCCAACCTCGAGCAACCGTTCCCACGCGTCGAAACGACCGCCGCATCTGTTACGGCGGCTTCATCGCGTTGGGGGCAAGCTTGGTCGTCGTCGCCTCGACCCGACCGCCGTCACTCGGCACAGCGGGCTCATGTCTCGTCTTGCCACCCATGACGCCGAGATCGACCGAGTCGCCAGCATGATGGCGGCCGGCGCCGGGCTCTCCTGGGACCGGCTCGACACTTATCCCGGCTATTTGCGCGGCTACTGGCGCAGCGAAGCGCGGCTGCTCCTCGGCCGGATCGCTGCCGGCGACTCGCCGGACCGCCCCTGACTCAGCGGAATCGTCACGACATGTATCTGACCGGCGGCGACGACCGCTCCATCGGCACCGCCGACCATGCCGCCGCGCTCGCCACCGAGCCCGACGCCTTCGCCGCCTTGTGGACGATGCTTCGTCACGACGACGTCAAGGTGAGGATGCGCGCAGCCGAGGCCGCCGAAAAGGCGACCCGCGACCGGCCCGACCTGCTCCAGCCCTACAAGGACGATCTCATCCACCCGATCCTGGAAGACGCTGATGGCGAACTGAGCTGGCACCTGCTGCCGATGGCGGCCCGGCTGGGGCTCAGCGCCCACGAGGCAGCTCGGCTGATGCGAAGGCTCCAGGACGCCGTCCTCAACAATGCCGACGAGATCGTCCGTGCAGCGGCTCTCGTGGCCGCCTTCGGCCTCGCGTCGCGGAACCGCCGGATGCTTCCCCGAGCCCGCGACCTTGCCAAGCACGCCCAATGTTGCGGCTCGCCCGCCCTTGCGGACCGTGCCCGGGCCCTTCTCGCCGGCGGCTAGCCGGCGGCGGATCGGTCAGCCGGGATATCTCTCGAACGCCGGCAGGTCGGCCAGCCTGGTCATATAGTCGAGCCGCTCGGCGGCCTGGACGTGGATCGCCGGCTCCAGCGCCGCGGGATCGTCGAGCGTGCCCGTCTGGATATCGATCAGGCCCGGCAGCACATGCTCGTTCATGTAGAACAGGCCGGTGCCGCAGGCCGGGCAGAATTGCCGCCGGCCATGTTCGGAGGAGACATAGGTGGTGAGCTCGCCCTCGACCTCGAGCTGGTCGCGCTTCACCGCTGCCCAGGTCACGGCCGGCGCCCCGGCATGGCGGCGGCAGTCGCCGCAATGGCAGATCGCGACATACACCGTCTCACCAGTCACCCGGTAACGCACGTCGCGGCAATGGCATCCGCCCTCGAGCATTTTCGATCCCCTTTTGTTCTAGGTCGCCCGCTATCGCACGCGGCTGTCGCGGGATCAAGCGACGGAGGGGTGTAGCGTGGCTTCCGAGGCAGCTGGGGGCGCATTGAAACGCACCGCGGCCGCGAAGGCAGCGCCGAGGCACAGCATTGCGAGCTCGCCGCCGTCCTCGACCAGATCGAAACCGAGCCTGGCCGGTCCCGCGTCTGCGGCGAAGTGGGAGATGAAATCCACCGCCACTCCGAACCCGGCGCCGACCGCGACCGGGGCCAGAACGCAGAGGACCCGAGCGCTCGCGCCGCGCTCGCTCATCCGGATCGCGGCCCGAAGCATCGCGACAATTCCGAGGGCGGCCAGCACGAAGACGATCAGCTCGCCGAGGTCGGCGGCATGCTCCCCCGCAAATCCGGCAAGGAGCGGCGCGAGTACCGCTCCGATCGCCTCGTGAAGGGCGATGCCGTTGTCGAGAGTCAGCCACAGGAAGGTCGCGGCGGCCGCCGCGAAGGCCGGCGCCCGCTCGCGCCGCCACAGCTGGAACATCCAGACCGAAGCGGAGAAGGTGAGCGCATATTCGAACCATTCGGAGATGGCGCCTTCCTCCGACAGGTTGAACTGCCAGGGCAACAATTCGCCGTCGATTCGCCCGTAGACATAGGCCGCGTCGAGCCCGACGAAGAATGCGGCGCACGGCAGCACGAGGACGAGGGTCAGCAGGAAGGCCCGCGACCAGCCCTGGCTCCGCAATTCGGCGATTGTGGCGTGGATGAGTGGCGGCACGACTCGAACCTTCCTCTGTGCGTGCCGCAGATTCTCACGAAATCCGCGCCTCCGGGTTAACCTGGACATGCTTAATCCGAGCCGTCCCGATCCGGGCCGCCCCCGCGCCCCAGGTTAACGCGCCCGCGCCAGCCGAAGGATGTAGCCGCGCCGCTCGTCCTCGCCTGCCCGCACTGAGACATAGAGTCCGCCTGCGCCGTCGCTGGTGATTCCCTGCACATTGGCGAGCTCGCCGACGAACGCCGCGATCGGCGCCAGCCCGGCCTCGGGCGTGTAGCGATACACGACTCCATGGTCGCTGTCGGTGATGAACAGCGCCCCGTCGATCCACGTGATGCTTTCCGGAGAGAAGCCCTCCCTCCCACGAATCGGCGCCGAGATCCGGCCGTCCGGGGTGCGCAGGTAGAGCGTCGCCGCGTCGTTGTCGGCGATGTAGAGATTGCCACGGTCGTCGATTGCCAGGCTCTCCGGCTTGCCGATGCCCGCCTCGGGCCCGACCAGTTCGGCCATCCGCCCGTCGGGCGCGATCGCGGCGATGCGATGCGCCTCGCCGTCGCCGACCAGAAGCACGCCTGCCGGGGTGATCGCGATCCCTTCCGTCGACGGCAGCCCGCGCTGCGCTCCGGCGACCACCGCCACCTGCCCGTCGGGGCCGATCCGCCTCACCCCGCCGATATTGTCGTCGGTCACGAAAAGATTGCCGGCCGAGTCGCGGACGATATCCTCCGGCGAGGACAGGCCGTCGCCGGCGTCCGCCAGACTCTGGGCTCGCTGTCCCGGCGTCCAGCGCCGGACCGCGATCCCGGCCTCGTCGGCCATGAACAACCCTCCGTCGCTCCACAGCAGTCCGTCGACCGCGACGATCCCCGCGGACTGGTCGGCCGCGAGTTCCAGCCTGTAAGCCGGGTCGAGCATGACCACCCGCCCCTGCTCGTCGCCGCAGCCGGCGGCAAGAAGGGCTGCAAGCGCGAGAAGCCGCTTCACGACCCGCCTCCGAGCACGCTGCTCAACAGGTCGCGGAGCCGCTCCATCGTCTTCATCGGGCCGGCCGCCTCGATCAGAAGAAGGAACAGGATCGCCGCCGTCGCCCCGGGCCAGCGCTGCGACCAGCGCAGCAGCGCCGGGTCGAGCCGCTTCCTGAACCGGCTCGCCACGAACTGAAACGCGAGCAGAAGCGCCGCCCCCGCCGCCGCTCCGACCACTATGTCCGAAAGCCAGTGCATCCCAACCGCGATGCGCAGGCCGAGCACCATGAACGCGGTCCACAGCAGTGCCAATGTCCCGGCCAGCCGGCACGCGAGAAAGATCCCGAGCGCCAGCGCGACGTAGATCGCGGCGTGGTCGCTCGGAAAAGCGTCGAAATCGTTGCTCGTCGGCCGCCCCTGACGGAGCGCCTGCGCCCGAGCGGCGAGCTCCCCGGTCTGGAGAAGCCGGACCTCCAGCCTCGGCGATTCCACCAACTGTCCGCCGCGCAGGGAATAGCCGGGCTCGGCAAGAACCACCGGCCGCGGCTCCATCGCCCCTTCCGAGAAAATCTTGGTGACCGGAGCGATCAGGAACACGGCGAGCAGGGTCACCGCGAGCACCCGCCGCCGAACCTCAATTGGTTTCGCCCCGCCAAGCCTGAACCAGGCGAACAGGAACAGCGCTCCGAGCGGCCCCGCCTTCACCACCGGGCTCTCGAGCGCCATCGCCATCAGGCTGTCCAGCGCCCACGACCGCCCGACGATCTGGTTCGCCGCCAGGAACACCGCCTGGTCGATCCCTGAGAAGAATGAGAGCGCGCTCATCCCGCCAATGTGCATCCGGGAGGGTTAAGACCGGTTTAGCCCGGCGATTCGATGCTTTCCCGGAACGAGCCGAGCCTTTATCCTGCCCGGACCTTCGCGAGGGAGATTTCCATGGCCCACAAATTCGTGATCAAGAAGACCGCTGGCGGCGAGTACCGGGCCTATTTCATGTACAACGCCGAGAAGATTTTCTGGACCGAGACCTACACGTCCAAGGCCAGCGCCCAGAATGCCATCGACTCGATCAAGAAGAACGGTCCCGGCGCCCCAACCGAAGACGAGTGAGGCGCCCCTAAACGGCTCGGGATCGGGTTGCTTCCGGGCCTCCCGTTCCCTAGCTGTTCACGGGTGACCGATCTCCAGACTCCCGCCGAAAACGCCCCTTACCTCCGCGGCCTCAACGAGCCTCAGCGCGACGCCGTGCTCACCACCGAAGGGCCAGTGCTCGTCCTCGCCGGCGCCGGCACCGGCAAGACCGCCGCGCTCACCGCCCGCCTCGCCCACCTCCTCTTCACCCGCAAGGCGTGGCCGTCCGAGATTCTCTCGGTCACCTTCACCAACAAGGCCGCTCGCGAGATGCGCGAGCGAGTCGGCCGCCTCGTCGGCCAGGCGGTCGAAGGCATGCCCTGGCTCGGCACCTTCCACGCCATCGGCGCCAAGATGCTGCGCCGCCACGCCGAGTTGGTTGGCCTCCAGTCCAACTTCACCATCCTCGACACCGACGACCAGCTCCGGCTCCTCAAGCAGCTCATCCAGGTCAACAATCTCGACGAGAAGCGCTGGACCCCGCGCGCGCTCGCGGCCCTGATCGACCGCTGGAAGAACAAGGGCTGGGCCCCGAAGGACGTCGACGCCGGCGAGGCGGAGAGCTTCGCCCACGGCAAGGGCGCCGACCTCTACCGCCAATATCAGGACCGCCTTCGCACGCTGAACGCCTGCGACTTCGGCGACCTCCTTCTCCACATGCTGGTGATCCTGAAAGAGCATCGCGACGTCCTGGAGCTCTACCAGCAGCGCTTCCGCTACATCATGGTCGACGAATATCAGGACACCAACAGCGTCCAGTATCTCTGGCTCCGGCTTCTCGCCCAGGAGCGAAAGAACATCTGCTGCGTCGGCGACGACGACCAGTCGATCTACTCCTGGCGCGGCGCCCAAGTGGAGAACATCCTCAAGTTCGAGGCCGATTTCCCCGGCGCCAAGATCATCCGCCTCGAGCAGAATTACCGCTCGACACCCCACATCCTCGGGGCCGCCTCAGGGGTCATCGCCAACAATAGCGGCCGCCTCGGCAAGACGCTGTGGACCGAGGTCGACCAGGGCGACAAGGTTCAGGTCGTCGGCGTGTGGGATGGCCCGGAAGAAGCCCGCCGCGTCGGCGAGGAGCTCGAGGCGATGCAGCGCCGCGGCGAGAGCATCGCCGGTGCCGCGATCCTGATCCGCGCCCAGTTCCAGACCCGCGAATTCGAAGAGCGCTTCATCTCGATCGGAATGCCCTACCGGATCGTCGGCGGCGCCCGCTTCTACGAGCGGATGGAGATCAGGGACGCGATGGCCTATCTCCGGGTCATCGCCCAGCCCGCCGACGACCTCGCGTTCGAGCGGATCGTCAACACCCCCAAGCGCGGCCTCGGTGACAAGGCCGTCGCCAACATCCACCAATATGCCCGCGCCCAGGGCATCCCCCTCTTCCAGGCCGCCGCCGAAATCGTCGGCACCGACGAGCTCTCCGGCGCCGCCCGCAAGTCCCTCGCCAACCTCGTCTCCGATTTCGCCAGGTGGAGGGGGATGCTGGGCGTTCAATCCTCCCCGGAACGGGGAGGGGGACCGCCGGAGGCGGTGGAGGGGCCGACGGCGCCAGCCGGCGGGAGTCCACGGACGGGGATTGGCCACGCCGAGCTCGCCCGCATCATGCTCGACGAATCCGGCTACACCGCCATGCTCCAGGCCGACCGGAGCGCCGAATCCGCCGGCCGCCTCGAAAACCTCGCCGAGCTCGCCCGCGCCATGGAGGAATATGAAACCCTCGGCGCCTTCCTCGAGCACGTCGCCCTCGTCATGGACAATGACGCGACTGCCGACGAGGACAAGGTCACCATGATGACCGTCCATGCCGCCAAAGGTCTGGAGTTCGACACCGTCTTCCTCGCCGGCTGGGAAGAAGGCGTGTTCCCGTCGCAGCGCGCCCTCGACGAAGGCGGCAATTCCGCGCTCGAGGAGGAACGCCGCCTCGCATACGTGGCGATCACCCGGGCGCGGCGCCGCTGCATCATCCTCCACGCCGCCAACCGCCGAATCTACGGCCAGTGGACGTCGAGCATCCCCAGTCGCTTCGTCGCCGAGCTTCCGCCCGAGCACACCGACCAGGAAACCACCCTCACCGGCGGCGAGTCCCTGTGGCGCGCCAACTGGAGCGAGCACGCCGACCCCTTCGCCAATGTCGGCCGAAGCGGCACCAGAGGCCCCGGCTGGCAACGCGCCGCCACCGGCTACCAGCCCCAATATCCCTCTCCCCTTCAGGGGAGAGGGTCCTCGCGAAGCGAGGGGGAGAGGGGGAGTCAGGCAGGCGGCTACCAGGCCTTCTCCGACCGCGTCTCCGCCAGCACCGAAGCCTTCCGAGCCGCCCAGGCCCGCTCCCGAGGCGCCACGACGTCGACCCTCCCGGTCGAATCCCGCTCGAGCGCCGTCAGCCTCGGCAACCCCGGCCGCTCCGACCTCGCGCTAGGCCAACGAGTCTTCCACCAGAAATTCGGCTACGGGACGATCGCCGAGATCGAAGGCAACAAGCTGGAAATCGACTTCGAGCAGGCCGGGCGGAAGCGCGTGCTGGATAGCTTCGTGAGCCTCGGGTGAGTGGTTCGCGAGGCTGAGTAATGGCGCGGTCCCTCCGCGCCACTCCCTCAGGCCTTGCGCCGCCCGCCCGGCTTCGGCTTGGCCGGTTCTGCCCCGCCGCGAAGGTTCGCCATGCGCGCCTCGATCTCATCATCGCGGCGTACCGCCCTGATCTCCTCGATCGCCGCTCGGGCCGACTCGTCGGCTGCGCTAGAGGCCGCACCGGCCGCCAGGCGCGCCCGTTCGAAGGCGGCTTCGGCGCGCTGCAACTCAGCCCGCCCGGGCAAGGCCCCAACCCCCGACCTTGACTTTCGCCCGCTGTTCTGCTAATGTTCCGTTGCTCTTTGTACCGTCGAGTAACGCCAAATGCCCACGGTCGATTTCGATCGAGCGCGGCCCGCCCCACGCGCGGAAGTCAAAGTTCACGAAAACCGCGCCAGACAATGAACTTCATGAACTTCACCACCGTGAGCGCGCCCACGCCGAACCGTGTGAAGACGATGGTTATCGGCAAAATTGGGGAACATTCGCCCCGCTCGGAGCGATAATCGCGCGCCGCTGACGACGCCAAGGAGGGGTACGTGCTGACCATCACCACCGTCTCCCCGCGCGCCATCGAAGTCGTCGCGGAGGGCCGCTTCACCGACGCCGACGTCCGGCCCGCTCTGGCACGGCTCGAGGCGCTGCTCGACGAGATGCCGAGCATCGACATTCTCGCAGACGTCCGCGGCTCGCCCTCGGTCGCCCTGTCCGCAATCGGAGAGGAGATGAAGCATCTTCCCCTCCTCTTCCGCCTCATCCGCCAGACCGACCGCGTCGCGATCGTGGCTGACGAGCAGTGGGTTCGGGTCCTGTCGCGCATCGAGAGCGCGCTCATCCCAGGCCTCCATTACGAGATCTACCGCCGCGAGGACGCCGCCCACGCCCGCTCCTGGCTCCTTCGCCACACCGACGATCCCCGCCCGAGCTGAGCCTCCCCGTGGCCGCGGCGCCCGCCGCCATTGCTTTTTCGCCCCCCTTCCCCCATATCGCTGTGGCTGACGTCGCTGGCGACGGGTCCCGCGCGCCTTGTCCACAAGGCCCGCTCTTCCCCACTCATGGCAGACGCCCCCGCGCCGCATCTGCGTGCGCGGACACATCTGACGCGCCGAACAGGCGCCGCGAACACGGGAGCCAAACATGGCCAAGGAAGAATTGCTCACGCTCGAGGGACAGATCGACGAGATCTATCCCGACGGACGCTTCGGAGTGATGCTGGACAATCAGCATCGCATCATCGCCTACACGGCCGGAAGGATGCGGCGTTTCCGCATCCGCTCGGTCGTCGGCGACCGCGTACACGTCGAGATGACTCCCTACGACCTCAGCAAGGGCCGGATCATCTTCCGCGAGCGCACCCCAGGCCAAGGCCCGGGAGTCCGCCCGGGAGCCAAGAGATGACCCTTTTCGATTGAACAAATGACGCGGGCAACTCGTCTATAAGACAGGGTCCCCGCGTCTTCAGGATAGACATGCAAGCAGTACAAAAACGACCCAAGCTCTTCCCGCCACTCGCCCTGCTCAGGCAGGCGCCGGCGCCGAGCTCGACACTTTCGCGGCACGAATTGCGCCGCATCGTCGCCGATCTGATCGGCTAATCCCCGACCCTCTCCGGCAAGCCGGGGAGGGTTCGACATTTAAGGAGACCATTATGAGCCGCGAGGCCCCCCGCCCCTTTCTGATCGCCAAGCAGGACGACGGTGAGTTCCACCTCACCGTGCGCACCACCCGCTACAACAGCTGGGGCTATCCGCTGACCGACGCCAAGCAGGTCGAAGAAAGCTTCAAGACCGCCGCCGCCGCCCGTGCCCATGCCAAGGAGCATTACGGCGCCGAGCCCGGCCAGTTCGCGTCCAAGTAAGGGAATAGCCCTCTCCCTGACGGGCAGAGGGACGCCGCCCCTCGCGGCGACCAGGTGAGGGCAAGGCCCTCCAGTTCCGAGCCAAGCTTAGGCGCGCGGTGCCGGCCGCACGATCCGCGGCCCCGGCGCCTTCGCTTTTCTCCTCGGCCCCACCATTTCCGACTCCCTGCCCGGATGGAAGACCGGCGCCGCCCGCTCCCCAGTGGCCGGCGCCGGTTCCCCCCTTCCCGCGTCGTCGATCAACGCGAAGCCAGCGAGATCGAGTCGCTCTGCGCCTGCACGATCGCCGCCCGGGCGCGCCCCCGCGCCAGGTAGATCGAGTCCTGCGCGCAGCGGCGCTGGCGAACCCATTCACTGAAGTCGCTGACCTGGCCGCCGGACCCGCAGATGCGGCGAGCGGTCGCCTGGATCCGGCTGTCGAGCGCCGCCTGGCCGGCCGGCGTCCGAAGATCGAGATCGGCATAGCTGACCGGCTCGCTGACGACAGTCGGCGCGGCCTGTGCATTGCTTGCCGCGAAGAAGATGGCGCTGCTCAAGATCGCCACCGGCACGATAGTCCTGTTCATGATCATCCTCCGATTGCATTTGTGCCGGCCGGCGTCCGCGACCCCCGCATCGGCGGACCGACTTCATCTCATCTATGCCGATTCGATCGGGTCCACATCGGACGTTTGTCCGACATCTTCGTCGTACGTTCGTCATCATTCGTCGCACGTCCAACAGGTTACGCGCGGTTTTGAGCTATCCGAGTGAGCGACAGGTGGCGCTGCGTACCGGCCCGATGCTATGGGAAGCCCACAGCTTGAGGTCGCGTACGGTTGGTTGAGGGGGAGGCCCCGATGCACGGCGACGGACAGGACAAGGTCGTATCACTGATCTACGAAGCGGCGCTCAACGGCGAGCGCTGGGCCGATGCCGTGCGCGCCGTCGCTGGGATCACCGGCTCGTCGCAATGCGTGCTTCACTTCTTCGACAAGACCGGCCTCAACGGCGGCCTCGCCCCAATGATGGCGCCGGAGGCGATCGCCGCCTACAAGGAGCGCTGGCGCAGCTATACGCCGCACTGGCGCCACGCGCAGCTCTATCCGGTCGGGCGGATCTTCAACTTCGACGACCGCGCTGAACGCGAGACGATCCGCCACAGCGCCATCTACAACGAATGGTGGGCGCCGCAGGGCCTCGGCTTCGGGATGCGCGGCGCCAATCTCGTTGCAGACGACGAAGGCACCGTCATGGCCTCGGTCTACAAGCCGCGGGGCGAGGAATATTCGGACGAGGAGTGCCGTCGCTTCGACGGGCTCGTCGACCATCTCGTCCGGGCCGTCGAGATCCACCGCCGCCTCCGCCTCGCCCAGCTCGCCGTCGCGCAAGGCGCGGACCCGTCGCAATCGGGTTTCCTTGTCGTCGATCGCCGCGGCCGACTGCTGTCCGATGACGGGCCGACCTGCGCCAGCCTTGCCCAGGCCGGCTTCCTTGTTTCGGACGGCGCGCGGCGGCGGCTGCGCAGCTTCGACCGCTCGCTGGAGCGACTTATCGCCGGCAACGGTGCCTCTTCCGGGGGCAGTTGCGAACTGATGGGCGGCGACGGCGTGCTCCTGCGCTTCACCGTCGTCCCGGTGCATGGTCAAAGCGAAGGCGCGCCGAACTGGCTCCAGATCGATCAGCCTGCCGCTCTCATCCACGTCGCCATCCCGGAAGCGCAGCGCCGCACCCGGATCCAGCGTCTCGTCGAAACCTACCGCCTGACTCGCGCCGAGGCGGACGTCGCGGTCGAGATCGCGCGCGGCGACGGCCGGGCCGCGGTCGCCGATCGCCTCGGAATCCGCGAGACAACGGTGCGCAGCCACCTGACCGCGATCTTCGACAAGCTCGGCGTGCACCGCCAGTCGGAGCTGGTCAACCTCGTCGCCGGCCCCCTCTAAGGCTTCGCTTCATGACCAGGGCGGGCTACACAGGCTCATGAGCGTAGCCTTCCGCCGTGAGAGCGATGAGGAGCATCTCGAGCCCAAGTTCGAGCTGCCGATCCCGCCAGGACCCAATTTCGTCACGCCGCGCGGCCTCGCGCTGATCAGAGCTCGTGTCGACGAGCTCGAAGCCGCCGCCTCGGCCGAGGCCGACGAGGAGGCGCGCAAGGTTGTCGAGCGCGACCTTCGCTACTGGCGCACGCGCCTCGCCACCGCCGAGCCCGCGCCTGCGCCCGGCACCGACGAGGCCGGGATCGGCAGCAAGGTCACCTTCCGCCTTTCCGGCAAGCAACGGTGCGTCACGATCACCGGCCATGACGAGGCCGATCCCGACGCGGGCCTGATCGCCTTCTCCGCCCCGCTCGCGCGAGCGCTGATGGGCACGGCGGCAGGCGACCTCGCCGATTTCAACGGCCGCGAGGATGCCATCGAAATAGTGGCGGTCGAACCGGATGAGCGTGTAGGTAGTGCGCCATGAGCAAACCGTTCGAGCGCCACCGCCAGCCCTGGAAGCAGGAGGAGATCGCCGCCCTCCACAACCTGGCCAAGAAGGGCCAGTCGCTCAAGAGCATCGCCAAGGCGCTCACGCGGAGCGAGGAATCGGTGAAGGACCGCGCCAAGGCGGACGGCCTGACAATCTCCAAGCTTCGCTAGACTCGGCTCCCAATGCCCCGAATCCTGGTCGACGCCGACGCCTGCCCGGTGAAGGAGGAAATTTACAAGGTCGCCTTCCGCCGCGAAGTGCCGGTCGCCATCGTCAGCAATCAGCGAATCCGCGTTCCGGAGCATCCGCTGATCGAGCGGATCACCGTATCCGATGCATTCGACGCCGCTGACGACTGGATCGCGGAGGCCGCGGCACCGGACACTTTGGTGATCACAGCCGACATTCTCCTCGCCGACCGCGCGCTGAAGGCCGGAGCGACGGTGATCGCGCCGAACGGGAAGGCTTTCACGACGAGCTCGATCGGCGCCGCGATCGCCACTCGAGCGATCATGGCGGACCTTCGCGCAGGCGGCGATCAGATTGGCGGCCCCGCGCCTTTCGCCAAGTCGGACCGCTCCCGTTTCCTCTCCGCCCTCGACGAGGCGCTGGTCCGCCTCGAGCGCTTGAACCCGCGAGCCGCCGCGCCACCTAGATCGTCATGACCACGCGCCAGCTCATCCGCTCCCACGCCGCCTATCGCGACGATATCGGCGATCTCGTCACCCGCCGGCCGCTTCCCGGCCCGAGCCTCCCGCAGCTCGATCCGTTCCTGTTCCTCAACCACCACGGTCCGCAGCGCTATCTGCCGAACAACAACGGCCTGCCGTTCGGGCCGCATCCGCATCGCGGCTTCGAGACGGTGACGTTCATCCTTGAGGGCAGCCTCGCCCACAGCGACACTGGCGGCCATGAAAGCGTGATCGACGAGGGTGGTGTCCAGTGGATGACCGCCGGCTCCGGCCTCATCCATGCGGAGCTCTCGCCAGCCTCATTCAAGCGCGACGGCGGCGACATGGAGATCCTCCAGCTCTGGCTCAACCTGCCCGCTCGTCTCAAGATGACGGCGCCGCGCTATACCGGCGTGCAGCAGCCCGACATCCCCGCGATCGAAGCGGCGCCCGGCGCGGTCATCAACCTCGTGTCCGGCGAAATGCACGGCACGAGCGGACCAATCCACTCACTGACCGATACCTTCATGAGCATCGTCCGGCTGACGGCGGGTGCCGAGGTCACCCTCCCCGCCCCGGCAGGCCGCACCATATTCCTCTACGTCGTTCGCGGTGAAGCCAAGGTCGCGGGCTCGCTTGTTCCGCAATGGCATCTCGCGCAGCTCGACGACGGCGACGAGGTCCACCTTTCCAGCCGCGAGGGGGCGTTGCTCCTGTTCGGCCACAGCGCCCCGCTTGGCGAGCCGGTCGTCTCCTACGGTCCGTTCGTGATGAACACGCGCGAGGAGATCGCCCAAGCGGTCCAGGACTATCAAAACGGCCTGTTCGGCGATACAGAAGCGCTCGCCTAGGTCGGCCCGGCAAGTCGTTGCTCACGTGTCAGGCGCAGAGCAACGCCTTGAATCTACGCTGACGTTAACCCTCTTCTTGCCGTTTGCGCGGAACGCCCCGCACCGCTCCACGTTCATTCGCATGGATTAGATTCTAAAGGTGCTTCATGGATGAACGTGAGCGTGAGGTGATCCGCGAGGAGCCCGTGGTCGAACGCAACCGCACCACGGTCATCAACACCGGTGAACGGAGCGGCGGCGGCGGTCTTATCGCCGCGGTTCTGCTCCTTGTCGTCTTGGCCGTGGTGGCCTTCCTGGTGTTCGGCGACAGTTTCGGCGGGACCGACAAGACCGATATCAAGGTCGACGTGCAGGCCCCCGACGTTGATCTGCCGGATGTGAACCTGCCGGGCGGCGGCAACCAGACCAAATAATCAATTCCGAGGCGTCTGTCGGCGGTAGCTGAGCGCCTCAGCGACGTGGACTCGTCCCACGCCTTCGCTGCCCGCCAGGTCGGCGATGGTCCGGGCCACGCGCATCACACGGTGGTAGCCGCGAGCGGTGAGGCGCATAGCTTCGGCGGCCTGGGCGAGCAGGCGTCGCCCGGGTTCGTCCGGAGTGGCGACCTCGTCGAGGAGCGCGCCGTCGGCCTCCGCGTTGGTTCGGACCCCGTGTCCCTCGTAACGCCCCGTCTGCACTCGGCGGGCGGCTGAGACTCGCTCGGCCACTTCGGCCGAGCCCTCGCTGGGCGGCGGCAGGACGAGGTCGGCCGCGGCCACGGCCTGAACCTCGACATGAAGGTCGATACGGTCCAGCAGAGGGCCCGACACTTTTGCCTGATAATCGGCGGCGCAGCGGGGCGCTCGGCTGCACGCGAGCGCCGCGTCGCCGAGATGCCCACAGCGGCACGGGTTCATCGCGGCGACCAGCTGCACTCGGGCCGGAAAGGTGACGTGGGCATTGGCTCGGGCGATCTGGACGGTGCCGGTCTCGAGCGGCTGGCGAAGGCTGTCGAGCACGGGCCGCTGGAATTCGGGCAGCTCGTCGAGGAACAGGACCCCGAGGTGCGCGAGGCTGACCTCGCCCGGCCGCGCTTTCAGCCCGCCGCCGACGAGCGCGGCCATGGAGGCGCTGTGATGTGGGGCGCGGAACGGACGAGCGCGGGTCAGCCGTCCGCCTTCCAACGTGCCGGCGACGCTCGCCACCATCGACACTTCAAGAGCCTCCGCGGGCGTGAGCTCCGGGAGGATCCCCGGAAGGCACGCGGCGAGCAGCGACTTGCCGGCCCCTGGGGGACCGCTCATCAGCAAATTGTGGCCGCCGGCCGCAGCGATCTCAAGCGCTCGCTTGGCGGTCTCCTGCCCCTTCACCTGGCTGAGGCAGTGGCCGTTGCGCCACGGCGCCACCTCCCCGGCCTGAGGCGGGCTCAGCACCGCTCCGCCGCGCAGGTGGTTGAGCAGGGCGATCAGATCGGGCGCGGCGACCACCTCGATTTCCCCGGCCCAGGCGGCTTCCGCGCCCTGGGCGGCGGGGCAGATCAGGCCGAGCTGCCGCGAGGAGGCATGGAGCGCGGCGAGGAGCACGCCCGGAGTCGGCGCGATCCGCCCGTCGAGGCTGAGCTCACCGATCGCGACATAGCCGGCCAGCGTCTCGGCATCGACCGCGCCCATCGCCGCGAGAAGGCCGAGCGCGATCGGCAGGTCGTAATGCGACCCCTCCTTGGGGAGGTCCGCCGGCGACAGGTTGACGGTGATTCGCTTGGGCGGAAGCGACAGGCCGATCGCGCTGAGCGCGGCGTGGACCCGCTCGCGCCCTTCCGCGGCGGCCTTGTCCGGCAGGCCGACCACCAGGAACTTGGGAACGCCGGGCGCGACCTGGACCTGCACCTCGACGGCACGCGCCTCGAGGCCCAGGAACGCGACCGTGCCCACATGAGCGACCATGTGCCCCCTTCGCCCGCTACCGTTTCGGCACCGTTCTGGAGCGAAGTATTTGATATGTCCACAGACTCGTTCTGCGATTGCGCGCGCGCCTTGCCTTCCCCACATGCGCTTCATGGAGAGGGACAAGGAAACCGGAATTCCGCTGACCAAGCGCCCGGGCCGCTCGGTCTGGCTTCGGCCGTTGCTGTTCTGGGTCGGCGTGCTTCTGGTGGTGGTATCGCCGCTGGTGGGAATCATCCCCGGGCCGGGCGGGGTCGTGTTCTTCGCAGCGGGCGCCGGGCTGATGCTCAAGAACAGCCGCTGGGCCAAGCGCCACTATGCCCGCTTCAAGCGCCGCCACCCGAACAAGGGCGCCTGGGCCGACTGGAGCCTCCGCCGCCCGAGCCAGCGCCGCCGCGCCGAACGGGACAAGGCCCTGGCCGCGGACTCTTCGGCTGATCGTTGACTTGGACGCCGGCTTTGCCTATGGGCTCCGACCACATGGCCGCCTCCGGGGCGGCTCTTTTGTTTCAGATCATTTTATTCGAGGCATGAGCGATGAAGCGCACCTTCCAACCGAGCAATCTCGTTCGGGCGCGCCGGCACGGTTTCCGGTCCCGCATGGCGACGGTGGGCGGCCGCAAGGTCCTGAACGCGCGCCGCGCCCGCGGCCGCAAGAAGCTGTCGGCCTAAGGGCAACGACCGCGCTCGCCCGGATCACGCGGCGGGCCGACTATCTCGCCGCCAATAATGGGCTGCGCGCGCCGATGCCGGGATTCGTCCTGCTCGTTCGGCCGCGCGGCGACGGCGACCCATCCAGGCGAATCGGAATCACCGTCTCCGGCAAGGTCGGAGGCGCGGTGGTGCGCAACCGGATGAAGCGCCGATTCCGCGAGCTCGCCCGCAAGGTGCTGCCCGAAGCGGGCGTCGCCGGCGCCGACCATATCCTGATCGGCCGCCCGGGCGGAATCGAGCGCGACTATGCTCTGCTCGAATCGGAATTCCGAAAGGCGCTCGCCAAGCTCCGCGGCCGGCTCCCCGAATGATCGCCAGGCTCCTCATCCTCCTCGCCCGCGGCTGGCAGCTCGGTCCCTCGCGGGTGCTCCCGCCTTCGTGCCGCTATCAGCCGTCCTGCTCGGCCTATGCAATCACCGCGCTTCGGCGCTATGGGGCGCTCAAGGGGAGCTGGCTTGCCGCCAAGCGCCTCGCGCGCTGTCATCCCTGGGGCGGCTCCGGACCGGATCCGGTGCCCTGACCCTTTCCGCCAAGGACGCTTGAGTGACCGAGAATAAGAACCTGATCGTTGCGATCGCCCTGTCGGTGCTCGTGCTGTTGGGCTGGAGCTTGATCTCCGAGCGATACTTCCCGACCGCCAAGCAGCCTTCGATCAAGGTCGAGGACGGCCGACTGGTGCCCCAGCAGCAGCCGGCGAGCCTCCCCAGCGGCGCTGCCGAGACCCCGCGCACCATCCGCGACCGCGCCCAGGTCCTTCGCGAGACTCCGCGCATCGCCATCGAGACTCCGAGCCTTCGCGGCTCGATCAACCTCAAGGGCGCGCGCATCGACGATCTCGTTCTCACCCGCCACACCGATACGATCGCCGCGGATTCGCCGCCGGTCCGCCTCTATTCGCCCGAAGGCACCGAGCACGCCTATTTCGCCCATTTCGGCTGGCAGGGGCAGAATGTCCGGGTGCCGGGCGGCGACACCGTGTGGCAGTCGAGCGGCCAGCGTCTGACCCCGACGACCCCGGTCACCCTGAGCTGGGACAATGGCGCGGGCCAGCGCTTCGAGATCCGCCTCAGCGTCGACGAGAATTATCTGTTCACCGCCGAACAGCACGTCATCAACACCGGCTCCGCCCCGGTCGCGGTCAGCGCCTTCCAGCTCGTCAACCGAATCGGCGCGTCGCGCGACCACGACACCTGGTCGATGCATGTCGGCCCGGTTGGCGTGTTCAACGGCGCCGCCAATTACGACAACAATTATCCGGATCTCGTCCAGGACCATCAGCGCCGCTTCTCGACCACTGGCGGCTGGGTCGGATTCTCCGACAAATATTGGCTGTCCGCGCTCATCCCCGCCCAAAATCTCGCGGTCGACGCAGGCTTCCGCTATTTCGGCAACATCGACAGCTTCCAGGCAGACGTCGCCGGACAAGGCGCCGTGGTGACTCCGGGCCATGGCCGCTTCGTCACCAGCCACCTGTTCGCCGGCGCCAAGGAAGTGCAGGTCCTGGAGGCCTATCAGGACCAGCTCGGAACGGCGATCGACAAGGCGATCGACTGGGGCTGGTTCGAATGGTTCATGAGGCCGATCTTCAGCCTGCTGCTGTGGCTGTTCGGGATCATCGGCAATTTCGGCTGGTCGATCATCCTGCTCGTCGTGATCGTCCGGGCCCTCTTGTTCCCGATCGCTCAGAAGCAGTTCCAGTCGATGGGCAAGATGCGCGCCGTCCAGCCCAAGATCCAGGCGCTCCAGGAGCGCTACAAGGACGACAAGCCCAAGCTCCAGGAGGAGACGCTTCGTCTCTACCGCGAGGAGAAGGTCAATCCGGCCGCTGGCTGCCTTCCGATCCTGCTCCAGATCCCGATTTTCTACGCGCTCTACAAGGTGCTGATCGTGGCGGTCGAGATGCGCCACCAGCCGTGGGAGCTGTGGATCAAGGACCTCGCCGCGCCCGACCCGCTCACGCCTGTGAACCTGTTCGGCTATCTCAGCTTCACTCCGCCGAGCTTCCTGCTCATCGGCATCCTGCCGATCCTGGTCGGCGTGACGATGTGGTTCCAGCAGAAGCTCAACCCGCCGATGCCCGACCCCGTGCAGCGGCAGATCTTCGGCCTGATGCCGTGGATCCTGATGTTCGTGATGGCGCCGTTCGCGGCCGGGCTTCAGCTTTACTGGGCGACCAACAACATCCTGTCGATCGCGCAGCAGCAGTGGCTCTATTTCCGTCATCCCGAGATGCGGATGAAGCCGGCGGCCCCGACCACGCCGTCGCCTTCCCCTGCGACCCCGTCGCTGGCCAAGGAAGGCGACGAGACTCGCGGGCGGCGCAAGCCGAAGTCGCGGTGAGCGATGAGGAACAGCAAGAGGCGCTCGCGCGTGAAGCGCGGCGCCTCTTCTCCGGCCCGATCTCCTTCCTGAAGTCGGCGCCGGAGCTCAAATTCCTGCCCGATCCGTCGCTTCCGGAGATCGCCTTCGCGGGCCGCTCCAACGTCGGCAAATCGTCGCTGATTAACCGGCTCACCAACCGCTCCGGCCTCGCGCGCACGTCGAACACGCCGGGGCGCACCCAGGAGCTCAATTTCTTCGAAGTGGGCGCGCCGCCGGTGTTCCGGCTCGTCGACATGCCGGGCTATGGCTTCGCCAAGGCCCCCAAGGACGTCGCGCGGCGCTGGCGCTACCTGGTCAACGACTATCTGCGCGGGCGCCAGGTGCTGAAGCGAGCGCTCCTGCTGATCGACAGCCGCCACGGCATCAAGGAGATCGACCGCGAGATCATCGAGATGCTCGACTCAGCAGCGGTCAGCTATCGGATCGTGCTTACCAAGGCGGACAAGGTGAAGGCGACGGAGCTCGCGGACGTTCAGGCCGCGACCGAGGCGGAGGCGCGCAAGCATGGTGCCGCCCACCCCGAGGTGATCGCCACCTCGAGCGAGGGCGGGATGGGCATGGAGCGTCTTCGCGAGGCGGTGCTTGAGGCGGCATTCGCCTAAACATCCCGCGGCGGGAACGTCGCCTTGCCTCTTGCGTCATTCCCCCCAAAGCGGGAATCCAGCGCACCTTCGAGGGATCAGCAGATAAGCTGGCTTCCTGCGGACGCGGGAATGACAAGAGAGGAAACGAGTGCTCAAACTCATCATCGGCAACAAGGCTTATTCCTCCTGGTCGCTTCGCGGCTGGCTGGCGGTTAAGCAGTCCGGCCTGCCGTTCGAGGAGATCACCGTCCCGATGTTCGACGAGGAGTGGGACCGCCGCCGCGAAGGCGACGAGTTCGCTCCCTCCGGCGGCAAGGTCCCGATCCTGTGGGACGACCAGGCGGTGATCTGGGACAGCCTGGCCATCGTCGAATGGCTCGCCGACAAGACCGACCGCGCCCGTTACTGGCCCGAGGACCCGGAAGCGCGCGGGATGGCCATGTCGATGGCCGCCGAGATGCATTCGAGCTTCCCGAACCTGCGCCGCGAACACCCTATGAATGTGCGCAAGGTCTTTCCTGCCAAGCCGATCAGTGAGGGGACAAAGGCCGAGATCAGCCGCCTCATGGAGCTGTGGGCGCAGGCACGCGCGCGGCATGGGAGCGGTGGCCCCTATCTGTTCGGCACCTTCGGCGCGGCCGACATCATGTTCGCCCCGGTGGTGACCCGCTTCGTCACCTATTCGATCCAAGTGCCCAACTTCGCCCAGGCCTATGTCGCGGCGATCCTCAACCACCCCTGGCTCGTCGAATGGGTCAACGCGGCCCAGGAAGAGCCCTGGGTCATCGAGAATTACGAGCAGCCGGCGACCTAGACCCGCCGCGCCTCGTAGGGCGTGCCGTCGTTGTGGACATAAGTCCCTTCGGCGGTGAAGCGCATGTCGATGTCCGGGTAGTCGCCGCCGGCCTGCTCGCCGGCACTGACCACGACGAACGTGCAGTCGGAGTCGCCGCGGTTCTGGAGATGGTGGCCGTTCCGGTCATTCATGGGAAAGGCGGCGCAGTCACCCGCACGAAGGACATGCTCTCCATCGTCGTCGACGAGAACCGCTTCGCCCGCGATCATCACCAGGAACTCGTCCTCACCGACATGCCAATGGCGCTGCGACGACCAGGCGCCCGGCCTGAGAGTGACATGGCTGGCGCCGAACGCGGTCAGCCCGCTCGCCGGGGCGAGACGCCGGTACCAGCGTTCTGCCACCGGCTCGTCGAATGGCGCCGGATAGCCGGTGCGATTGACCTGCTCGATGGCGTCGAGATCGATTTTCGGCATCTGCTCCCCTCCCCGTCTGCGGGATTGTGCGCGGAGCGCCGGATACTCTAGGCCGATGTGCATGACCATCGATCCCGTCGATCTCGCCGCCCGCCTCATCGCCTGCCCAAGCGTCACCCCGCGCGAGGCCGGAACGCTGACCGTTCTCGGCGAGGCGCTCGAAGCGGCTGGCTTCACCGTTCATCGCTTCCTGTCCGGAAGCCCGCCTGAAGGCCCGGTCGAGAACATGGTCGCGATCCGCGGCTCGGGCGGTCCGCATTTCGGCTTCGCCGGTCATGTCGACGTGGTTCCGCCCGGCGAGGGTTGGCGCACCGACCCGTTCACCCCGACAATCGAGGGCGGACTTCTCTACGGCCGCGGCGCGGTCGACATGAAGAGCTCGATCGCCGCCTTCGTGGCGGCTTGCGCCGAGGTGCCCGAGCACAAGGGAACGTTGAGCCTGCTCATCACCGGCGACGAGGAAGGTCCGTCGCGCTATGGCACCCTGTCGATCATGGAATGGATGGCCGAGCGGGACATCCGCCCCGACATGATCCTGATCGGCGAGCCAACCTCCGAGGACCGGCTCGGCGATATCGTGAAGATCGGCCGCCGCGGGTCGGTCAACATGTGGATCACTGTCCCCGGGGTCCAAGGCCACGTCGCCTATCCCCACCGCGCCGACAATCCGGTGCCCAAGCTCGCCCGAGTGGTGAGCGCCCTCGACGCGCTCCATCTCGACGACGGCAATGACCGGTTCCAGCCGTCCAACCTCGAGATCACCGACGTTCGCACCAGCAACGGCGCGACCAACGTCATCGCCGGCACCGCGACCATCCAGCTCAACATCCGTTTCAACAATCTCCAGCGCGGCGAGGATCTCGTCGAGCTGGTGCGCCGCACCGCCGAGCAAGCAGCGCCCGGCTCCACGGTCGAGGCGAAAATCTCCGGCGAGGCGTTCCTGACACCGCCCGGCCCGATCTACGACATCGTCACCCAGGCGATCCGCGAGGAGACGGGGGTCGAGCCCAAGCTCTCCACCCATGGCGGCACTTCCGACGGCCGCTTCCTCATCGCGCTGTGCCCGGTCATCGACTTCGGCCTGCCCAACGGCACCATGCACAAGCTCGACGAAGCCGCCGCCGTGGACGACATCCACGCCCTCCGGCGCATCTACGCCCGGGTGATCAGGAAGGCGCTCAGCTGAGCATCAGGCGTTGCGGTAGCGCCACAGGAGCAACGGCCGCGCCAGAAGCAGGCCGGCGACGAAGCCTCCGATATGGGCCCCCACCGCGACCAGGATGCCCGGGCCGGTGCGGAACACGATTCCCATGACGAGCTGAAGGCCAACCCAGGTCGCCATCAGCCACAAGGCGTTGAGCCACAGCGCCAGAGTCGCATTGTCGACCCGGACCCGGTTCTTGCCGAACAGCATCGCATAGGCGCCGATCACGGCGGAGATGGCGCCGCTCGCGCCGATCATCGGCACGATCTGGTCGGGCCCCATCAGATACTGGCCGAGCGCCGCCGCGTAGGCGCCGACGACATAGAGGATGATGAGGTTGACCGGCCCGACCGCCCCTTCGACCGCTCGCCCGCAGAAGACGAAGATCAGCAGGTTGAACGCAATGTGCCAGATGCCGGCATGGAGGAGCGCCGCGGTCAGAGGCGTGAGGACGAAAGGCACCCGCGCGAATCCGAGATCGGTCCCGAGCGCCCCCGGAACGAACGCGCCCATCGGGATCGCCCACATCTCCAGCTGGAAGGTGCTGACGATCAAATAGACGAAGGCGGTGAGGCAGGCGATCGCGACCGTCGCCTGCGCCGTGTGCCAGCTGTCGGGAGTCCGCATTTTGGGCTCCGCGTCCCGCCTTAGCTTATTTGAACTCGACCGCAGCGATTTCGAAATAGCGGTCGCCGGACGGTGCCGAGAACTCGACCTCGTCGCCGACCGAGCGGCCGATGAGGGCGCGGCCGAGCGGCGAATTGTAGCTGATCCGGCCGACGCGCGCGTCCGCCTCGGTCTCGCCGACGATCTGGTAGACGATCTTCTTCTCGTTCTCGTCGACCAGGTGGACGGTGGCGCCGAACACGACCTTGTCGCCCGACAGCGTCGTCGGGTCGATCACCATGGCGCGGCTGAGGCGATCCTCGATGTCCGCGATCTGCGATTCGATCTGGCCCTGCCGCTCCTTGGCGGCGTGATATTCGGCGTTCTCGGAAAGGTCGCCATGGGCGCGCGCTTCCTCGATGGCGTCGATGACCTGGGGACGTTCGACGGTTTTCAGCTGCCGAATGGTCAGCTGGAGCTTTTCATAGCCCTCCGCCAGCATCGGCATCTTTTCGACCGTGGCCATCTAACCTGCCCTTTCATCGTCAACAACTTGTCGAAGCGAGCCGCAATCAGCGATCCCGTTACGTAGGTTAAGCTGTGGGAAGTCGTTTCGCTTCAGGACTTGGAATAGTAGTCCTGAAGGGAACGGACTTCAAGGCGGTGCTCCCTCAAGGCCGCGATCGCCTTCACGACGGCGGCGCTGGAGGCCGCGGTGGTGAAGTAGGGCACCTTGTGCTGAACCGCCGAAGCGCGGATCGACTGCGAGTCCTTGTGGCTCTGCCACCCCTCGGTGGTGTTGAACACCAGGTCGATCTCGCCGTCCTTGATCTTGTCGACGATGTGCGGGCGGCCCTGAGCGACCTTGTTGACCCGGTCGACCTCCAGCCCCTGCTCGGCGAGGTGGTCCGCGGTTCCGGAGGTCGCGACGACCCGGAAGCCGAGCCGGAGCATCGCACGAACGATCGCGGTGGCGACCGCCTTGTCGCTGTCCTTCACCGACACGAACACGGTCCCGTCCTTGGGAAGCTCGACGCTCGAGCCCTGCTGCGACTTGAGGAAGGCGCGGGCAAAATCCGCATCGATTCCCATGACTTCGCCAGTCGACTTCATTTCCGGCGACAAGGCGGGGTCGGTGCCGGGGAAGCGTGCGAACGGGAAGACCGCTTCCTTGACCGCGATATGAGGAATGTCGCGGTTGATCGGGCCGAGGTGCGCGAGCTTCTCCCCAGCCATGACCCGGGCGGCAAGCTTGGCGACCGGAACGCCAATCGCCTTGGCGACGAAGGGTACCGTGCGGCTCGCGCGCGGGTTGACCTCGATCAGGTAGACGCGGCCTTCCTTGACCGCGAACTGGGCGTTCATCAGGCCCTTCACGCCCAGCGCTAGCGCGAGCTCGCGCGCCTGCCGCTCGATCTCGGCGACGATGTCGGGCTCGAGGCTATAAGGCGGCAGCGAGCAGGCGCTGTCGCCCGAATGGACGCCCGCCTCCTCGATATGCTGCATGACGCCCGCGATGGCCACATCGGTGCCGTCGCACAAAGCGTCGACGTCGACCTCGACCGCGTCCCTCAAGTACTGGTCGATGAGCACGGGACTGTCGCCCGACACCTGGACTGCGGTGTGTATATAATGGTCGAGCTGGTCCGGCCCGTCGACGATCTCCATCGCCCGGCCGCCAAGCACGTAGCTCGGCCGGGTCAGCACCGGATAGCCGATGCGCTCGGCCACCGCGAGCGCCTCCTCGCGGCTGCGCGCGATGCCGTTGGCAGGCTGGCGCAGATGAAGCTTGTCGACCAGGTTGGCGAACCGCTCGCGGTCCTCGGCAAGGTCGATCGCGTCGGGCTGGGTGCCGAGGATCGGCACTCCTGCCGCGTCGAGCGCATGGGCAAGCTTCAGCGGTGTCTGCCCGCCGAACTGGACGATGACTCCGTGGAGTGTTCCCTTCGACCGCTCGGTCTCGACGATCTCGAGCACGTCCTCGGCAGTCAGCGGCTCGAAATAGAGGCGGTCCGACGTGTCGTAATCGGTGCTCACCGTCTCCGGGTTGCAGTTGATCATGACGGTCTCGTAGCCCGCGTCCTTCAACGCGTAGCAGGCGTGGACGCAGCAATAATCGAACTCGATTCCCTGCCCGATCCGGTTCGGCCCGCCGCCGAGGATGATGACCTTGCGCGCGTCGGTCGGAGCGCTCTCGTCCTCCGGCTCGCCGAAGCTCGGCGCCTCATAGGTCGAGTACATGTAGGGCGTGTTCGCATCAAACTCGCCGGCGCAGGTGTCGATCCGCTTGAACACGGGCCGGACGCCGAGGCGATGACGAAGCGCCCGCACCTCCGCTTCAGTGGTTGCGCCGGCCATCGCGCGCACCGTCTGGTGGATGAGGCCCGACCGCGCGGTCTGCGGGCCTCCTGCGAGGTGAAGGCCGCGCACCGCGAGTTCGGCGAGCCGCTTGTCCGAGAAGCCCATCGCCTTGAGCCGGCGAAGCCCCTGCGCGTCCTGGGGAAGGCCGTGGCCGCAGACCTCGTCCTCGGCGTCGACGATCTCCTTCAGCCGCTCCAGGAACCAGGGATCATATTTGGCGACCGCATGAATCTCCGCGGGCGTGAAGCCCTCCCGAAGCGCCTGGGCAGCAACGAGGAGCCGGTCAGGAGTCGCCCGAGCCAGAGCGGATTCGATCTCCGACGGCGTCGCCCCCTTCAATTCCTGGACCTCGTCGAGGCCGGTGAGACCCGTCTCAAGGCCGCGGAGCGCCTTCTGGAGGCTCTCGTGGAAGCTCCGGCCGATCGCCATGACCTCGCCGACCGACTTCATCGCGGTGGTGAGCAGCGCCTCGCTGTCGCGGAACTTCTCGAATGCGAAGCGCGGGATCTTGGTGACGACATAGTCGATCGAGGGCTCGAAGCTCGCCGGAGTGACCCCCGTGATGTCGTTCTGGATTTCGTCCAGAGTGTAGCCGACCGCAAGCTTCGCCGCGACCTTGGCGATCGGGAAGCCGGTCGCCTTCGACGCAAGCGCCGATGAGCGCGACACCCGCGGGTTCATCTCGATGACCACCAGGCGCCCATCCGCCGGGTTCACCGCGAACTGGACGTTGGACCCGCCCGTCTCGACCCCGATCTCGCGAAGCACCGCGATGCTCGCGTTGCGCATGACCTGATATTCCTTGTCGGTCAGGGTCAGCGCCGGTGCGACGGTGATGGAATCGCCGGTATGGACGCCCATCGGGTCGATATTCTCGATCGAGCAGACGATGATGGCGTTGTCCACTCGGTCGCGGACCACCTCCATCTCATATTCCTTCCAACCGAGCAGGCTCTCCTCGATCAGCACCTCATTGGTCGGCGACGCGTCGAGCCCGCCAGTCACGATCGCGAGAAACTCCTCGCGATTATAGGCGACCCCGCCGCCGGTCCCGCCGAGCGTGAAGCTCGGCCGAATGATTGCCGGCAACCCGACCTTGTCGAGCGCCGCAATGGCGTCATCCAGGCTGTGCGCGATCGCCGAGCGCGCGCTCTCCAGCCCGATCCGGGTCATCGCATCCTTGAACTTCAGCCGGTCCTCGGCCTTGTCGATCGCCTCCGCGTCGGCGCCGATCAGCTGCACTCCGAGCCGCTCCAGCGTCCCGTCCTTGGCAAGCGCCAGCGCGGTGTTGAGCGCCGTCTGCCCGCCCATCGTGGGGAGGACCGCGTCCGGCCGTTCCTTCTCAATGATCTTGGCGACATATTCCGGAGTGATCGGCTCGACATAGGTCGCGTCGGCCAGCTCCGGATCGGTCATGATCGTCGCCGGGTTCGAATTCACCAGGATGATCCGATAGCCCTCGGCCTTCAGCGTCTTGGCCGCCTGGGTGCCCGAATAATCGAACTCCGCCGCCTGCCCGATGACGATCGGGCCTGCGCCGATGATGAGGATGGATGAAATGTCGGTACGCTTGGGCATCAGGGTACTCGTTCAACCCCTTCGATAAGGACCAGGTGGAGGCTTCGGCGGCGCGCCCAGCGCTGGACGCAGGTCCGCTGGGCCTGCGGCGGATTGGGCGTGACGAAGAAGAGCAGGCGCGGCTCCTCCGGTTCCTGCGCGAGCTCGCCCAGTTCGAGGCCGCAGGCACGGCCGGCCGCGGCGAGCTCATCGGTGGAATACATGCGGGTCGGAGTCACGCAGGCCGTCGCGGCAAAGGGAAGACAGAGGGCAATTCCAGCCCTCACTTCTTCACCTGGTCGACGAACTTGCCGAACAGATACTGGCTGTCCTGCGGGCCGGGGCTCGCCTCCGGATGATATTGCACGCTGAATGCCGGCTGGTCGGTCAGCTCTAGACCGCAGTTGCTGCCGTCGAACAGGCTGACATGGGTCTCGCGCGCAGTGGCCGGCAGGCTGTCCGCGAGGACCGCGAAGCCGTGGTTCATGCTGGTGATCTCGACCCGGCCGTCGGCGAGGCGCTTGACCGGGTGGTTGGCGCCGCGATGGCCCTGGTGCATCTTCGCCGTCTTACCGCCGACGGCGAGCGCGAGAAGCTGGTGGCCGAGGCAGATGCCGAACAAGGGCTTCTTGGTGTCGAGCATCTGGCGGATCACGGGGATCGCATATTCGCCGGTCGCGGCGGGGTCGCCGGGGCCGTTCGACAGGAAGAAGCCGTCCGGCTGGTGCGCCATCACCTCGTCGAACGTCGCGGTCGCTGGAAGCACGGTCACTCGAGCGCCGGCGTCACGTAGGTTGCGGAAGATGTTGCGCTTGGAGCCATAGTCGATGGCGACGACATGGGGCTCGCCCTTTTCGCCGGCGTCCCATTCCTCGTCGGCCGCATAGCCTTCGCCGAGGCCCCAGCGCCGGCCCGTCCAGCGGAACATCTGAGTGCACGAGACCTCCTTGGCGAGGTCCATGCCTTCAAGTCCCGGCCAGTTCCGCGCCTCGGCGATGAGCGCGTCGATGTCGAAGCGCCCATCCGCGCTGTGAGCGATCACCGCGTTCGGCGCGCCCGACATTCGGATTCGCCGGGTCACCGCGCGGGTGTCGACTCCGGAGATTCCGATCCGCCCGTTGCTCTTCATCCAGAAATCGAAACCCTGGATCGCCCGGAAATTGCTCGGGCTCGTGACGTCCTCGCGCACCACGCAGCCCAGTGCCCAGGGATTGTCGGCTTCCAGATCCTCATGGTTGGCGCCGACATTGCCGATATGGGGGAAGGTGAAGGTGACGATCTGCCTGGCATAGGAAGGATCGGTCATCACCTCCTGGTATCCGGTCATCGCGGTGTTGAAGCACAGCTCGCCGACCGCCTGGCCCTCGGCGCCGAACCCCCTGCCCCAGATCACGCTTCCGTCGGCCAGGACCAATACGCCCGTCGCCCCGTTCGGCGCAGGCGTGGTGTTGGCGTCGGCCATGGTGGCGGGCACTCCGTTTCAGAATCTGACGATGTCGCTAAGCCCCAGCGGCTAGAGACGCGGGCCCGGCAGGTCAATCCTGTTAAACCTTGCGAGGCCGCCCTATGTTGGCCGTTTCCCAAAGCCACGGACGAACGGGTCATGATTCGCGACGAGATCAAGTCGGCGCTGGTGAGCGCCATGAAGGGCGGCGACAAGCCGCGGGTGGCGACCATCCGCCTGATCCAGTCGGCGCTGAAGAATCGCGACATCGAGCTCCGCGGCAAGGAGGCCGGCGACGACGACTTGCTGGTCACAGACGTCCTCCAGAAGATGATCAAGCAGCGCCGCGAATCGATCGAGATGTACAAGAAGGGCAACCGCGAGGAGCTCGCCGAGGCCGAAGCGGCCGAGATCGCGGTGATCGAGGACTTCCTCCCCGCCCAGATGAGCGACGACGAGCTCGGCGCTGCGATCGACGCAATCGTCGCCGACACCGGCGCCGCCTCGATCAAGGACATGGGCAAGGTCATGGCGGCCCTGAAGGAACGCCACGCCGGCCAGATCGACATGGCCAAGGCCGGCGCCGCGGTACGGGGAAAGCTGGGGGCATAGAACTTCCGCTTGCGGGAGGACCGTGTCAGCCGCAACCTCCCCGCTCGTCCTGAGCGAAGTCGAAGGGCGTCCGCGCCAACGCTCGAACGAGGCACCCCTTGGGCTTCTGGGTCTATATGCTGAAGTGCAAGGATGGCTCCTATTATGCGGGCCACACGGACGATCTCGACGCGCGTCTCTGGCAGCATCAGCAGGGTTTGGGCGCCGATTGGACCAAGCGCCGTCGCCCGGTCGAACTCGTCTGGTGCGAAGAGATGCCGACCCGCGACGAAGCCTTTACCGCCGAGCGCATGATCAAGAAATGGACCGTGGCGAAGAAAGAAGCCCTGATTACCGGCGACTGGCCGCTCATCAGTTATCTGGCCATCCCGCCACGCGAGCGTCCGACTCGAGCCGACAAAAGATGATCATCAATCCTGCACGAAGCTCGCGCGGACGCCCTTCGACTTCGCTCAGGACGAGCGGAGGGGGCCGTGTGTTGCTCTCTTGGGGGGTCCGTTGACCCTCTCCCCCGCCTTTCTCGACGAGCTTCGCGCCCGCACCCCGCTGTCCGCTCTGATCGGCAAGTCCGTGAAGCTCACCAAGGCGGGGCGCGAGTACAAGGCCTGCTGCCCGTTCCACAACGAGAAGACTCCGAGCTTCTACGTCAATGACGAGAAGGGCTTCTATCACTGCTTCGGCTGCCAGGCGCATGGCGACGCGATCCGTTTCCTGACCGACGCCAGGGGCCTGCCCTTCATGGATGCGGTGAAGGAGCTCGCCCAGGCCGCGGGCATGGACATGCCGGCACCGGACCCGCAGGCGCGTGAACGGGCAGAACGGGCCTCCACTCTCTACGACGCGGTCGAGGCGGCGCAGCATTTCTTCGAAGAGCAGCTGGGCGGCCTCGAAGGCGGCGAAGCCCGCGCCTATCTGCAGAAGCGCGGAATCAGCGAGGAGACGCGCCGCCGCTTCGGCTTCGGCTTCGCCCCCGATTCCCGAGGCAAGCTCAAGGCGGCTCTGAAGGCGTTCGGCAACGACAAGCTGGTCGAGGCCGGCCTCCTCGTCGCCCCCGACGACAGCCGCGAGCCCTACGACCGCTTCCGCGGCCGCCTCACCTTCCCGATCCGCGACCGCCGCGGCCGCGTCATCGCGTTCAGCGCGCGGATCCTCGGAGCCGGCGAGCCCAAATATCTCAACAGCCCCGAAACTCCGATCTTCGACAAGGGCCGCAACCTGTTCAACATCGACCGAGCCGCCGCAGCAGCGCGTCAGAGCGGGCGGGTGATCGTCGTCGAGGGCCAGATGGACGCCATCGCGCTCGACCAGGCCGGGATCGGCGAGGCCGTCGCCCCGCTCGGCACCGCGCTCACCGACATGCAGCTCGCTCTACTGTGGCAGATGGCGCCCTCGCCGATCCTCTGCTTCGACGGCGATTCGGCGGGACAGAAAGCGGCGGTTCGAGGCGCTCTCAAGGCCCTGCCCCACCTCGCGCCCGGTCGCTCGCTCGCCTTCGCCACCCTGCCCGCGGGCCAGGACCCCGACGACCTCATCCGCGCCCAGGGCCGAAGCGCGCTCGAACAGCTCCTCGCCACCCCCGAGCCGCTCGTCGACCGCCTGTGGCGCCACGAGCGCGAAGCCGAGCCGTTGGCCACGCCCGAGCAGCGCGCCGGCCTCAAGCGACGACTCCTCGATCTCACCTCGTCGATCGGCGACCCCGACGTTCGCGACCAATATCGAGCCGAGCTGCTTCGCCGCTTCGATGAAGTCACCCGCCCGCCGCGACGCGAGTTCCAGCCGTTCAACCGCGGCCAGGGCGGCCCCGGCCAATGGCGCGGCCGGGGAAACTTCACGCCCCCGCCCCGCCCGGCGTCCGACGCGGTCAAGGCGCTCGGAAGCGCCGGCTTGAGCCCGTCGCTGAGCCGCGCCGTCCTGTTCGGACTGCTCAGCTATCCCGAGCAGATCGCGGCCCATGCCGAGCAGATCGCGGCCCTTCCGATCCGCGGCCGCGACCTCGTCCGCCTTCGCGACGCGCTTCTCGATGCAGCACTCACCAACGATGTGCTTGATCGGGAAAGGCTCCATACCATATTGGCCGGCAATGGTGCGGAAGCACTTGTCGAGGCGCTGGGCCAGGGGCGAGGACTTGGCTTTTCCTTCACCAAGCGGGACGGCGATCCGGAGCGTGCGCAAAGAGACCTCGTTCTGGTCGTTGATACGCTGGCGGCACGGCCGGAGCTGGACGCAGCCTACAAGGCGGCGACCGCCCGACTGAAGGAGGCGTTTGACGAGACTACCTTTGCCGAGCAGGTGCGGCTTAGGACGGCATTGGAAGAATCCGACCGGCGGCTCGCGCGGCTGGTCCTGGACGAAGAAGACAAGGCAGGCGTAGCGGATGGCGAAGACTGAAACGGCCGAGACTGACGAGCGCAACGAGAATGGCGATGCGCCGCTGATCGACCTCAACGAAGCCTCGATCAAGAAGCTCATTGCCCGCGCCAAGAAGCGCGGAGTCATCACCTATGACGAGCTCAACGAGGCGCTTCCGCAGGACCAGATGTCCTCCGAGCAGATCGAGGACATCATGTCCGCTCTGTCCGAGATGGGGGTGAATATCGTCGAGAACGACGATTCCGATGAGGAGGACAAGGAGGACGACTCGTCAGCCGAGGAAGGCGGCGACGGCGAGACGTTCGTCGTCGAGAAGAAGAAGGAAACCGTCGACCGCACCGACGACCCCGTCCGCATGTATCTTCGCGAGATGGGCGCGGTCGAGCTGCTCAGCCGCGAGGGCGAGATCGCCATCGCCAAGCGCATCGAGGCCGGCCGCGACACGATGATCTGGGGCCTGTGCGAAAGCCCGATCACCTTCAACGCGATCATCCACTGGTCCGACGCGCTGAACCGCGGCGACATGCAGCTTCGCGAGATCCTCGACCTCGAGGCGATGCTGTCCAAGGGCCCGACCGCCGAGCAGCTCACCGAGTCCGAGGAAGGCGCTGAGGGCGCCGACGGCGAGATCAGCGAGAAGAATGCCGGCCCCTCGATCAAGGAAGAGGAAGAGGTCGAGGAAGCTCCCGAGGAGGAGGACGAGGATTCCATGGTCGAGCGGCGCACCCCGCGCCCGGCCGCCGAGGAGGAGGACGAGGATAACACCCTCTCCCTTGCCCAGATGGAAGAGACCCTGAAGCCGGACGCGCTCGAGAAGTTCGCCCGGATCACCGACCTCTACAAGAAGTTCAGCAAGCTCCAGGCCGCGCGCATGGACGCGATGAGCGGCGGGCAGGAATTCTCCAAGGCCGACGAGAAGAAGTACCAGGCGCTCCGCGAGCAGCTCACCGCGGAAGTCGAGAGCGTCCAGTTCCACGGCGCCAAGATCGAGTTCCTGGTCGACCAGCTCTACAGCTACAACCGCCGCCTGACCGCTCTCGGCGGCCAGATGCTCCGCCTCGCCGAGCGCCACAAGGTGCCGCGCAAGGCCTTCCTCGATTCCTATATGGGCCACGAGCTCGACGAGGGCTGGTCGGACCGCGTGTGCGGAATCGACCGCAAGTGGCACGCCTTCTGCACCACCGAGGCCGACGCCATCGAGCGGATCCGCACCGAGATCGCCGAGATCGCCCAGGCGACCGGCATGAGCCTCGCCGAGTTCCGCCGGATCGTGAACCAGGTCCAAAAAGGGGAGCGCGAGGCGCGGATCGCCAAGAAGGAGATGGTCGAGGCGAACCTTCGCCTCGTCATCTCGATCGCCAAGAAATATACCAACCGCGGCCTTCAGTTCCTGGACCTCATCCAGGAGGGCAATATCGGCCTGATGAAGGCGGTCGATAAGTTCGAATATCGCCGCGGCTACAAGTTCAGCACCTATGCGACGTGGTGGATCCGCCAGGCGATCACCCGCTCGATCGCCGACCAGGCGCGGACCATCCGAATCCCGGTCCACATGATCGAGACGATCAACAAGCTGGTCCGCACCGGCCGCCAGTTCCTCCACGAGCATGGCCGCGAAGCCACGCCCGAGGACCTCGCCGAGCGCCTCTCGATGCCGCTCGAGAAGGTCCGCAAGGTTATGAAGATCGCCAAGGAGCCGATCAGCCTCGAAACGCCGATCGGCGACGAGGAAGACAGCCACCTCGGCGACTTCATCGAGGACAAGAACGCGGTCATCCCGGTCGACGCCGCGATCCAGTCGAACCTCAAGGAGACGGTGACCCGAGTCCTCGCGTCACTCACTCCCCGCGAGGAACGAGTCCTGCGCATGCGCTTCGGCATCGGCATGAACACCGACCACACTTTGGAAGAGGTGGGCCAGCAGTTCTCGGTGACCCGCGAACGCATCAGGCAGATCGAGGCGAAGGCGTTGAGGAAGCTGAAGCATCCGTCACGTAGCCGGAAGATGCGGTCGTTCCTGGATCAATGAGTAATGCGGTGACGGAAGATGCTAGCTCCGGCGAGGCCATCTTCCGCTTCCTTCCCCGGTGGAAGGAGGAACTGGTCGTCACCGGCCCTGGTGGCTCGTTCGTCCTGGAACTGCCGATGGGCATTCTCTCGGCCTATCTCCCTACCGAAGATGCTTGGCCGGCACGGGCACCAGCCTGGGCGATCGATCTTTGGCCCGCGCTGAAGCGTGAACTCGAGAGTTGGTGCCTCAAGAACAACGCCCGGCTTTTCGTAGACGAAACCGCTCTCGTTTACCCGGACTAGACGACGAAGCGCAAAACGATGCACGGCTTCGGCAGGGTGCTGTCGTTTACGCTGAAGCGGGCTCCTGCTGCCTCGCCAACGCCGCGATCAAGTCGAACCTTAAGGAGACGGTCACGCGGGTGAACGGCACGGGGCCGTCATTCCAGCGAAAGCTGGAATCTCGCTTTTCCTGCTCGGGGCCAAGGCAGAGAGATCCCAGCTTTCGCTGGGATGACGGATGGGGGAGCTGGGGCGGCCCCAAACCAACGGCCGTTCGGGCTGAGCCTGTCGAAGCCCTCCCCTTCCCTTCGGGGCTCGTGACGGAAAAAGCGAAGGAGCGCCCTTCGACAAGCTCAGGACGAACGGTCCTTTTTTCGGTTCCTATCCTACAGCGCTCCGGGAGATCGACGGTCCAGAGGGAGCCGGGGGTGTCCGTCAGCAACTCGCCGCCGAGTTCCTGGTGGCCGAGGCGGGTGCCGGTCTGGTTAGCTGGCTCTCGTGCGGAACGGAGGGCGGGGAAGCTTTGTTTTGCCCGCAAAGCACCAGGAGCTCGCCCATGCCCACCGAATCCAAGCCCGACGCCATCGCCCTGCTCAAGGCCGACCACCGCGAGGTCGAGGCGCTGTTCGAGAAATTCGAGAAGGCGTCCGGCGACGGCCGCAAGCGCGAGATCGCGGAGCGGATCTGCATGGAGCTCACCATCCACGCGCAGATCGAGGAGGAGATTTTCTACCCCGCCTGCGAGGGCAAGATCGAGGACGACCTCCTCAAGGAAGCCTATGTCGAGCATGACGGCGCCAAGGTGCTGATCGCCGAGATCGAGGCGGGCGGCCCCGATGACGACTTTTACGACGCCAAGGTCAAGGTGCTGTCCGAGCAGATCGAGCACCATGTCGAGGAGGAGGAGAAGCGCATGGAGGGCATGTTCTCACAGGCGCGCAAGGCCGGCCTCGACATGGACGCGCTCGGCGACCAGCTGCGCGCCCGCAAGGAAGAGCTGATGGCCCAGTACAAGGCCGGCGGCCTGCCCAAGCCGGAGACGACGACTTTGACCGAGGTAAGCGTCTGACCGCTCGGGCGATTCCGTCGGTCGCATCGCGGCGCGGTCGCGAGAACCACACGGCCCCCGAAACGTTCGGCAGCAACATGTCGACTATCGAAGGAACAACCTATGTCCCGAGACACGCACAGGGTGATGCCTCATGAGGACGGCTGGCAGGTGAAGCGCGACGGCGGCGAGCGCGCCAGCCGGGTCGCCGACACCAAGGCCGAAGCCGAGAAGCTCGGCCGGACGATCAGCCGCAACCAGGAGACCGAGTTCCAGGTCCACGGCCGCGACGGAAGCATCCAGCGCTCCGACAGCCACGGCAACGACCCCAACCCGCCCAAGGACAAGGCCTGAATATAATCAGGCTGAATTGCAGAGTGGTGCCGGCCGCTAGACGCGCCGGTGCCACTCACTCCGCGCCCCGTTGGGCTCGGTGATCACGACATAGCCGCCCGGCCCGTCCGGCGGCAGGATGAAGTCGTAGCTGGCGCCGCATCCGTCGCGGAACGCGCCAGCGCTCTGCATCGGCTCGGTGCGCCGAAGCTGGACCCGCGCGCCTTGCGGATCGCCGATATAGAGCCGCTGGCCCTCGCGCCACAAGCTCACCTGCTCATCATTGTTCCAGTAGCGGCCGTTGAACCGGTCGGTGAACGCCGCCTGGATCGCCGGGTCCTCCGGGAACGTCGCCGCGGCGCACTCGGCGCGCGCTTGAGGCGGCGCCGGAGCGGTTAGGCAGGCGGCAAGGCCGAAGCAGGCGGCGAGACCGAGACAACGCACGGCTTCGCTCCTTATCGAACGCGAGTTCGCAACGAGCTCACAACGAGGCGCCTCCGCGTCGGGTTGCGAGGCTTGATCGCGCCGTCTCCGGCTTTAAACGGAGGAACGCATTCCCCATCTAAGCCGTTAGAAACGAAGACAAAGAGGCTCGTAATCATGGCTGGCGGTTGGGCCCGCGACGGCGCGGTGCAGGATCAGATCGACGACACGGTGAAGGACGCCGTCCTCGCCGCGCGCGCGCGTCTCGCCAACGGCGAAGGCGAGACCCATTGCGTCGAATGCGGCGACGAGATCCCCGAGGCGCGCCGCCGCGCCCTCCCCGGCGCCCGCACCTGCGTCACCTGTCAGTCGCAGCGCGACGGCAAGATCGCCACCGCGGGCTTCAACCGCCGCGGAAGCAAGGACAGCCAGCTGCGCTAGGATGCGGTCGCCAGGTCGAGGCGCGCCTCGATCGCCGCCAGCCGCGCCGAATGCCGAGCCGCGCCCGCTTCGCCACGGGCGATATGCTCCTCACGAGTACGAACGATCCGGATCGCCCGAGCCACCGGGTCTGCGATCTCGGCCAGTGCCGAGCGCTCGTCCTTGCCGACCGGGCTTCCGTCCGGCCGCCGCCCGACCAGGAGCGTGCCCATGACCAGGTCCTGGTGGGCGATGGTGAGCGGAACCTCGGTCGGCCAGTCCTCGCCCTCGTCGCCACGCCGAGCCACAACGCGGCCGTCTATGACCACCGCGGCTCGGGTCGCCCTTGTGCCGCGCATGACCCGGCCCAAGGTCTCGCCGAGCAATTCTTCGAGACCAGCGGTCTCTCGAAGGTCGTCCACCGCCTGCGGGAGGTCGCGGCGAAGCCGGAGAATGTCCTTCTGGAAGCGTCGCTCGGCCCAGTCGTTGATCCGCCGGTGGAGCGGCGCGATCAGGGTCAGCACCAGGCCCGCCCCGATTGCTCCAGGAAGCGCTCCGGCATCGCTCGCGAAGCTCGTTGCGAAGAACACTTCGATCAGCTTGGCGCTGACTCCGAAGGCCGCGGCGAGCATCACGGTCAGCACCGCATAGCCCGCTGAACGCCCAATCACGGCATCGGCATCGTACAGCCGGTAGCGAAGCAACGACACGAGCAGGCCGAGCGCGAAGGCCGAAATCGCAAGTGTGAAGAGCAGCGACGTTCCAAGCTGACGCCAGATCGGCCAGCGCTCGTCTCCTTCCGCGAGCGCCGGCGCAATCATGTCAAGCGAGACGCCTGCCACCAGCAAACTCGCGCCGGTGGCGAAGCCGAGGAAGGCCCAGCGCAACTGCTGCCGCTCCGTCCCCTGAGGCAATTTTCGGTACCGGAGGCCCATCGCCACAACGGCTGCGACGACCAACGCCAAGGCCACAAGAACGGAGAGCCAGTCGGGCAGCAGCCAGTCCATCCCGGCGGCTGCAAGGATGAATCCTGTCGCGGAGTAGAGGATCAATGCCGGGGCCAGCCATCGAGTCCAGCGCCCGGAGAAGCGTCCGTCCGGCATGACCATCATGGCCAGCAACAGAGCCGTCCAGGCAAGGGAGGTGACGATCGGAGCAACCATCGCCAAGCCGAGCCAGCCGAGCGATGTCGATCCGGCCGGGATCGCCACGAAGGCGAAGGAAAGAAGTGCGGCGACCGGCTGGCTGCGCTGCCGGAAAAGCAACGATGCGCTCGCGATCAGCAGCAGATTGACGCTCAGAGCCAATGCCGAGATCAGCGCGTAGTAGGCAAAGGAACTGATCCCCGCCGCCCGCCAGCGCTGCTCGCGTTCTTCGCTGTTGCGGGTCAGGACGACGTCGCGCGGCGCATCGGTGCCGGTGCGAAGCGTCAGCCTTCTCGTCGCGCCCTCCGCGCCCAGCACCCAGGCATCCATGGCCCTTGCCGCGCCGGCGCCCGACAGCGCCGGCCGCCCATCGACCGCAAGTACGGTGTCGCCGGGCTTCACTCCCCTCGCCCTCGGCTCATGACCCGCAACCTCAAGCACGACCGGCTCGGTGAGCCCGTCACCAACATTGAGTCCGAGCGCGGACCAGGTGGGATTGCGATGCGGCTCCATGCCGAAATAGGCGCTCATCGCCGAGGCCGCGATCGCCGTGAGGAGCAGCACCGACCAGACCGCGACGTAGATCCGCATTGCGACCGGTCCGAGCGCCGGAAGTGCGTCCGGCACTCGCCAGCGCCGCTCACCCTTGCCGTTCCCGTCAGCGCGACTGGCCATAAATCCCCCCTGTTGGGGCGAGCCTAACAACTTTTGTGCTGGCGGGAAGTACGAACCTCCTGGAACACGAAGACACTAGACGTGCTTCAGCCCCGCTGGCCTTATCTGCTCAAGGCGCGAGGGTGACAGGACAACAATAAAGGCCAGCAATCTTGTATTTGCTCGCGTCGCAGTCAGCGCGGGCGGTAGGTGATGCGCACTCCGACGCTGTCCATTCCTGGATTTTGCCGGCTGAGCAGTTGGGCGTTGCTGATATGAACCCAGCTCGCCTCGATGGCGACTTGATCGCTGACCTGGTAGCCGACGCCGAGCTCGGGCTCGAACAGCACGCGCGAGCCGAGGTCGGTCCTGATGCCATTCTCGACGCCGTCGCTCCGCCGGCTGTGAACGGCGAGGCCGATGCCGGGACGAACGAACAGCCGCCCGCCGATCTTCCAGCTCAGCCCTGCCGCCGCGAAGTGGGTGTCGCCGCCCGTGTGAAGCGAGCCGAACGCGTAGGGCGACGGCGCGCCTATGAAGCCCAGCGCCCGGATCCGCTGGCCGCGCCAGCCGAGCTCGAAGTCGGCGCCGTCCTCGCGCCCGCCCAGCGTCAGCGGGGAATCGATGTCGTGAGCAAGAGCTCCGACGAACACCTCCGACGCGTGAGCAGGACCGCTCACCAGCATTGCCATTGCGCCCACCAGGAAAACTGCACGCATCACTCTCTCCCTCACTGGGACCCTAGGAGCGGCTGCGGCTCGGATCCGACAACATAGATTACTAAAGTCGCCCGGCTTTACCTCCTATTTACGCCGCCCGCGCTAGACAGCCCCAGCGCGCCAAGGGGGGCCTGCGCCGGGAGGACCTGCATGGCGTCACATCCAATCGGACTGAGGCAAGAGGCCCGTTCAGGCTGCCTGCTGATCGATTGCGTCGACGACCATGGAAGTCGCTCGCATTCCTATCCGGCGAGCGAGCTGCTCCTGACCAGCCCGACCAGCCCGCGCAACCTCGCGGACGCGATCCATTTCCTGTGCGCGGTGCACGGCCAATATCCTTCGCTCGTCGAGCTCGTCGCGGCGCGGACCATCGACCCGCCGAGCCGAGCCTGGCTTTCCGAGGCGGGCGACGAGTTCAGCCGCGAGCGCGCCTTTCTCGCTCGCCTCTCGGTCGAGGCCGGCCCGATTCCACCTACTCCCGGAAGCGGCAGCGAAGCGGCGATCGCCGCGACCCGCCACGCCCTCGCCACCCTCGCCAAGTCCGAACGCCGCGGCTGCTCCCTCGGAGCGGCTCTTGCCGTCGCCGCCGAGTGGGCGGTGATTCGAACCGTTCTCGACACCGCCGCCGAGCGGCTGTCAGTCACTCCGCCGCCGCGCGCCGGCGACCATCGCGCGGCCATCGCGGCGCTGGTCGAAGGTGCTTCCGGCGACCCGGCGATGAGCCGGGCGATGCGCTTCGGCGCCGAGCAGGTCGCTCTTCAGCATCGCGGCCTGTGGGATCTCCTCCAGGCCCGCGCCCAGGCCCGAATCGCCGCCTGACCTTGCCCCTTCGCGGCCCGCCCGGTAGGCCGCGGCAATGCGTTTCGAAGGCACCCCATCCTATGTCGCGACCGACGACCTCAAGGTCGCGGTCAACGCCGCCGTCGCCCTGCGCCGGCCGCTTCTCGTCAAGGGCGAGCCCGGCACCGGCAAGACCGTGCTGGCGCATGAGATCGCGGCCGCGGTCGGGGCGCCGCTGATCGAATGGCACGTCAAGTCGACGACCAAGGCGCATCAGGGCCTGTACGAATATGATGCGGTGGCGCGGCTTCGCGACGGCCAGCTGGGCGACGAGCGTGTCCACGACATCAAGAACTACATCAGGCGCGGCAAGCTGTGGGAGGCGTTCACCTCCCCTCAGCTCCCGGTCCTTCTCATCGACGAGATCGACAAGGCCGACATCGAATTCCCGAACGACCTCCTCCAGGAGCTCGATCGAATGGAATTCCATGTCTACGAGACAAAGGAGACGGTGAAGGCCGTCGAGCGGCCGATCGTCGTGATCACCTCGAACAACGAGAAGGAGCTGCCCGACGCGTTCCTCCGCCGCTGCTTCTTCCATTACATCCGCTTCCCGGACCGGGAGACGATGCAGGCGATCATCGACGTCCATTTCCCGGGCATCCAGAAGCTTCTGGTCGGCAAGGCGCTCGACATCTTCTACCAGGTCCGCGAGGTCCCCGGCCTCAAGAAGAAGCCGTCGACGAGCGAGTTGATCGACTGGCTGAAGCTGATCCTGCACGAGGACATGCCGCTCGAGGTGCTTCAGTCGAAGGACCCGTCGAAGGCGATCCCGCCCCTTCACGGCGCCCTGCTCAAGAACGAGCAGGACGTGATGCTGTTCGAACGCCTCGCCTTCATGGCGCGCCGGGGCGGCTGACAAGAGCCCGTTGCGGGAGTGAAGAACTCGGCTTAGCCTCATCGTCATGGGGGATAAGCCAATGTTTCGATTGCTACTCGCAATGCTTTTGGCGGCCGGCGCTACATCGGCTGCCGCACAGCAGCCCGCGCCCCCGCCACCTGCGGAGCCGCCCCATTGGGCGGAGAGCGATACCGAGATCGCAGTCGGGCCTGCTCGCACCGCCTTTCCGCGGTCCGCGGGATCGATGCGGGTCACCCAGACAGGCGAGGCCAGCAATCACGGCCAGGCCATCGACAACGTCATCCAGTACCGTTCCTCCGACGGCGAACTGATTGGAACCGCCTACATCTATTATCCCGGCCTACCCCATGCGGGCCTCTCGGCCTTTGCGACGGACCAGGGCATCCGAGCCAATTCCCGCAGCCCGGTCCGGGAGGTGCGGCGCGCGGTGGTCGCGGCTGGCGGGGTCGCCGATGCGGCGATCCGGATCGAGTATGAGAACTACCGCGGCGGCCATGCCTCCAGCGCCGCTTTCATCAAGGCTGGTCGCTGGATCATCAAGTTACGCGTGTCGGCGCCGGGCGCGCGACGCGGCGAGGTCGAGGCCAACATGACTGCGCTGCTCAACGGCATCCGCTTCGGCGCGGCTAATCCGGCGCGTCCCGCCGCGCCGATCGAGGTCGTCCCCTGCCCGTCCGGCACACCGCAACGTGACGCGAACCTGCTGGCCGACCCGCCGCTTGGGGAGCTCGCGGCACAGGCCGCACTCGGGGGCATGGATGGTGGCGGGATGGATGCGACTGAGCAAGGCCGCGCGCGGCCGCTGCCTTCGCGCGTTCCGAGCCAGCTCTGCCTGTCGGCCAGCCCGGTGATCCGAGGAGCACCGGTCACGATCCTGCGCGGCGCGGAGGGCGAGGCGCTGTCGATCGACGGAAGGACCCGCCTGGTCGCGATCATCAGCGATGCCGGCGAGTGGCTAGAGGTCGTTCACGCCCCCAATCTCGGCCGCTACGTGATGCTTTATCACGATCTCGGCTCTACGATGATGCTGGGCGGCTATGACGGGGTGCCGTCCGACCGGCAGGTCGAGGCGCTGCTCAACAATCCCGGTCAGAATGACGGCGGCAGGATTCGCGCCCGGGTGACCTTGCGGCCCGGACGAGGCGAGCAGATCGACATCAACGCACCGCCCCGGTCGCCGGTCACTTAGCTGACGGTCTCGTCGCGATAGGCCATTTCGAAATTGCCCCAGCGCTGGCCGTTGACGAACAACGGCACGAACACGTTCTTCACCGGCAAATAGCGGCCGTTGCCGAGATCCATGCCGTAGGTGGCGAGCATCGCCTCCTTGGTGCTGGCGATGGCTCGGCGGGTGCTGTCGTCGAGGAAGTTGCGGCGGTTGCGGCAATGCTCGGCATTCCACTCCGGGTCCGCGCCCTGCGGCTGCGAGCGCTCGCTGATATGGGTCGGCAGATAGCCGTTGATGTCGGTGAGCGCGGCGGCGATCAGGCGCGGCTCCTCGGCCATCAGGCGGTCGAGGATCGGGCGGATGTGGGTGTCGGCGAAGGCGCAGAAGCGCACTTCATACTGGACGGGGTTGGTGCCGGGCATCGGCTTGTAATCGAAGTCGAACACGTCCTCGTGCTTGACCTTGCCCTCGGCGATCCCCGCCTCGATCACCCGCTTGATCTCGAAGCAGGAGCGCTGGGCGTAGTGGATGAACGGCGTGTCGTCGATCGCGACGCCCGAGCTGGCGAGGCGGTCGAGCATCTCGTTGGAGAGCAATTCGAGGCGGCCGAGCCGCTCGTGCGCGTCCTTGAGCTGGCCGCCATTGGCGCGGGCGTCGGCAGCGAAGGCGTCGAGGCCGCTCTTCACCCGGTCCACGCTCTGCTGGATGAGGCCGGTCGACTGCGCGATGCCCTCGGTCTGGCGGTCAACCATCGAGACGAGGTCGGCGACGTCGCGGACGGTCTCGTTGATCTTGGAGAAGGAGCCTTGGGCGAGACGGCTGGTCTCAACTCCGGCCTTGATCTCGCTGGTCACCGCCTCCGCCTCGCGGGTCAGCGAGGCGACGGTCTCGCCGATCTCCATGGTCGCGGTGCGGGTGTCGTGGGCGAGCTTCTTCACCTCGGCGGCGACGACCGCGAAGGTGCGCCCCGCCTCGCCCGCGCGCGCCGCTTCGATGGTGGCGTTCAATGCAAGCATGTTGGTCTTCTTGGCGATCGATTCGATGCTCGACGATACGGTGCGCACGCTGCTCATCGCATCGGCAAAGCCCTGCATTCGGTCACCGAGTTGGACGACAAGGTTGGTCAGGCCCGAGAACACCCGGATCGTGTCCTCGATCGCGGCCCTGCCCGCCTCGAGCTTGGAGCGCGCCTGCTCGGCGAGCATGTGCGCCTCGTCGGTCGAATCGGCGACCCGGACCTGATCGCTCAGGAGCTGGCTGGTGACGTCCTCGAGCGCATCGAGGGTCCGCAGATTTTCGGAGATGCGCTGCGAGACGCCGTTGACGTAGCCGGACACGTCGCTGCACTCGATCGCGAGCCGGCCGCAATTGCGCGCCACCTGGCTGATCGCTGCACTGTCCGCCCGTTCCACCGCCGAACTCGCCAAGGTCCCCGCTCCATGTTGGTTGTTTCGGTGTCGGTGTTACGGCGAAGTGGTTGAGAGCGAGTTAACCAGCGACCCTCGCCTCTCTCTGCGGGGATGACGTTGAACGGGGCCTGCGGTAAGCCGGTCCCATGTTCTTTTCCTTCGTCGATGAACTCCGCGCGGCGGGCATTCCGGCTTCGATCAAGGAGCATCTCACCCTGCTCGAGGCGCTCGACCGGCAGGTGATCGAGGCTCGGCCGGAGGATTTCTACTATCTCGCCCGGGCGACCTTCGTGAAGGACGAGGGGCTGCTCGACCGCTTCGACCAGGTCTTCGCAAAGGTCTTCAAGGGAATCGAGACGAGCTACGGCACCGAGGCGCAGGAGCTTCCCGAGGAGTGGCTGAAGGCCGTCGCCGAGCTCTACCTCACACCCGAGCAGATGGCCGAGATCAAGGCGCTGGGCTCCTGGGAAGAGATTATGGAGACGCTCAAGAAGCGGCTCGAGGAGCAGCAGGGGCGCCACCAGGGCGGAAGCAAGTGGATCGGCACCGGCGGCACCTCGCCCTACGGCAATAGCGGCTACAATCCCGAAGGCGTTCGGATCGGCGGCACCGGAGGTCAGCGCCGAGCGATCAAGGTGTGGGAGCAGCGGGCCTTCCAGAACCTCGACAACACCAAGGAGCTCGGCACCCGCAACATCAAGGTGGCGCTTCGCCGACTCCGCCGTTTCGCCCGCGAAGGCGCCGCCGACGAGCTCGATCTCGACGCGACGATCGAGGGCACGGCGCGCCAGGGCTGGCTCGACATCCGCATGCGCCCGGAGCGGCACAATGCGGTCAAGCTCCTGCTCTTCCTCGACGTCGGCGGATCGATGGACCCGCACATCAAGCTGGTCGAGGAGCTGTTCTCGGCGGCGACCGCGGAGTTCAAGAATCTCGAATTCTTCTACTTCCACAACTGCCTCTACGAGAGCGTGTGGAAGGACAATCGCCGCCGCTTCTCCGAGCGTACGCCGACCTGGGACGTGCTCCACAAGTTCGGCCACGACTACAAGGTCGTGGTGGTCGGCGACGCGTCGATGAGCCCCTACGAGATCACCCATGCCGGCGGCTCGGTCGAGCATTATAACGAGGAAGCCGGCGCGACCTGGATGAAGCGGCTCACCAACACCTATCCGGCGACGGTGTGGCTCAACCCGGTGCCCGAGCAATATTGGGGCTACACCCAGTCGATCCGGGTGATTCAGCAGCTCCTCGACGACCGCATGTACCCACTTACGCTCGAGGGCCTCGACGACGCCATGCGCACGCTGAGCCGCAAGGTGTGAGTGCTTCCACCGGCCCGGTTCGCGAGGCGCTCGCGCTCGCAGCCGCGGGAAAGGCGGCGGAGGCAGTGGCCCTGCTGGAGCGCTCGGGCGCTGCGCAGGACGCGGAAGCGCTGTTCGCCCTGGCGCTGTGGCGCGTCGAGGGTCGGCTCGTGCCTCGAGACCTGGCGCGGGCGCGTGCGGAGCTGGGCAGGGCAGCGGCGCTGTCGCATCGCGATGCGGCGCGCGTGCTCGGCGCATTTTGTGCGATCGGAATGGGCGGCGACCGCGATTGGCAGGCGGCACTGAAGGTGCTGGAGCAATCGGCGAAGAGCGATGCAGAGGCGCGGCGGCAGCTCGAGCTGATTGGGGCGATGCATCTCGACGCACGCGGCGAACCGCTTTCGGCTTCCGAGCCGGAAGTGCTGTGCAGGGAGCCCTATGTCGCTCAGTTCCCGGAGTTGCTGACCCCAGCTGAATGCCGGTTCCTCGTCGATGCGGCAGCGCCGCGGTTCAAGCCCGCGACGATCTTTCATGAAGGCCAGCAGCGTTTCGTTCGCGATTCCTTGCGGGACTCCGAGGCCGCATCCTTTCCGTTCGTCAGCGAATGGCCGGCCGTGCACGCGCTCAACCGGCGGCTGGCGGCGGCGAGCGGCACTCGTGTCGAAGCGGCCGAGACCCTGCAGGTGCTTCGCTACGGACCTGGCCAGCAATATCGCACCCATCTCGATGCGGTCCCCGGCCTCGCCAACCAGCGCGTTCTGACCTTCCTCGTCTACCTCAACGAGGGCTATGGCGGCGGCGAAACCGTTTTCCCCGAACTTGGCCTGAGCGTCTCAGGCCGGGCCGGCCTAGGCCTGCTGTTCGCCAATGCGCGTCCCGACGGCCGCCCCGATCCGCGCACCCGCCACGCAGGCGCTCCGGTGATCAGCGGTACAAAGCTGATCGCCAGCCGCTGGATCCGCGCCCGTGCACCGGAGCGGCCGGAGGGCTTCGGCCGCCACGAAGCGGAGCGGGCTCAGTAGCGAAGAAAAGGCCGTCGCTCGTCTTCCCAGGCCCGTTCGTCGGCGAGCGCCGGCCCGTCTAGATCGCCGGGTTCGGCGCCCGCGTCGTCGACCCATTCGCGAAGCAGCGGACCGCCGTTGATGACGTCGATCGGCAGCTTGCCGAACGCATATTCGTAGGGGAAGTCGCGCCACAGATCGTAGTCGGGCTGGAGGCGGCGGATCGCCTTGAACGCCAAGCTTTGAAGACGCCACGGCTTGAACGAATGATGGTCGTAGCCCGGGGCCTCAGCATGGATGTGGACTCCGCCGCACAGCTTGCCGACATGCTTGTGGAAGGTCGGTTCGAACCAGCAATCGCGAAGGATGCAGCCGTCGAGCCAGTGCGGCGCGAGCCGGCGCATCTCGGCGATGACCGCCTTGCCGTCGATGTCGGGCGCTCCGAACAGCTCGAGCGGGCGCGTCGTGCCCCTGCCCTCGCTCAGCGTCGTCCCTTCCAGCATCACGGTGCCGGCATAGGCTCGGGCCATCCACAGGTTGGGCGCGTTGGGGCTGGGATTGACCCAGATCCGCTCGCCGAGCGGCCAGCCGAAGCCGGGCGCGGCCTCGGGGTCGTAGCCCTCCATGTCTATGACCCGATAGTCGACGTCGAGCTTGAACTTGTCGATGAACCACAGGCCGAGCTCGCCGAGGGTCATGCCGTGGCGCATCGGCATGGGCCCGGCGCCGACGAAACTCTCCCAACCCTCGCGCAGGGTCAGCCCCTCGATCGGGCGGCCGGCGGGATTGGGCCGGTCGAGCACCCACACCTGCTTGCCATGTTCCGCCGCGGCTTCGAGCACGTAGAGCAAGGTCGTGATGAAAGTGTAGATGCGGCAGCCGAGGTCCTGCATGTCGATGAGGATCACATCGAACGTGCCCATCGATTGGCCAGTCGGCCGACGCACCTCGCCGTAAAGGCTGAACACCGGGATCCCGAGCTCGGGATCGGTGAAGTCGCCCGACTCCACCATATTGTCCTGCTTCTCCCCGCGGATTCCGTGCTGCGGGCCGAACGCCGCGGTGACGTTGACGCCGGCGGCGACGAGCGCGTCGAGGCTGTGGGTGAGGTCCGCGGTCACCGAAGCGGGATGAGCGAGCAAGGCGACGCGCTTGCCCTCGAGGGGCTTGCGCAGCTCAGGGTCGGCGAGCAGCCGGTCGATGCCGAATTTGATCATCAGTGAACCGTCATTGCGAGCGGAGCGAAGCAATCCAGCTCGAGGTGGAAGTCGCGTGTGGATTGCCGCGTCGCTGCGCTCCTCGCAATGACGAAGTCACTCTACCGGCGGCAGTTCGAGCGTGAAGCAAGCGGGATGATGGAAATCGGGCGGCCCTTCGGGTGGATGGCTGAGCGCCCAGTAGGATTTGGTGCCGTCACGTTCTTCGATAACGGCGGTGAGGTTGAGCCGGAGGGGGCCAACCACGTGCGGGATCGTGGCCACCGCTGACAGTTCGAGACAATATCGGTCGCTCTCAGCCTTGATCTCGGGCGGCGTCATCGGCAGGTCTCTCATTCCCGTTCGATGAAAATCGAACCTGTAGGCCGCCCATTCCGTGGATGGTGCCAGGTTGAGCTCGACATAGCCGTCCCCGAGACCAGACCGCACGAACGCTTCAAAGCAGGTGTGCTGCCACAGACCGTCCCGTCGATCAGGTGGTCTGCGTGGCGGGATAGCAACTCCGTCAACCGGACCGGTCAGCCGGTATCTCAAATGGATTCGGTCATCACCGCGTCTGACCTTCGCTTCCAAGGAGAACGGCTGCGACGGCAGGTGATCGAGATGTGGGTGCAGGAACATCGAAAGCGGCTTGGCTGAGCTTGTCGAAGCCCCCTCCTTCTTTCCCTGAGCCAACGTCGAAATGAGCCCCCAGTCATCGCGGATCAGTGCGAGCTTCTTCGCTCGACCCCAGCCTTTCAGCTGCTTCTCTGCTTCTCGCGCTTCCTCGCGCGTACCGAACTCCTGCGACCAGACGAGTTTCACGGGTCGGCGCGTGCTCGTGTAGCCGGGGATCAGGCCAAGCTCGTGCTGGCCGATCCGTTTCTCCAGCTCGTCCGTGTGCCCGACATAGAAGGTGCTGTCGGCGCAGTGGAGCATATATGTCCAGAAGGGCATTGGGCGGTTAGAAAGGAAAGAGAGGGCTTCGACAAGCTCAGCCAAGTCGGATGTGGCGGCACCCACCCAAGCTCAGCCAAGCCGGTTGCATGGAAGTGCCTCACCTGATTAGGCGATCCGCACCATGAGCCAGTACAAGTCCGAACTCCTCCGCGTGCTCGACGAGCGCGGCTTTGTCCACCAGGTCACCGACGCCGAGGCGCTCGACAGCCTCGCGTCGAAGGAGATCGTGGCCGGCTATATCGGGTTCGATCCGACCGCGCCGTCACTTCATGTCGGAAGCCTAACCCAGATCATGATGCTCCGCCGGCTCCAGCAGGCGGGCCACAAGCCGGTCGTGCTGATGGGCGGCGGCACCGGCAAGATCGGCGATCCGAGCTTCAAGGACGAGGCGCGCAAGCTGATGACCGAGGAGGTGATCGCCGCCAACGTCGCGTCGATCAAAAAGGTATTCGAGCGCTTCCTGACCTTCGGCGACGGCCCGACCGACGCGATCATGCTCGACAATGCCGAGTGGCTCGACAAGCTCAACTACCTCCAGTTCCTGCGCGAGGTTGGCCAGCATTTCTCGGTCAACCGGATGCTGAGCTTCGACAGCGTGAAGCTTCGGCTCGACCGCGAGCAGTCGCTCTCGTTCCTCGAATTCAACTACATGATCACCCAGGCCTACGACTTCCTCGAGCTGGCGCGGCAGCACGGCGTCCGGCTCCAGCTCGGCGGCTCGGACCAGTGGGGCAACATCGTCAACGGCGTCGAATTGAACCGCCGGGCCGACAGCCGCGAGGTGTTCGGCTTCACCACCCCCCTGCTCACCACCGCCGACGGCGCAAAGATGGGCAAGACCGAGAAGGGCGCGGTGTGGCTCAACGCCGACATGCTCGGCGCCTATGATTACTGGCAGTTCTGGCGGAACGTCGCGGATGCCGACGTCGGCAAGTTCCTGCGCCGCTTCACCGACCTTCCGGTGGACGAGATCGAGCGGCTTGAGCGGCTCGAAGGCCAGGACATCAACGAGGCCAAGAAGGTTCTGGCGGACGCCACCACCGCCATGCTCCACGGCCCCGACGCCGCGGGCGAGGCGGCCGAGACGGCGCGGCGAACCTTCGAGGAAGGCGCTGCCGGCGAGGCGCTGCCGACGCTCGCCGTTCCGGAGGGCTCGATCGCGCTCACCGACGCGCTGGTCGGACTCGGCCTCACCGCGTCTAAGAAGGAAGCGCGCCGCCTGATCGCGCAAGGCGGCGCTCGCGTCGACGGCGAGACGATCACGGACGAGCAGGTCGTCATCAGCGTCTCCGGCCAGGTGCGCGTCTCGGCGGGCAAGAAGAAGCACGGGTTGCTGACCGCCTAGAAGCGGCGCACCAGCACCACTCCGGCGACGATCAAAAGAACCCCGACCAGGCGTCCCGGCGAAATCGGCGTGCGGTCGAGGCCGAGGGCGCCGTAATGGTCGATCGCCACCGCCGCGATCATCTGCCCCGCGACGGCGATGGTGATCAGCGAGGCGATCCCCAGCTTTGGCGCGGCATAGGCGCCGGCGGCGACGAAGACCGCGCCGTAGAAGCCGCCGGCCCACGCCCACCACGGCACGTCGCGAAGCGGCGCGAGCGCCATTCGCGGCTGAGTGAGTGCGAGCACCACGAGAAGCGCCGCTGTTCCGACGGCGAAGGAGATGACGGCCGCCAGGATCACCGAGCCGCTCTCCCGGGCGAGCACGGCGTTGGTCGGCGGCTGGGCTGCGGTCATCGCGCCCGCGATGAAGATCAGCAAAGCGGGCAGGACCAGGCTCGTCGGCATGTCTCGTCTCCTCAGCCGGAGCGCAAAGTCGCGACGGCGGCGTCCCGTTCCATCAGATAGAGGAGAAGGCGCGCCGCCTTGCCCCGCTCGCCGTCGAGGCCGCCGTCTCGATCGACGAGCAATCGGGCGTCATCCGTGGCCGCGGGAACCAGCTCCTGCACCAACTCGGGCGTGGCCAGTCGGAACTGGGCGTCGCCGGATTGGCGCGTGCCCAGAATCTCGCCGCCGCCGCGCAGGCGCAGGTCCTCCTCGGCGATCCGGAATCCGTCATTGGTCTCGCGCATCAAGGCGAGGCGCGCGCGAGTCGTCTCATTGAGCGCGTTGCCGCGCAGGAGGAGGCAGACGCTGTGCTGGTCGCCGCGCCCGACCCTGCCGCGCAACTGGTGAAGCTGGGCGAGGCCGAACCGGTCGGCGCCCTCGATGATCATCAGGGTCGCATTGGGCACATCGACTCCGACCTCGATCACCACCGTCGCGACGAGAACCTTCAGCTCACCGCGCTGGAACGCGGCCATGACCGCGTCCTTCTCCGGCCCCTTCATTCGTCCATGGACGAGGCCGATCGTGTCGCCGAAGCGAAGCCGAAGCACATGCGCACGCTCCTCGGCCGCGGCGAGGTCGCTCACCTCGCTCTCCTCGACCAGCGGGCACACCCAATAGGCCTGCTTGTCCTGCTCGATATGGCGGCCGAGCGCCGCCATCACCTCGTAGACGCGCTCGACGCTGAGCACCCGGGTCTCGATGGGCTGACGGCCGGGCGGCATCTCGTCGAGACGGCTGACGTCCATCTCGCCGAAATTGGTGAGCTCCAGCGTCCGAGGGATCGGGGTCGCGGTCATCACGAGAAGGTGCGGCGGCCGCTCGGCCTTCGCGGTCAGCATCATGCGCTGGGCGACTCCGAAGCGGTGCTGCTCGTCGATCACTGCGAGGCCGAGACGGCGATAGCTGACCGCCTCCTGGAAGATCGCGTGAGTTCCGATGAGGATGTGAATCGAGCCGTCGGCGAGCCCCATCAGCGTCGCCTCGCGCGCCCGTCCCTTGTCGCGGCCGGTGAGGATGGCGACGTTGATCGGCAGGCCCGCGAGCTGCCGGCTGATCGTCTCGTAATGCTGCCTGGCGAGGATCTCGGTCGGCGCGAGCAAGGCGGCCTGAGCACCGGCTTCCGCAGCGATCAACATTGCCTTCAGAGCCACCAGGGTCTTGCCCGAACCGACATCGCCCTGGAGCAGGCGAAGCATCGGAATGTCCTGGGCGAGATCACCCTCGATCTCGCCGATCGCGCGCTGCTGGGCACCCGTCGGCGCGTAAGGCAGGCTGAGCATCGCTCGAAGCCGCCCATCGCCCACGAGCGGAACGCCCTTTCGCCGCCGTGACGACGCCCGGACGAGGCTCAGCGCCAACTGGTTGGCGAAGATCTCGTCATAAGCGAGCCGCTCGCGGGCCTTCGGCTGCGCGGGATCCGCATGGATTCCGGTCAACGCCTCCTGCCAGCCAGGCCAGCCGCGCGCGCGCTTGAGACTCGGTTCGACCCACTCGGCGAGCTCGGGCAGCCGCGCAAGCGCCTGCGCGGCAAGGTCGCCCATACGTTTGTTGGTGAGCCCTTCCGACAGCGCGTAAATCGGCTCGCGCGCCGGCAATTGCTCCCCCTGCGCGGGATCGAGCACATGGTCCGGGTGGACCATCTGGAGCTCCTGCCCATAGCGGTCGAGCTTTCCCGAGACGAGGCGCGGCTCTCCGATCGGAAGCTGCTGCTTGGCCCAGCCCGGATTGCGGAAATAGGTCAGAGTCACATAGTCGCCGCCGGCGTCAGTCGCGTGGATTCGAAGCGGGCTCTTGTGGCCGCCCGACTGGCGGTAGTCGCGCGCGGTGAGCGTGATTGTGATCACCCGGCCGACATCCTCATCGTCGAGCCGCTCGACGCGCTTGCGGTCGATCCAGCCGGTCGGGAGGTGGAAGGCGAGATCGACGATCCGGGTGAGGCCGAGCTTGGTGAGCGGCTTCATCAGCTGCGGCCCGACGCCTTTGAGGACCTCCACTTCGGCGAACAGCGGGTTGAGGAGGTCGGGGCGCATCGCCGCCTGCTGCCACGCCGCACGGTGGCGGACAACCGTTCACCCGCGCGAAATGCGATGAGGATGATAGCGTGTCACCTTATGCGGTTGGTCTGTCTCGCTTTTCTCGCCGCTGCTTTCACGGGCGCGCAGGCCCAGTCGCCGGCCGGGGCGCGCATAGAGGCGTCCGGTTACGCGACCATCCTCGAAGCGCCCCATATCCCCTACCCTGACGCGCCGCCGCTCCCGCCGGGCGAGCAGGAGACGGAACGGATGGCGCGCGAACGCGGCATCCCGGTCTCGCATGCCGAGCGGATGATGAACCCGGACGCCGCGACGATGCGCGCGGCGGCCGCGCTCGACCGCCGCCTCAAGCGGGAAGCCCGCGGCAATTATGTCGATGTCCAGATCGTCCGCGATCCCCGCCCGCGCTACCAGTTCCACTTCCGCCGCAATGGCCCGGAGACGCTCGCGCGCTTCACCCGGGACTCCCGCTTTCGCGCGGTCACCGGCGGCGTGCCCCCAGCGGAACTGCAGCCGCTACTCAACGAGTGGCTGCGCCGGATGGAGCCGCACCGGCTGTTCGGAGGCGGCGCGGCCGACCCGTTCGAAGGGATAGTGCGCATCGACGTCACCGTCAGCCGCTCGGAATTTGAGACCCTTGCCGCCCGCGAGGGATGGCAGGTGCCGAACAATGTTCGCTTGAGTTTCCAGCCGGAGGTCGATGCGGCCCGTGCCATCGCGCCCGAAGTGGCGCCGTTCGTGCGGACGTTTCCGCGCGCCGACCGCGCGCCGTCCCTGATCCTGTCGATCGCCAAACGCGGGCGGATCATCCTCGTCGACGGCTGTTTCCGAATGAACAGCGCTGACGGGCCGCTCGTCCTGTTCGGCCGCAACACGCGGCTGGTTCGGGACGAAGCCGGCTATCTGGTGGTGGAGGGCATCGGCAACCGGCAGGCGCGCGGCCGAATCGGCGAAGACATGACCTGGGGCGGTTATCCGGGCGGCTTCGAGGACGAGCCCGGAGTCCGAGCGATCCGCGAGCATTGCGGTGCCGGTCCGATCGAAAGCGTCGGCGAGCCCCAAAGCAGCGCTTGGTTCCGAGTCCGCCCATACGCCATCGCCTCCTACGCCCGCCATGCCAGGATACCGCTCCAGGAGGCCTGGGACGCGATCAAGGCGTGCTGGTCCGATCAGGACTCCCGCCGAGGCCAGCCCGACGCCGCGCCCTATCGCGATTGCGACGTTCCTGGACCGATCAACCCGCCGCCTCCGCCACCGCGTCCTCCGCGCCGATAAGTGGCCCAAAGGGTCTTCGCGCCGGGCCCGTTCGTCCCTACATGGCCCCCTCACCCGCTTCAGCTTGCAGGCCGCTTCCTGGTCCGCCGGCCTTTCGCGCTTGGAGTCTCATGGACCGCGACGCCCGCCTTCGACGCATCCGCTACCGCGCCTGGCATCGCGGCACGCGCGAGGCCGATTTCATGATCGGCGGCTTCTTCGATCGCTGCCACGCCGAGTGGAGCGAGGAGGATTTGGCGTTGTTCGAGGCCCTCCTCGAGGAGCAGGATGTCGACATCATGGCCTGGGCGATCGGAACCGCCGAGCCGCCCGAGCGGTTTGCCGGGCCCATGATGAAGCGCCTGCAGCGGACCGACTATATCGACACGACGGGACCGGGCGTTTGACCGCAGATCTTCAGACCATCCTCAAGGCCGACAAGCCGCTCACCCTTGCGGGCGTACCGGCGGGCTTCATGCCGTGGCTCGCGGCCGACCTCGCGCGTGCCGCGGGAGCGGGCAGCCGGGCGGTGTTCATCTCTCCCGACGAAGCCGCGATGCGGTCGATCGGCGACGCCGCCGCCTTCTTCGCTCCCGAGCTCGACATCCTCTATTTTCCCGCCTGGGACTGCCTGCCCTACGACCGTTCGTCGCCGTCCCTTCGCTCGACGTCGGAGCGGCTTGCGACCTTGCACGCCCTCCAGCGCAAGCCGGACAAGCCGCAGCTCGTCGTCACCACGGTCAACGCGGCACTCCAGCGGACGCTCACGCCCTTCCGGATCCGCCAGCTGGTCGCGAGCCTCAGGCCCGGCGAGCGGATCGACATGGACCGGCTCGCGACCCTGCTCAACGCCAATGGCTATGCCCGGACCGAGACCGTCCACGACGCCGGCGAGTTCGCGGTTCGCGGTGGGATCGTCGACCTGTTTCCATCCGGCGAGGACGAGGGCCTGAGGCTCGACTTCTTCGGCGACGAGATCGAGACGGTGCGCCGCTTCGATCCCGGCACCCAGCGGACCACCGGCACGACCGAGGGTTTCACCCTTCTCCCCGCGTCCGAAACCCTGCTCGACGAGGACAGCGTCAAGCGCTTCCGCTCGCGCTACCGTGAGATGTTCGGCGCCAACGCGACCGGCGACCCGCTCTACCAGGCGGTGTCCGACGGCCGCCGGATCGCCGGCCTCGACCATTGGCTGCCGCTGTTCGAGGAGCGGCTTTCCACCCTGTTCGAGCATCTCGGCGACGGCGACCTCGTCGTCCGTGATGCCGGCGATTCAGGCGCGGCCGACGCGCGTTTCGAGGCGATCGCCGACTATTACGACAATCGCCAGCGCGCCCAGTCGAGCGATGCCGGAAGCTATCGGCCACTGAAGCCCGAGACTCTCTACCTCACCCCGGACGAGTGGAAGGACGCGATCGCGGACCGGCCGATCCACCTCACCACGCAATTTCACGAGCCGGGAAGCGCCAAGGTCATCGACTTCGAGGTCGACGGCCCGCGCGACTTCGCTCCCGAGCGGGCGCAGAATGCGAACGTCTACGAGGCCGTCGTCGACCACGTCGCCGGCCTCAAGCGAAGCAAGCGCAAGATCGTTCTGGCGAGCTATTCGGGCGGCGCCCGCGAGCGCCTCAAGGGCCTGCTCGCCGATCATGGCATGAAAAAGCTGGAGCTGGTCGACAGCTGGCAGGAAGCGCTCGGAGCGTCCGGCACGGCGCTCATCGTGCTTCCGCTCGACCACGGCTTCACCACGCCCGAGGTCGCGGTGCTGACCGAGCAGGACATGCTCGGCGACCGCCTCGTCCGCCGCCGCAAGCGCAAGAAGAGCCAGGACGCCTTCCTCAACGAGCTCGCGACCCTGTCGCCCGGCGATCTCGTCGTCCATGCCGACCACGGCATCGGCCGCTACGAGGGACTGACCCAGATTCCGGTCCAGAAGGCGCCGCACGATTGCGTCGCCCTCGAATATGCCGGCGGCGACAAGCTCTACGTCCCGGTCGAGAATATCGACATCCTGTCGCGCTACGGAAGCGAGAGCGACGGCGTCGCCCTCGACAAACTGGGCGGCGAGGCGTGGCAGCGGCGCAAGTCGCGGATGAAGGAGCGGATCCGCGAGATCGCCGGCGACCTCATCAAGATCGCCGCCGAGCGGGCGATGCGCCCGGGCGCCGTCGCCGAGCCGGACACCGGCTACGCAGCCTTCTCCGACCGTTTCCCCTATGAGGAGACGGAGGATCAGGACCGCGCCATCGGCGACGTCATCGAGGATTTGGGAAGCGGCAAGCCGATGGACCGCCTGGTCTGCGGCGACGTCGGCTTCGGCAAGACCGAGGTCGCGCTCCGGGCCGCATTCGTCGCCGCGATGGCCGGGCTCCAGGTCGCGGTGATCGCTCCGACCACCCTGCTGGCCCGCCAGCACTACCAGAACTTCAAGGAGCGGTTTCAGGGCTTCCCGATCGAGATCGGCCGACTGTCGCGCCTGGTCACTCCGAAGGAGGCGAGGGAAACCAAGGATCGTCTCGCAGCGGGCAAGATCGACATCGTCATCGGCACCCATGCCATCCTCGGCAAGGGCGTGGAGTTCCATAATCTCGGCCTCGTCATCGTCGACGAGGAGCAGCGCTTCGGAGTCACCCACAAGGAGAAGCTGAAGACTCTGCGCGCCGACGTCCACGTCCTGACGCTGACCGCGACTCCGATCCCGCGGACGCTTCAGATGGCGATGTCCGGCCTTCGAGAGCTCTCGGTCATCCAGACCCCGCCGGTCGACCGCCTCGCGGTGCGTACCTATGTGATGCCGTGGGACCCGGTGGTGATCCGCGAGGCGCTTCTTCGCGAACATTATCGCGGCGGGCAGAGCTTCTTCGTCGTGCCCAGGATCGCCGACCTCCCCGATATCGAGGAGTTCCTTCGCGAGGAGGTCCCCGAAGTCCGCTACGTCGTCGCACACGGCCAGATGGCGCCGACCGAGGTCGAGGAGCGGATGAGCGCCTTCTACGACCGCAAGTACGAGGTGCTGGTCTCCACGACTATCGTCGAGAGCGGCCTCGACATCCCGACCGCAAACACGATGATCATCCACCGCGCCGATCGCTTCGGCCTTGCCCAGCTCTACCAGCTTCGCGGCCGCGTCGGCCGGGCCAAGACCCGCGCCTATGCTTATTTCACCACGCCCGGCGACCGGCTGATGACCGACACCGCGCAGAAGCGCCTCCAGGTGCTCGCCAATCTCGAGAGCCTCGGCGCGGGCTTCCAGCTTGCCACCCACGATCTCGACATCCGCGGCGCAGGCAATCTGCTCGGCGACGAGCAGTCCGGGCACATCAAGGAAGTCGGCTTCGAGCTCTATCAGTCGATGCTCGAGGACGCGATCATTGAGGCGAAGGCGGGCGGGACTGCCCGCAACGAGACCAAGGACCTGTCGCCGCAGATCACCGTCGACGCGCCGATCCTCATCCCGGAGGAATATGTCCCCGACCTCGATCTTCGGATGGGACTCTATCGCCGCCTCAACGAGCTCGAGGGCCCGCAGGAGATCGAGGCGTTCGCGGCCGAGCTGATCGACCGCTTCGGCAAGCTGCCGGAGGCGACCGACAATTTGCTCAAGGTCATCGAGATCAAGCTCAACTGCCGCAAGGCGTGCATCTCCAAGATGGACGTCGGGCCGAAGGGCGCGCTGGTCCACTTCTTCAACGACAGCTTCCCCGATCTCGAGGGGCTGATCGCCTATGTCCAGCACCTCAAGGGCACGGCGAAGCTTCGGCCCGACAACAAGCTGGTGATCACGCGAAGCTGGGCGGACCCCGCGGCCCGCCTTCGCGGCGCCCAGCAACTTGCGAAGGGGCTTGCGAAGATCCTCGGCTAGAGGATCAGGTCGGAGACGGCGATCGCGTCAGCCTTCATCGCGATGGCGAAGTCGCAGACGCCATCGCCGTTTGTGTCCGCTTCGAACCACAGCTGCTCGTGCCTGACTTCCCAGCGCAGCTCTCCTGCTACGCCAGAGAAAGCCGCGAGCCCGATGAAGCTGAACCCATCGTTCGCCGGCGTCGAGGGGATTGCGTCGAGGGCCGACAGGTCGATGATGTCGACGCCCGAAGTGAAGTCGGCGAGATAGTCCGAGGCGCCCTTCTTGCCGTCCGAGCGAAGAAGGGAAAGGTCGCTGTCCGAGTAGGACGAATATACGAACGTGTCGCCGCCGGCGCCGCCAACGAGCCAGTCGGCGTTGGCGCCGCCCTTGATGATGTCGGCACCGCCATTGCCTTCGAGCCTGTTCCGCGCCTCGTTCCCCGTCAGGCTGTCGTTTCCGGCGCCGCCGATCGCATTTTCGATGATGGTTCCGAAGGCGATCGAGATGTTCGACGTCATGTCGGCGCAATCGCTGAAGGCACCCTGGCCGAGGTCGATCCGCGAAGGCGACAGGTAGCCCGACAGGTCCAAGGTGTCCGTGCCGCCCGCATCCCAGATGGTGAAGATCGAGGCCGGATCGCGCGCCAGATCGTAGGCGGCACGCCCCGAACTGTTGTTGAAGCCGTACACCGTGTTGCCGGTGCGGGTCGTCATGTTCGCTCCGTAGAGCGCCTGGAGGGCCGCCACATCGTAGAGGAGCGGAGTCGAGGTCCATTGCAGGGCGGACCCGGCAACATGATCGGCGCCGGAGTTGGAAGCGTTCCAGTAGGACATCACCGTGTACTGGTGGCTGTCCTGGAAAAAGAGCGCCTGACTTTCGTAATTGGCGCTGTCGCCATTGTAGGGCCCAGGGTGATCGAGGCCGAGCGCGTGAAGAAGCTCGTGCATCAGCTTCCTCGAGTTGGAATCGCCCAGTCCCCAGCCGCCCTGCACGTCCGATCGATTATGGTTCACGATGATGTCCGCGCCGTAGATGGCGCCATAGGGCACCGTCTCGCTCTGCGTGGCGAAGTCGGTGGCCGCGCCCCAGAAAGCGGCTGCCGACGTGTTCACGGTGTAGAATCCGATGAACTGGTTCGAGAAGCTCGGTGGCTGCACGCTGTTCGCGACATTGACGAACGACACGTTGGCGACGTCGGAGATGAGTTGCATCGTGCGCTGCAGCGACTCGATCTCGTCCTGGCTGAACGGGCTGAAGCCGAGCTTGTAATCGTGATGCGGAAGCGACTGGGCGTAGAACAGGTAGGGGATCGGGATGCTGTTGTTCCACCGCGCCTGCCAGTTGGTCAGCTGCGCGACGACCTGATCGAGCGTCCAGACGGGCTTCATATGAGCGCCCCGCTTGTGGTTCCGAAAGCTTGATCCGATCCTTGGCCGAGTCAAGCGGGCGCCCGCCGCTCGTCGGCTTCATTCCGACTTTCGTAGAAATAGGTTAGGGAGAATCGAAGACGGCGCGGAAGGGCTGGCCGATGTTGCAATGGATGATGCTTGCGGCGGCCCTGGCAAGCGGTGGCGCCCTGTCCGATCCCCCGGGAGACCCCGCCGCCCCCGAGACTCTCGGATACCGGTCCGACACGACTGAGCGGATGACGGTGCCGATCACCATCGGCGGGCGCGGCCCGTTCCACTTCATCATCGACACCGGCGCCGAGCGAACCGTCATCTCCCGCGAGCTGGCCGGCCGGCTGGCGCTCGACTCCAGCGCCATGGTCACCCTCGCGAGCGTTGCCGACGTTCGTCAGGTGCCGACGGTGATCATCCCGCGGCTCGATGTCGGCCGTCGCTCCTTGACCTCGGTCCAGGCCCCGGCGCTGCTCCAGAACCACATCGGCGCGGACGGAATGCTCGGCGTCGACAGCCTTCGCAACCAGCGCGTGGTGTTCAACTTCGAGCGCCAGGAGATGCGGCTGTCGCGCTCGGCGGCCGAGGACGACCGCTGGCCCTCCGACACGATCGTCGTCACCGCCCAGACCCGCCTCGGCCGGATGGTCCTGGCCGACGCGACGGTCGATGGCCTGCGGGTCCGGGCGATCGTCGATACGGGCTCGGAAATCACCGTCGGCAACGAAGCTCTTCGCCAGCGTCTGATCGGGCGCGGAAGGATCGATCCGAACCTGTCGCTCCAGGTGACCAGCGTCACCGGCGCCACCGTCGATCTGAACTATATGGTCACCCGCCGCCTTCGAATCGGCGGAGCCCTGGTCAACAACCTGCCGATCGCGTTCGGAGGACTCGAGCTGTTCCGCCAGCTCGACCTGGAGCACCGCCCCGCGATCCTGCTCGGCATGGATGCGCTCAAGCTGTTCCGGCAGGTCTCGATCGATTTCGGCGCTCGCCGGCTTCGGCTGGTGCCGGGGCCGACCAGCCAGCTCGGCGGACCGCTCAGGGTGGCGGCAGCTCGCTAGGAAGCGCGGCCGCGGCCGGCAGCTCCACCGCCTCCTCGGTCACGGCCAGTTCCTCCCAGGCCCGTTCCCGGCGCATTTCGAACGTGCCGTCGAGCTCGCCGAGGCTCCACACGCCGGTGACGGAATCGCCGTCCTCCGACAGCTGGCCGACATAGTCGACGGCGTGGGCCGCGTCGCTCGACCCGTCATAGGTCTTGGTGAAATCGACCGCTCGGCCGGTGCGGCTGCCGGCAAGCATGGCCTCGAGCTCGTCGCTCGCGAAGCCGATCGTGTTGGGCTCGATGATCGAGCCGCTGAGCGCTCCGTCGACATCCTCGATATGCGCCACGAACGGCGTCGTCGGACCCTGGTAGGCGGGATAGGCATAGGCCCCTTCCCACAGGCCGGTCATGTTCAGCCGGTCCTCGCTCACGCGGCGACTCCCGCTTCTCCTTCCACCAGCTTCACGAGCTCCTCCGTCGCCAGCGGCGGTGCGCAGAGGAAGCCCTGATAGAGGGTGCACCCCTCCTGAGCGAGCAGCACGAGCTGCTCACGGCTCTCCACGCCTTCTGCGACAACGGCGATGTCGAGCGAATGAGCCATGTCGATGACGCTTCGAACGACGACCCGGTCGCGCGGCGAGCCGGTAATGTCCTCGCACAGGCGGCGGTCGAGCTTGAGATAGTCGAGCGGCAGCGCTCTCAGATAAGCCAGGCTCGAATAGCCGGTGCCGAAATCGTCGATCGCGATTTTGAGGCCGCCGCGGCGAAGCTGGCCGAGCAATCTCGCGGCGGCTGTCAGATCCTCGATGAGGCCGCTCTCCGTCACTTCGACCGTGACCCGGCCGGCGCCGAGGCCGCTGCCCTTCACAAGCTTGAGGAAATGGTCGGCGAAGCCGGGCCGGGCGATGTCCTGAGCGGTGACGTTGATCGCGACTCGAAGGTGCGACAGCGAGGCCGGCCAGGCGGCAGCCGCGGCCACCACCTTGCGGTGGATGTGCTCGGACAGTTGGACGAGATAGTCGGAGGCTTCGGCGACGCTAAACAGCGTGCCTGCCCCGAGCGCGCCATACGCCGGGTGGCGCCAGCGGGCGAGCGCCTCGACCCCCGAAATCCGCCCGGTGGCGATGGTCACCTGGGGCTGGAACACGACGTCGATCTCGTCGGCATCGAGCGCTCGGCGGAGGTCGACTTCCAGCCGGTCGCCGCGGGCGCTCGCCTGCTCGGTCTCCGCATCGATGAGCGTGACCGGCGCGCTCTCCTGCTCCTTGGCTTCGGCGAGCGCGGCACTCGCGCGGCGCAGTAGCGACGCTGCACTGTCTCCGGGCCGCGACACCGCGATCCCGACCCGCCCGCCGATGGTGATGACCTGGTCGCCCGACACGAACGGGCGCGCCATCGCCTCGATGAGGTGACCGGCGAGGGTTCGCGCCTCGGCCGCGCCCTCCGGTGCCGACAGCATCACCGCGAACTCGGCCCCGGCAAGACGGGCCACCGCCCGACGCTCGCCATCGGCGTCGACCTGCCGCTCTATTCGCCGGGCCGCCGCCTGGAGCACTGAATCGCCGCTTGCCCGGCCGAATGCGAGGTTGATCGCGTCGAAGCGGGTGAGCGCGAGAAGAAGGACGACCGCGGCAGGCTCGCCCCCCTGCTCGTCCAGCTCCAGACGCCGGGCCAGCCACTCGCGCGCCGCCCGCCCGTCGCGCACTCCGGTGAGGGCGTCGCGGCTTCGGTCCAGCGACATCGCCGACCCAGCGATCAGCTCGGCCCGCCCGACGATCTCGCCGCCCTCGCCCTTGCGGACATGGTGGGCGATACGCCCTCCCGGCTGTTCCGGGTCGGGATGGGCGAAAGCGGTGCTCTCGCCCTCCTCGAGGCGCATGAGCGCGGCGCGTGCAGCGAGCCGTCCCTCGTCGCCAAGCAGGCGGAACAGGGCGTGCAGCCCCGCCTCCCCCGAGCCTTCGGAGAGCCCGGCCTTACGCGCAAGCATCGGGCTTAGCGCCACGCTCCGGCTGCCGGGGGTCCAGCGCCAGCTGCCGCTCTCCGACCGGGCCGCCGGGGCGGGACGTCGGCCGTCTCCGGTCCGCTCGGCATGGCGCGCGGCGAAGCGAAGCGCGTGGCTCAATTGGGCGTGGCTGAACGGACTCACCAGGAAATGGGTGGCGCCGAGCGCGTGGAGCTGGTCGAGCAGCGCTTCGTCGGTACGGGACACCAGCACCAGCAGGGCGCCGGCATTCGCCTCGACCGCATCGCCCAGCGCGCGAACGGCCCCGACACCTTCGGCCGAGGCACCGCGCGCGTCGACCAGGGCGACACTCGCTCCCGAAGCGAGGAAACGTGCCTCCGCATTGGCGTCTCGCCGGGCGGCGATCGGCTCCCACCCCGCCGCCTCGGCGAGCCGATGAAGCTCGTCGCGGTGGCGGAAGGACAGGATGAACAGCGGCTGCGGCATCTCGCCTCGGTCTAGCCCGCCCCGCCAAATCCGCCAATCGCCTTCGCCGCTGGCCCTGTCCCGATCCGAGTCGGTTCACGAGCCGCTTGCCGCGCCGCACAATCGCCCGTAGCTACGTCCAATGGCTCGGCAGGGGGACAAAGCCATGGCGCTGGTCGCCTCCAGCGCGGAGGCGGCGCAAGTGGCTGAGCAGCTGCTCCACGCCCATTACGATTTCGTGCCCCTCGAAGATGCCGAACTGGTCGTCGCGCTCGGCGGCGACGGCTTCATCCTTCAAACTCTCCACGAGATGCTCGAGCGAGGCCGTGTCTGCCCCGTCTTCGGCATGAACCGCGGCACGGTCGGCTTCCTCATGAACGAGTGGCGGATAGACGGCCTGATCGAGCGCCTCGAGCGCGCCAAGGCCTTCTGCGTCCCGCCGCTCGAGATGAAGGCGATCCGAGTCGACGGGCAAGTGGTCGTCAGCCCGGCGATCAACGAGGTCTCGCTGCTCCGCGAGACCCGCCAGACCGCCTGGATCGAAGTGTCGGTCAACGGTCGCGTCGTGATCGACGAGCTGATCTGCGACGGCGTTCTTGTCGCGACCCCGGCGGGATCGACGGCTTATAATTTCTCCGCCCACGGGCCGATCCTGCCGCTCAACTCGTCCCTGCTCGCGATCACTCCAATCAGCCCGTTCCGGCCGCGGCGTTGGCGCGGCGCCATCATTCCCGACGACCTGCGCGTGTCTCTGCGCGTGCTCGACCCGAAGAAGCGGCCGGTGTCGGCGGTGGCCGACCAGCGCGAGGTTCGCGAGATCGATCGCGTCGAGGTGAGGATCGACCGTTCGCGCGCGCTCACCTTGCTGTTCGACCCCGAGCACGCCCTCGACGAGCGCATCTCAATGGAGCAATTCGCGGTCTGATTGCGGCTTCTGACAGAGTCCGGAAAAGCTGTGTTCCGCCCCCTTGCAACCCTCGAAGAAGCGCTGCTATAGGCGCGCCTCGCTGTTGTTCCCCGGTAGCTCAGCGGTAGAGCATCCGACTGTTAATCGGACGGCCGCCTGTTCGAATCAGGCCCGGGGAGCCAACCTTCACCACATTCGAATCGAGCTGGATGTGCAGGCGGATGTCTCCGTCTGCGGCGGTGACCGAGACGGTGCGGACAGGGCCTCCCCAATCGGCGACCGGCACGCGCCCGAATGTCGACTCCGCGCCCAGGATGGGCCGCCCGTCGAGGGTCGGACGCTGGTGCTCAGGGAAGGTGAACGCCCGAATGCGGCGCATGACCGCCTCGACAGGCTCCGACAGGTCGATCTCCTTCAGGCTGTAATCGAGCGCGTTGCGCGGGTAGGTCGAGGCCGCCTCTTCATTCTGCGGAGCAGCCGCATAATCCCCGCTCAGCAGCTTCGGCAGCCATTCGAGGACCAGCTCTGCACCAAGCTCCAGACAGCGCCCGTAAAGCTGCCTGGAAGTCATGTCGCCGATCGCGAAGGCGCGCTGGGCGATGATCGGGCCTGAATCGATGCCGGCGTCGATCTCGTGAAGCGTGACGCCATGCTCGGTCTCTCCGTTGAGGATCGGCCAGACGACCGTGTTGCAGCCGCGGTACTTGGGCAACAGTGAGAAGTGGACGTTGTAGAGCCGCCTCGAGGCGAACTGAGCCGGCTTGATGATCCGGTCATATTCGACCGACATGAAGACCAGATCGGGCTGAGCCATCGCCCAATCGAGAGTTACGGTTTCGATTCCGAGGATCCCCGCAGCCTTCCGCAGCGATGGCTGCCAGCTGTCCACTCCGTTGTCGTCACCATTCGGAAGACAAACGACCCGCTTCGCGAAGCGGCGCGAAGCGCCCGCCACTGCTACGGCAGCCTGGGTCTTGCCTGCGATACACAGCGTCGCCCCCATGACTTTCCCCCGCCGCCGTAACGGCCGCAGGCTAAGGGTGATTTCATGACAAATCACCCCCCCGGGACGTGGTTATTGCATTCGAAGCGGGGCGACCCAGCCGCAGCTGGATCGCCTCTCATCGTCGTTCGCTAAGCGCCGGTCAGGCCGGGGTGTAGGCCGGCGGCTCGGGGATGGCCTTCTGGGCGTCTCCGGACATGCCCTGACCGCTTCCGATCACTCCGCCCTGGCCGTCGCGCCGGGCCGGGCTTCCCGCGGCTTGAGTCTCCGCCGGAGCGCCGGTGAGGTCCGTCTGGGTCCGGCCGCTGGTTGCCTTGCCGGCCGGACTGGCGTCGCCCGCGGCCGCTCCGCCGGCCTTGCCGTCGAAGGCGTCCTTGACCACGCCGGCGCCGCGCGCGCTCTCAACGCCGCCGGGGAAGCCCGAACGATCCGAATAGTCGCGGACCTCGCCCTTCCCTTCCTTGGTCTCGGAGGCGAGCTTGGCGGCCACGATCGCGTCGATCACCGTCACTCCGGCGAGCGCGGCAATGGCGATCCAGGCCTTGCGGTCGCGGCTTCCATCTTCCTGGCGCGAACCGACCGCGACCGTGCCGATGTCGAGCAGGTCGCCCGCGACCCGGCTCCACATGGCGGGAACCGGATAGACGCTGTGAGCGCCGACTCCGGCGATCGCCTCGCGCGCGCCATAGGCCCGCAGAAGCGGCGCGCTGTCCTCGTTCATTCCGACCGCTCGGGCGACCCGGCGTGGCGCCAGCAATTCGGCGGCGGCGATCCCGAAGCTCACCCAGCCGAGCAGGCGCGACGCCCGCATCGCCGGGGTCATGCTTCGGTCGTTATACGGCCCCGACAAGGTCGCTGCGTTCATCTGCTTTCTCCTGCTTACGGGTTTCGCCTGGCTTGAGGATGGTCTTGATGCAGCCGTCCTGCTTGTTGCGGAACGTGCGGTACATGCCGGGCCCGTCCTCGAGCGGCTTCTGGTGGGTGACGACGAAGCTGGGATCGATCTTCCCCTCCTCGACGAGACGAAGAAGGTGCGGCAGCCAGCGGGCGACATGGGTCTGGCCCATCTTGAACGTCAGCGCCTTCTGCATCGCCATGCCGAAGTTGAGCTTGTCGATCGTGCCGCCATAGACGCCCGGGATCGACACGATCCCGGCCGGGCGACAGTGATAGAATATCTCGCGGAGCACATGCGCCCGGTCGGTCGCCATCAGAGTGAGCTGGAGGGCGCGGTCGAGCATCGAGTCGAACGTCGTGGTCTCGTGCGCTTCCATTCCGACCGCATCGATGCACTTGTCGGGGCCGAGGCCGCCGGTGAGCTCGGTCAGCCGTTCGTTGACGCTCTCCGTATCGGGATTGATCCCGATCGCTCCGCCGGCGACGGCCATCTCCAGCCGCTCGGGCACGCGCTCGATGCAGATCACCTGCTTGGCACCGAGCAGGATCGCGCTTCGAACCGCGAACTGACCGACCGCTCCGCCGCCCCAGATAGCGACGGTGTCGGTCGGCTCGATGTCGCACTGCGCGGCGGCCTGCCACCCAGTCGGGAAGACGTCGGCGAGCGGCAGCAGCTGCTCGTCGGTAAGGCTGCTGTCGTTGACCTTGAGGTGCGTCGTGTCGGCGAATGGCACGCGCAGATATTCGGCCTGGCCGCCGTCATAGCCGCCGGTCAGCTGGGTGTAGCCGAACAGGCCGGCGGTGGCGTGGCCGAACACCTTCTCGGCCATCTCCTTGTTGCGGTTCGAGCGCTGGCACACCGAATAATTGCCGCGCCGGCACTGGTCGCAGTCGCCGCAGAAGATGGTGAAGGGGATGACGACGCGGTCGCCGGCCTTCAGCGCCTTGTTGTCCTTGCCGACCTCGACGACCTCGCCGACCGCTTCGTGGCCCAGGACGTCGCCCGGCTTCATCCCCGGAATGAAATTGTGAAACAGGTGAAGATCGGAGCCGCAAATCGCGCAGCTGGTGACTTTGATGATGGCATCGCGGCCATCTTCGATCTCGGGATCGTCGACGCTTTCGTAGCGGACATCCTCCTTGCCGTGCCAGACGAGCGCCTTCATTGCCGACCTCCGATGTTGGGATGAAACTGTTGCTGCCTGAACCAGCGGGGGTGGCGAAAGTTCACCGCAATCAGGCCTCGGCCGGGCGCGGCGCGACAACGGTCCGTCGTGCTAATCATCGGAGACTAAAGCAGATCAGTCGGCGCGCATGGCTGCCGCGATCCGTTCGCACCCGGAACATTGGCGCGCGCCCACGGGTTGAATCGCCCGAATTTCCTGCCCCCAGATGGAGGATGAAAAGTGGCGACCCTTACGCGTAGCAGCAACAGCAGCAGCAACAATCGCACCGAGACCCCGCCCCGCGACAGCCAGGGCCGCTTCAAGCAGAAGAGCGCCTTCTCGTTCGGCGGCCAGACCGGCGCACTCGCGGCGGCCGCGGTGGCCGGGGCGGCGGTCGGGTTCGCGGCGAACATGGGCCGCAAGATGATGATGCAGTCCCCGACCTATATGGCGGGCAATTGGGACGATGCCCTCAAGGCCGAGCACAAGGCGACGCTCGCTTTGTTCGACCAGCTCGAGGCGACTGCCGACAACCAGACGACCTCGCGCTCGCACCTGATCATGAAAATCAAATATGCGCTCAGCAAGCACGCTCTTCAGGAAGAGAATGTCGTCTATCCCGCGCTCCGCGAGGCCAACGAAGCGCACGATGCCGACGACCTCAATGGCGAGCACGGCTACATCAAGACCTATATCTACGAGCTCGAGAATATGGCCAAGGATGGTCCCGAGTTCCTCGCCCGGGTCCGCGATTTCCGGAGCCTCCTGGAAGGCCATATCCGTAACGAGGAGGACAATGTCTTCCCGCGCCTTCGCGCCTCGATGAGCGAGGAGCAGAACAAGAAGCTCACCATGGCGATGAACAAAGAAGGCCTGAAGCTGGCCTAGCCTCCAGATCCTCTCCCGCAGGGGCGGGAGAGGATAACCGCCAAAGCGGCAGCTGAGGGCCTGAGGTGCGAGACCCGCACTTCAGGCCCTTTCTAATCCCGTCATTGCGAGGAGCGAAAGCGACGAAGCAATCCAGCACAAGAGGCTGGATTGCTTCGCTACGCTCGCAATGACGGTGAGGCTTAAGCCAAAGCTCCGTGGCAATGCTTGTACTTCTTGCCCGAGCCGCACGGGCAAGCTGCGTTGCGGCTGACCGGAAGCACGTCGCCGTCGGCGCCGCCGGCGCTGACCAATGCAGGCTCCGCGGGCTGGAGGGGCGGCAGCTGCGACAGGATCGTGCCGGTGCCCTGGTCGATCTCGAACGCCTCGTCCTCGCCGCTGAACGGGTCGATATGCTGGGTGAGGAAGTCGGGCAGGTCCGGAAGCGGCATCGGGTCCATGCGGAACTGCGCCTTGGCCAATTGGGCGGTGACGTCCTCGCGGATCAGCGTCAGCATGCGCTCGAACATGGCGAATGCCTCGTGCTTATACTCGTCGATCGGCTTGCGCTGGGCATAGGCGCGCAGGTGAACGACCTGGCGCAGAGCGTCGAGCATCGACAGGTGATCCTTCCAGTGGTGATCGAGATACTGGAGCATGAAGCTCTTCTCGATCTGGACCCACTGATCAGCCGGGATGTCGCGCGACTTCTCGGCGATCTGATCGTCGGCGAGCTTCTGGAGCCGCTCGACGAACATCTCCGGGTCGACCGCTTCCTCCTTGATCCACTCGTCATAGGGGGGCTCGAACCCGAACACGTCCAGGGTGCGCCTCTTGAGGAGCTCGAGGTCCCACTGCTCCGGATAGGTGTTGGGCGGAATCGCCTCGCCGATGATCGCGTTGACCGTCTCGGCACGCATGTCCTCGACGACGTCGCCGATCGTCTCGGCGTCCATGATGTCGGCGCGCTGCTCGTAGATGACCTTGCGCTGGTCGTTCATGACGTCGTCATACTCGACGACCTGCTTGCGGATGTCGTAGTTGCGCGCCTCGACCTTCTTCTGGGCGGTCTCGATCGCCTTGGCGATCCACTTGGAGACGATCGCCTCGCCTTCTTCGAGGTTCGAACGGACCATCTTCGAGAACATGGTCTGCGGACCGAAGATACGCAGGAGGTCGTCGTCCAGTGACAGGTAGAAGCGGCTGAGGCCCGGATCGCCCTGGCGGCCCGAGCGGCCGCGAAGCTGGTTGTCGATGCGGCGGCTCTCGTGGCGCTCGGTGGCGAGCACGAACAGGCCGCCAGCAGCGCGGACCCGCTCCCTTTCCTCGGCGACCTCGCGCTTGATCCGCTCCACGGCGGCGTCGCGCTCCGGCCCTTCCGGCATTTCACCAAGCTCGTCCTCGACCCGGAACTCGACGTTGCCGCCGAGTTGGATGTCGGTGCCTCGACCGGCCATGTTGGTCGCGATGGTGACCATTCCGTAGCGGCCGGCCTGGGCGACGATATGGGCCTCGCGCTCATGCTGAAGCGCATTGAGGACCTCGTGCCTGATCCCCGCCTTGGTGAAGAATTCCGACAGAACCTCCGACTTCTCGATCGACACGGTGCCGACCAGCACCGGCTGTCCACGCTCCATCGCCTCCTTCACCGACTTGGTGATTGCGGTGAACTTGTCGTTCTGATCCTTGTAGAATTCGTCGACGTCGTCCCGGCGCTGGACCGGCAGGTTCGTGGGAATGGTGACCACGTTCATCTTGTAGATGTCGTAGAATTCTGCCGCCTCGGTCGCCGCGGTTCCGGTCATTCCCGACAGCTTCGGGTACATGCGGAAATAGTTCTGGAAGGTGATCGAGGCGAGGGTCTGGTTCTCGGGCTCGATATTGACCTTTTCCTTGGCCTCGACGGCCTGGTGGAGGCCGTCGGACCAGCGCCGGCCCTGCATCATTCGGCCGGTGAAGGGATCGATGATGACGACCTTCCCGTCCTTCACGATGTAATCGATGTCGCGCTTGTAGGCGACGTTGGCGCGAAGCGCCTGGTTGAGGTGGTGGACCACCTGCGTGTTCTCGAAATCGTAGAGGTTCGAGCCCGACAACAGGCCGTCCGCCTCGAGCACCCGCTCGACCCGCTCGGTACCCTCCTCCGTCAGGGTGACGTTCTTGGTCTTCTCGTCGAACTCGTAATCCTCGGCGGCGAGCTCGCGAACGATCGCGTCGAGAGCGATGTAGAGGTCGGACTTGTCCTCGGTCGGGCCGGAAATGATCAGCGGCGTGCGCGCCTCGTCGATCAGGATCGAGTCGACCTCGTCGACGATGGCGTGGTTGAACTCGCGCTGCACCATCGACGCGCGGTCATACTTCATGTTGTCGCGCAGATAGTCGAAGCCGAACTCGTTGTTCGTGCCGTAGGTGATGTCGCTGTGATAGGCGTCGCGGCGCTGCTGGTCGGTGAGGTTGGGAACGATCACTCCGACGGTGAGGCCGAGGAAGCGATAGACCTGGCCCATCCACTCGGCGTCGCGGCGGGCGAGATAGTCGTTCACGGTGATGACGTGGACGCCCTTGCCGGGCAGCGCGTTGAGATAGGTCGCGAGAGTCGCGACCAGGGTCTTGCCCTCGCCGGTGCGCATCTCGGCGATCTCACCGCGGTGAAGCACGATTCCGCCGATCATCTGAACGTCATAATGACGCTGCCCAAGCACGCGCTTGGCGGATTCCCGGACGGTGGCGAAAGCTTCAGGGAGGATGTCGTCGAGATCCTGGCCGTTGGCGAGCCGCTCGCGGAATCGCGCGGTCTGGCCCTGGAGCTCCTCGTCGCTCATCGCCGAGATGGTCGTCTCGAGGGCGTTGATCTGGTTGACCGTCTTCTGGAGCGAGCGGACGTAGCGGTCGTTGGACGACCCGAAAATGGATTTGGCGAAACCAGCGAACATCGGTGCGGATCCTGATCTTGAAACAGAGTGCGCCCGGCACGAGCCAGGGCGGGAACGAGCGTCGGACGGGAGCGGCGCTAGGTGCCGCGCCCAGTCACTCGATCAAGCGAACGAAAGCGAGCGGGGCGAGCAGCGCCGGGGCCGGAGCGATATCGGGCACATGGCTGCTGAGCTGGGCAATCGACGGCAAGGGATGAAGCGGCCGAAGAGCCGCGGTCCTGATCGGAGCACCGGCCTCGGCCGCGGCGATCAACTGCGCCTCGGCCTGGCCAAGCCGCGTCTCGCCGTCGCGCGGGCCGGTGAATGCACCGGTCAGAGCGCTCAAGAGAGCGGAAAGGACGAGCAGGAATTCCATTGCGGACCTCGACATAGTGAGCGGCGGGCGCAAGGTCCATGCCCGCAAGATCGAGTTCGGCGTCACTGAGGCCTGGCGGCCACGCATCGGCTCGCGAAGACCTTCCACACTCGCTTGGCGAGCGGCCCCTCCCCGTCCCCGCGCTCGCGAGGACAGGGAGGATCGTTCGCTTAGAGCTGCTGCTCGAGCCAGCCCTGGAGCTGGCTCTTTGGGGCGGCGCCGACCTTGGTCGCGGCGCGCTCGCCATTCTTGAACAGGATCATGGTCGGGATGCTCATCACTCCGAACTTGCCCGGCCATTCGGGATTGTCGTCGATGTTGAGCTTGGCGATGGTCACCTTGTCGGCGAGCTCGTCGCTGATCTGCTCGAGCGCCGGGGCGATCGCCTTGCACGGCGTGCACCATTCCGCCCAGAAGTCGACGAGAACGGGGCCCTCGGCCTGGAGGACGTCGCTCTCGAAGGAAGCGTCGGTGACGGTCTTGGTAGCCATTTGAACTCGGTCTCCTGAAGAGTGTGCCCGGATGTAAGCGGGTGGCACCGGGGGTCAACCTCCGCCCGGGCCGTAGGAAGCGAGCAACTCGTCCGAAAGCGGGTGAAGCACCGGCCCGCCAGAGTAAAGAAGCGCCGCTTCGATCACTCTGTCCGGGAATATCACTGACAGCGCGGCGCGATAGGCGGCCATCTGGCGGAGGTGGGACGAAGGCGCCTCTTCCGGGCGCGCCGGAACGTTCCGTCCGGTCTTGAAGTCGGCGACCAGAACCCGGTCCGGCGTGACGAGCAACCGGTCGACGGTGCCGGAAACGACCTGGCCGCTGCCGATGACCGCGGCGATCGGGGCTTCGGCGAGCGCGTCGGGGCCGAACAGGTCGGCGAAGTGGGGATCGTCGATGACCCGGCAGGCATCGTCGATGAGTGAAGCGCGGAAGGCCGAATCGTCAGCTTCGCCCGACGCCGCGAGCCAGCGTTCGGCGAGCTGGCGGCGCTGCGTAGGCGGCACGTCGGGAAGGCGTTCGAACAGGCGGTGGAGAAGCTTGCCGCGGGTCGCCGCGCGGCGCTGCTCCGGTCCCGGTGGAGGGTATGCCGATTCGTCCTCGCCGGGCGCCGACGGCGCAAGCGGGCGCGGCGGCCGTTCTTCCTCAGGCGCGGCGCGGCGCAACCATTCAGGAAGCACCGCGCTCCGCCTTTCCGCCGGGACCACGCGGGTGAGCCTGCTCCCCTCCAGCCCGTCCTGAATGGGCCGGGCTTGGCCTTCTTCCTTAGGGCCGAAGCGAAGCGATTGCGCCCAGTGCGGATCATCCTCCCATGTGCAGCCGAGGCCGGTCGCCGCGCCCTCGATGGCGCGGTACCAGCTCCCCTCGGGCGGCCCCTTGGCATTGGCGCCAAGAGCGCCCCCGACATAGAGCCGCTCGCGAGCGCGGGTCATGGCGACGTAGAGCAATCGCCAATGCTCTTCGCGGTCGCGCCGGTCCTTGTCGGCGACCAAGCTGGCGAGCGGCTCGACCAATTCCGCTTTGCGCGGGCGCGGCAGCGGTACGAGGTGGCGGCCATTATCGATCGGCACCGCCGCTAGCCGCGGCCCGCCGCCCATCTTCTCCGGGTCGGCGCAGGCATCGGCGAGGATGACGACCGGAGCCTCCAGGCCCTTCGATCCGTGAACTGTCATCACCCGGACCGCGTCGAGCGGCGCTGACGGATCGCGGACGATCTCCACCTCGCCGCGCGCGAACCAGTCGAGGAAGCGGGCGAGCGACGGCGCTCCGGCGGTCTCGAACTCGAGCGCGCTCGACAGCAATTCCTCGATCGGGTCGCGCGCCTCCGTCCCCAGCCGCTCCTGGAGCTTGCGCCGGCCGTCGAGCGGTCCCGACAGCAGCGTCTCGAAAAATTCGTGCGGGGTCGCGAAGTCCGCCATGTCCAGGATGCCGTAAAGCGGCGCCAGGGCCGGCCCCTCCCCGCGGTCTGCTCGGGCGCGAAGGTGGGGCCACAGATTGGCGTCGCCGCGGTCGAAGGCGGCGGCGAAGAGATCGTCCTGGGTCCAGCCGATCAAGGGCGAGACGAGCAGACCGGCGAGGTTGAGGTCGTCGAGCGGCTGGATCGCGAAGCGCGCCGCCGCGAGCAGATCCTTGACCGCAAGCGGAGCCGACAGCGACAGCCGGTCGATGCCTGCGACCGGCACCCCCTCTGCATGGAGGCGTGCGACCAGCAATGCCGCAAGCTCGCCCCGGCGGCGGACGAGGATGAGGATGTCCTCGGGCCGAAGCGGCCGCTTATGGGTCTCAATTCGGAAAGGTCGGTCGATCCAGGCCTTTACCTGCTTGGCGAGGCGCGAGGCATATTTGCGGGCGGACTCGCCGATCCAGCCTTCCTCGCCCGCCTCCTCCTCGGCTTCGCTGGCCTCGCTGAACGGCTGCCACAGGGTAACCGACCCCGGTCGATCCTTGTTGAAGGCGAGGTGCGGGTTGGGCCGGCGCGGCAGGCCGAGCGCTTCGTGGCCGAGGTCGCCGACCACCCGGTCGACGACCTGGAGAACCTCAGGCGACGAACGGAAGCTCGTGTCCATCGACAGGTCGAGGAAGTCCGGCGGCAGATGCTGGTCGCGGTTGAACAAATCCTCCGCGCTTTCGCGCACTTCCTTCGCCGAATGGTGGAAGCGGGACCGCGCCTTGTCGAATTCGCGCGGATCGGTGCCCTGGAAGCTGAAGATCGCCTGCTTGAAATCGCCGACGGTGAAGATGGTGCGGTGGCGCCCGGCCGCGCTCTCGCCGGCGAAATATTCGGAGGCGAGCGCGTCGACGATCGTCCACTGGCGCGCGTTCGTGTCCTGAGCCTCGTCGACGAGGATATGGTCGGTCTGCTGGTCGAGCTTGAAGCGCACCCAGTCGGCGATTCCCTGGGTCGCGAGAAGCGCTTCGGCCTTGCGGATGAGGTCGTCGAAATCGACCAGACCCTGCGCCCGCTTGGACTCCGCATAAGCGCGGGCGAATGCCTGCCCTGCCCTCAGCCCGGCGGCGCACAGATCCACCAAGGCAGCGGTACGGCGCATTGCCAGAAGCCGCTCGCAGCATTCCGAAAGCCGCGCCGCGAGCTCGGCATAATCGGGCGCTGCCTTGACGAGGCCGGCCTGGACCTTGCGCAACTCGCCACTCTTGGTGCGCACGATGCCGGCGAGGTCGTCCAGGGTTTTACCTCGATCCGACTGCGCTCGGCCGCGCCACGCCGCGATCAGATCGGCGCAACTGAGACCCGTGGTCGTCCCCCAGGCGGCATTGGCGGCGGCGATCCTGTCCAGGGTCGCAACGTCGAAAACGTCGTCGCAGCAGGCGCTTGAGATCGCCTCCTCGACGTCGCCGAGCGGCAGGTCGAAGAGGATTCGCAGTTTCGCCTCGATGCCCTCGCGCGGCCCTATCGCCTCCATCGCGTCCGGCACCCGCGCGCAGGCCTGCAGGAGGGCCGCGGCATCACGCTCGCCGTAGCGGAGGCTCAGCGCCTGGACATCGCGGATCAGCGGGAGATCGCCCGTCTGCTCGGCGCGGACCAGAAGCTCCGCAAGAGTCGAGCGGACCAGCAAAGTCTCTTCCCGCCCCTCGAGCGGCCGGAAGCCCGGGGTCAGCCCCGCCTCGGTCGGGAATGCCGCGAGCAGCCCTTGCGCGAAGGCGTGGATGGTCTGGATCCGGAGGCCCCCGCCGGGCGCCTCCAGAACGCGGGCGAAAAGGCTGCGCGCGAGTTCGCGCTGCGCAGGACCCGTGTCATGTCCGAGAGCGTCAAGCTCCGAGGCCAAGATCGTGTCCTTCAACCGAACCCAGGACGCAAGGCGCGCGTGGACACGATCCGCCATCTCGGCGGCGCCTGCCTTGGTGAAGGTAAGGCACAGGATGCTCGCCGGATCGACGCCGGAAAGCAGCAGCCGCAGGACGCGCGCGGTCAGAACATGGGTCTTCCCCGTCCCTGCCGAGGCGGCAAGGGCCGCGTGCACGCGCGGCGACGAGGCGCGCTCCTGTTCGCCTTTGAGGGGATTGAGCGGTTCGAACCGGCGGGCCACGTGATCCTAGGAGCGCGGCAGCGAGGTCGGGACGAACGCGCCGGTGCAGATCCCGATCGCCTCGTCGATCAACGGCCGGGCGCCGGTCATGTCGAAGATGAAGTCCATCTGGCGCCCCTCGAAATCCTTGGCTCGGATGGCCAGGCGCTCAGCAGCGCGGGCGCGGGCGATCATTCGTGACGCGGTGTGCGCCGATCCCACCCAGGCGGTGCGCCGGCTGGTCTCCCAGCGAACCCGGACCGGCCGCGCCCGGTCGAAGCGGAAGGTGAAGTGGCGCGCACGGGACACGAACTCGGCGCGTGCGAACCAGCCGCGCGTGCTGTGGACGGTGAGGCGGATGCCGTCATATTCCTGCGGATCGCAGCCGATCGCCAGCCGCCCCTCCGGAGCCCGGATCACGGCAAGCGCACTGACGCGATCGGTGATCGGGTCGCGCTCCACCTCCAGGGCCGGCGGCACCGTCGGCTGCAAGGCGGCCAGCGCCAGTGCAAAAGCCAGCATTTCCAGGCAATCTCCTTCTCCTGCAGTGGCGTAGAAGGCGCTGCGGCGCGTGACAAGACGTTCACCCAGGTTGCTTGACTTGTCCCACGCGGCTTTTACTCTTCGTTCCGTTGGGGGATCATCGCGGAAGCCCATGTCCGCGGCCGTCTCCCGGCATGGGGAGAGAATAAGATGAAACCCACGCGTAAGCTGACCCGCCGCTCGTTCCTCGGGCGCGTCGCGGGTGGTGTGGTCGGGGGCGCCGCCCTCATCGCCACTGGAGCCCACGAAGCCGAAGCGCTCCAGGTGAGCGATCGGGATTCAGGCAGCAATTCCGATCCGGTCGGGCGAGGCTATACCGGCTATTCGGACCGCGACAGCGGCCGCAATGCCGACCGAGTCAATCACGGCCGTCGGGGCCGTCGCGGCGGCGGCGTCCAGGGTTGCACCGACAATGACCGCGGATCGAACTCCGATCCCGCCGGCCGCGGTCGCGGCAACGGCGCCTCGGACAATGACAGCGGCAGGAATTCCGATCCGGCGGGCTGCGGCCGCCGCTGACCGTTCGAATTGCGGGTTGCGCGCATCGGGGGCTGTGCTCCCGGTGCGCTTCAGTGCGTCCGGAGGAGAGGCGTGAAGCGCTCACTTCCCGCTTGCGCGAGGCCTGCCATGCTGGGAAACGGACCGCGCGCGGTGCGTTCAACCGCGCTGAGGACGCCGTGCAGGCTTGAGAGGTCATCCATGTCGAAACAACCGAGCTATCCCGAGGACGCCGCAGTCGGCGATCCGTCCGCCGAAGGCGGCGAGACGCTCGACGCGGCGCGACGCGCCAAGGAAGCCACCCGGTCCGGGGAGAAGGGCAACAAGCGGACCCGGAATTTCGTCGCCGGAGCGGCGGTCGGAGTCGGTTCGGCCGCTCTCGTCGCCGCCTTGCTCTACGCCAATCGCTCCCGCCGTTCGGACAAGGGCGGATCGGACTCTTCGTCTAGCTGACCCGAGGCTTCTGTCCGGCCAGGGCGAGGACGCGCTCCAGCACCGCCGGGTGAAGCGGCTGGGTGAACTGACAGGTGACGGAATAGCCGTCGATGCTCGCGATCCGGGCCGGCCATCCTTCGAGGCCCGGCAGCGACAGCCAGAACAGCCGCCCCGTCTCCAAGGCGCCGTAGCAGGTGAAACGCACCTCGCGCGTGTCGATCGCCTCGATGTCGATCGTCCAGCGCTTGGTGCCCTCGCGCACCTTGGCGGGGAGGTTGAGGCCGATGCTCTGGCGCTCCTCCACGGGCAGCGGCGGATTGGGAATGACGTCCGCGACGCGTGGCGCCAGCGGCGCCGAGCGCCGCGCCGAAACCGGCTGGCGCTGGCGAAGCCACGGCATCAACTCCTGCCAGGACAGTGCCGGCAGGAAGGACAGGCCGACTGCGCCTCCCTCGGCCCAGCGAACCTCCGCCTCGATCGCCCGGAAGCCGTCGGGAATAAGCACAACATGTTCGTGAGCGACCAGCGGCAGACGTGTGTCGATCCGCGCCCCGCCGTCGGTGAGATTGCGAAGGATCGCCCGGTCTCGGCGCGAGCCGGCCTCGAGCCATGCCTGACAGCGAAGCTCGATGCGCGGCATCCTGCGCGCGTCGCCTGGCTGGCGGACGAGATTGCGGGCAATGAGGCCGAAGATGTCCGCGCTGTCGTCGAAGCGAAGCCCGAGCTCGTTCTCGGTCACCCAGGTGACGGTGCCGGCGAGTCGCTCCCCGGTCATCAAGGTGAGATCGAGCCGCTCGCCCAGCCGACGCTTCGACTGGACCTGAATCACCGCTCCCAAGGGCGTGATCTTGCGGAGGAAACAGATTTCCTTCAGCGTTCCGCGAGTGAGCGTACCCGGTTGAAGGTCGCTGTCGCCCTCGCGATCATCGTCGCCGGCCGGCAGCTCCTCAGCCAGGGAGAAAAGGGTTTCCGCCGCCGTCATTGCTCCTGACTCTCTGGAGTCGTTCTCGGAGCGCATTTTCCTTCCAAATGGTTGACGGAGCCTTAGCTTCCCACCACGCGTTCCCGCATGCGCCAACAAGCCCCTGCAGGAGCGATCGATTGATCGACTGGTCGACGATCAGCTTCGCCCACATCCTCCCCTTCGTGTTGATCGGCTTCGCCGCCCAGCTCGTCGACGGGGCGCTCGGGATGGCGTTCGGTGTGATCTCCACCACTTTGCTGGTCAGCGTGGGAGCGCCGCCGCTGGCGCCCGCCGCTGCGTCGGCGACGGTTCACACCGTGGAATGCTTCACCACCGGAGCGTCGGGGATCAGCCACGTCCTTCACCGCAACGTCGACTGGCGGCTGTTCGCCCGCCTCGTCGTGCCCGGCATGATCGGCGGAGTGATCGGCGCCTATGTCTTGAGCAATGTCGCGTCGGAAACCGCACGCCCCTTCGTGCTCGCTTATCTCTGCGCGATCGGACTGTTCCTGATCTGGCGCGGCACCGGCCACCCGCCGCAGCCGCGCCAGCCCAAGGTGGTCGCGCCGCTGGGACTGGTCGGCGGCTTCCTCGACGCTTCCGGCGGCGGCGGCTGGGGCCCGGTCGTCACCAGCAACCTGCTCATCCAGGGCGCCGAGCCGCGAAAGGTGATCGGCACCGTCAACGCCGCCGAATTCTTCCTCGCCATCACAATCTCGCTGACCTTCCTCGCAGCACTCGGCTGGGAGGCGTTCACGGTGGCGACGGTCGGCCTGCTGATCGGCGGCCTCATCGCTGCGCCGCTCGGCGGTTATGCCGCCAAGCGAGTGCCTGCGCGCGGGCTGATGATCATGGTCGGAGTGGTTCTCACGATCACCAGCGCGTGGGGGATCTGGCGCGCCTTCGGTTGATGGCGGGACCGATTCTGTCCCGTTACGATACGATCCGGCTTGCTCCGGGGCCCATTTTGGTGCCTGATCGTTAACCATATCGTCGGCGTCGGCGGCGGAGATGGGCATGCGCAAGTCGTTGGTTTTCAGTGCTGTGGCCCTGCTGCTCGCAGTGGGCGCTGCGAGCACGGACCGACTGCGCTATGACAGCAGCGTGTTCAGCGGGCGCGGCGAGCTCACCCAGACTCGACCCAAGGTCGTTCGCGAATATCCGCCCTGCATCGAAGGCGTTCGCGAGGATCGCTGCATCCAGCTCTACGAACGGGGCGTGAGGCGCGCTTATGCCCGCTGGCTCGCCGACCACGGGGTGACGCCTGGCGAACGCCACGCCTCGGCCCGGGCCTATCCCCCCTGCCGGAGCCGGAGCGACGACCGCTGCCAGCAGCGCTCGGCCCGCAGTCGAGTGCGCACTGCCCGCGCCGCCGGGCCCCAGACCCCGCGTCGCGGGCATCACCAGCGCACCGTCGCGCGCTCGCGCACCGCGGT
>JAEZHP010000078.1 GCA_023416515.1 Pseudomonadota bacterium | reverse complement strand
ACCCGGAGCAGCCGGGTTGCGAAGCGCTGCGGCCGGGTTGAGGGTCGCGACGAGGCGGCACGCGGCGAAGGCGCCGTACTGGCTGCCGAAGTGAGTGTTGTCGACGACGGTCAGGTCTTCCTGAGCGAAATAGCCGCCGACGAGCCAGTCCAGCATTCCGCCGAACGCGGTGCCGTTGAAGCGAAGCTCCTGGCTGAAGGTGTTGAACTCGCGGAACACGTTGCCGTCGGCCGCGCGGTAGAGGATGTCGACATTGTTGTAGTCGATGTCGCCGGCGCCGCCCGACTTGTAGCCGCGATAGGCCGTGATCGAGGTCAGGTTGACGTTGCCGAAGTCGTAATTGACCTGCATCGACACGCCGTAATCGGTCGTCTCGTTGAGGAAGGTCCGTCCCGGGGAGACGTCGATCAGGCGGTTATAGGGATCGTTCTCGGACGAGAAACGGGCGCCGAGCGAGCGAAGCACGGTCTCGATCCGGTTCTCCGTCGGCGAGTAGGCGAAGTCGCCGAGCGTTGCCGGAGTCGGGTCGAACGTCTCGCGGGTCTCGATGAAGACCGCGCCGCAGCAGCTTTCCTCACGCCACGTATAGTCGCCGATCAGCCGGATCGACAGCGCGTCGGTCGGCTCGAACAGCAGCTGGGCGCGGGTAAACAGGCGGTTGCGGTCGTTGACGTCCGGCTCGGTGCCGCCAGTCGGGTTGACGACCGTGTAGAAGCCGTCGCGCCGCACATAGACGGCGTCGAGGCGCGCACCGAGAGTCTCGGTGATCGGCCCGGAGATCGCGCCCGCAACGCGGACGTGGTCGTAATTGCCGTAAGTGAGTTCGGCGAAGCCCTCGACCTCGTTCATGTTGGGTCGGCGGCTGATGATGTGGATCAGGCCGGCGGAGGCGTTGCGGCCGAACAGCGTGCCCTGCGGTCCGCGAAGCACTTCGACCCGCTCGATCTCGCCGAGCTCGTTGAGGCCGATGCCAGAACGCGAACGATAGACGCCGTCGATAAACACCGCGACCGAGCTCTCGAGGCCCGGATTGTCGCCGACCGTGCCGATTCCGCGGATTCGGGCCGAGCCGTTCGCCTCGCTGCCGGTCGAGGAGACGAGCAGGGACGGGGCGAGCTGGTTGAGGGCGCGGATGTCGGTGGCGCCGCTGTTCTGAAGAGACTCGCCGTTGATCACGTTCACCGCGATCGGAACGTCCTGGAGGGCCTGTTGGCGGCCCTGTGCGGTGACGATGACGACGTCTTCGTTCTGCCCCTGGTCGACCGAGCCTGCTTCGACCGGGCTTTCGGTCGTCGGCTGGTTGTCCTGCGCAAAAGCGGGCGTCGAAAGCGCGATCGCGCCAACCGACAGCATCCAATAGGCCTTGGACATCGTGATCATCCCCTCCGTTACTTGTTTGGAGGGGAAGCTACATGGAAACGGGCCATTTGCCATTCGAAACCCGCGCATTTCCGCGAGTTTCGACGCTTCATTGCATTTCCGCAACAGACCCGTTGCAGCACAAAACTTATCGCTTTGCAGTGACGCTACGGAAAGGCGGATTTGGCCTTTTTCGCAGCTCCGGCAGCGGCACAACGAAAAAGGCCCCGCCGACCGGGCGGGGCTTCACGATCGGCCTGGCTCAGGCTTATTTGGGCGCGAGCACCATCAGCATCTGGCGGCCCTCCATGCGGGGATGCTGCTCGACCTTGGCGATCTCGCCGACATTCTCCTGGACCCGCTGAAGAAGCTGCATGCCGAGCTGGCCGTGGGCAAGCTCGCGGCCGCGGAAACGAAGCGTCACCTTGACCTTGTCGCCTTCGCCGATGAAGTCGTGGATCTTCTTCATCTTCACGTCATAGTCGTGATCGTCGATGTTCGGACGCATCTTGATCTCTTTGATCTCTTGCGTCTTCTGCGTCTTGCGGGCGAGGTTCGCCTTTTTCTGCGCCTCGTACTTGTACTTGCCGACGTCGAGGAACTTGGCGACGGGCGGGTCGGCGTTGGGCGACACTTCGACGAGGTCGAGACCGACCTCGGCGGCGCGGGCAATCGCGACCTGCGTGTTCAGCACCCCGACATTCTCACCCTTCTCGTCGATGACTCGAACGGTCGCCGACTGGATGAACTCGTTGAAGCGGGGGCCATTCATGGGCGGAGCCATGGGGCGGCGAGACATTGGCGGACGTATGTGCGGCACTCCTGAAGTGATTCAATGCGCTCACCTAATGCCTCGGCACGGTGAATGAAAGATGCCGAGAGGAGACTCCCCACATCTCGGCTCGCCTGTGGCCGATCAGCCGCGCAGATCCGGCGGCAGCGCCTCGGTCCGAAGCCGCTCGACCAGAGCGTCGAGCCCGATAACCTCTTGCCGCGCGTCGGCTCCGAGCGGGCGCAGTGCGACGGTGCGCTCCTCGGCTTCGCGCTTGCCGAGGACGATCAGGTTCGGGACCTTGGCGAGGCTGTGCTCGCGCACCTTGTAGTTGATCTTCTCGTTGCGAAGATCCGTCTCGACCCGAATTCCGGCGGCGGCCAGCTTGGCCGCGACCTCCTTGGCATAGTCGTCGGCTTCGGAAACGATCGTCGCCACCACCGCCTGGACCGGCGCGAGCCAGAGCGGGAACTTGCCCGCATAATGCTCGATCAGGATTCCGATGAAGCGCTCGTAGGAACCGAAGATGGCGCGGTGGAGCATCACCGGACGGTGCTTTTCGCCATCCTCCCCGACATAGTTCGCGTCCAGGCGCTCCGGGAGCACCCGGTCGCCCTGGATGGTGCCGACCTGCCAGGTGCGGCCGATCGCGTCGGTCAAATGCCATTCCAGCTTGGGCGCGTAGAAGGCGCCTTCGCCGGGCAATTCCTCCCAGCCATATTCGGCATTGGCCATTCCGGCCTCGGCGACGGCGTCGCGAAGTTCCTGCTCGGCCTTGTCCCAATCGGCGTCGCTTCCGAAACGCTTCTCCGGCCGAAGCGCCAGCTTGACGTGGTAGGTGAAGCCGAAATCCTTGTAGACCGTGTCAGCCAGCCGGCAGAAGGCGCGCACCTCGTCGACGACCTGGCGCTCGGTGCAGAAGATGTGCGCGTCGTCCTGAGTGAACTGGCGCACCCGCATCAGCCCGTGGAGCGCGCCGTGCGGCTCGTTGCGGTGGCAGCAGCCCATCTCGCCCAGGCGGATCGGAAGCTCGCGGTAGCTGGTGATGCCCTGCTTGAAGACGAGCACATGCGCCGGGCAGTTCATCGGCTTGATCGCAAGCCAGTCGGCGTCGTCGGCCACCTTCGGAGCCGCGGCTCCGCTCGCCTCGTCGACGTCCGGGACAATGTCCGGGACGGCGAACATGTTCTCGGCATATTTCCCCCAATGGCCTGACTGGGTCCATTGGCGGATGTCCATCAGCTGCGGAGTCTTGATCTCGCGATAGCCGGCGCCGTCCATCTTGCGGCGCATATAGGCCTCGAGTTCGCGCCAGATCATATACCCCTTGGGGTGCCAGAAGACCGAGCCGTGAGCCTCCTCCTGGAGGTGAAAGAGGTCCATCTCGCGGCCGATCTTGCGATGGTCGCGCTTGGCCGCTTCCTCGAGCCTCACCAGGTGCGCGTCGAGCTGCTTCTTGTTGAGCCAGCCGGTACCGTAGATCCGGCTCAGCATCGCGTTCTTCTGGTCGCCGCGCCAATAGGCGCCCGACACGCGGGTGAGCTTGAACGCCTGCGGGTCGAGCTTGCCGGTCGAGGCCAGATGCGGCCCCCGGCACAGGTCGAGCCACTCGCCGGTGCGGTACATGGTGATCGGCTCGCCCTCGGGCAGCTCCATCACCCACTCGGCCTTGAACGTCTCGCCCTGGTCCAGGAAGAACTGGCGCACCTGCTCGCGGGTCCAGACCTCGCGGACAAGCTTCTCATCGCGAGCGATGATTCGCCGCATCTCCTCCTCGATGACCGGGAGGTCCTCCTCGGTGAACGGCCCGCGCTCCGGGCTCGGAGCGAAATCATAGTAGAAGCCATCCTCGGTCGCCGGGCCGAAGGTGATCTGGGTGTTCGGGAACAGGTTCTGGACAGCTTCGGCGAGGATGTGGGCGTAATCGTGCCGAACCAGCTCGAGCGCGTCGGCCTCGTCACGCGAAGTGATCAGTGCGAGATCCGAATCGCCCTCGAACGGGCGCATGATGTCGCGGACCTCGCCATTGACCCGCGCCGCCAGCGCCGCCTTGGCGAGGCCAGGCCCGATCGCCGCGGCGACGTCGGCCGGCGTGGTTCCGGCCTCGACCTCGCGCACGGAGCCGTCGGGAAGAGCGATCTTGAAATGCTGAGTCATGACCCGTGGCATGTAACGCTCGCCCGGTCACGATCAACCCGCGGCGGCGGGACGGGAACGCTCTGGCCCGGATGAACATTCTGCCTGCGCAACAGGTGGAGAAGTTCGCGTCATGGTCGATCGTTCGCAGATTCGTTCAGGAATGGAGGTCATCGCGTCTGACGGCGCCGCCGCAGGCACAGTCGACCAAGTCGAGGGCGAGGCGATCCGCCTACGCGCCGGCGCCGACGGCAGGCACAAGCTGGTGCCGTTGACCTGGGTCGATCGGATTGACTCCCACGTCCACCTCAACGTCGGCCGCGACCGGCTCGCTGCCACCGGAGCTGCGGCCGCCGCCGCGGGTGCTGGCACGCTCGCAGGGGCCTCCGTGAAGCCGGCCGGCGATGATGAACTTCCCGGCCCGCTGCCGCCGGTCGCCAATCCGATCGTCGAGGGCGCCAAGCCGCGCGGCAACTATTATCTGCCGTGGATCCTGGGCGGTCTCCTGCTTCTCCTCCTGTTGTTCGTGCTGCTGAAGGCGCTCGAGGAGCGGGACGAGGACCGTCGCGACGGCCGCGACGATCGCGATCGCGCGCCCATCACCGAGACCCGCCGGGGCGACGGAGCCTACGCTCCCGGAACCATCGCGGGCGATCTCGACCGGTTCATGCGCTCGGGCGAGCGCGCGCCGCGCACTTTCACCTTCGACCGCCTCAATTTCGACCGCGGATCGGCGGGAATTCGGCAGGCCGACGTCGTCGACATGGACCAGCTTGCCCAAGTACTGCTCGCCTATCCCACCGCGCGCATCGCGATCATCGGCTACACCGATGCCGAAGGCAGCGGCCGAGCCAATGCCGAACTCGGCGAAAACCGCGCTGAGGCCGTCGCCGACGCCCTCGCAGCGCGTGGAGTGTCGCACGAGCGCCTCGAAACCCGCTCCGGCGGCGAGCAAGGCGCCATCGCCGACAACGACCGCCCAGAAGGGCGCGCCGAGAATCGGCGGACGGAGCTGATCGTCCTGGCGCGCTAGTCCGCGCTTTTTCTCGAGCTTCGCCGAAATCGCGAACCGCCCATCTCTCCGGGATGGGCGGTTCGCTGCTTTCTGCCAAACATGTATCGTGGAAAGTAAGCTTGACACCGGACGGCCGACATGACAAGCATCCTTTCCATAACGGAAAAGGGGCTTGTCACTATGAAGGTTCGGTCCGCGGTGGAGCGCCGCTACTTGGTTCGGCTCGCGGTCGCGATGACGGCCTATGTCATTACGCTGGGGATCGCTCTGCACTTCGTCGGGAGGGGGAGTGTGACCGGGCCGCTCGCTTATGTGCTCGGCGTCCTTCCGGGCCTGTCCGTCGCCGGGGTGTTCTGGGCGATCGGGCGGCTGCTGATCGAGGAGCAGGACGAATATCTGCGCATGCTTCTGGTTCGCCAGACCCTCGTCGCGACCGGGTTCACGCTTACGATTGTTACGGTTTGGGGGTTCCTCGAGAATCTCAATCTCGTCGCTCATGTCGACGCCTTTTACGTCGCGATCCTGTGGTTCGTCGGACTGGGGGTCGGCAGCTGCTTCAACTGGCTGACCCTGCGCGGCCGGGACGGCGAATGAAGAACCGCCTTCGAGTGCTCCGCGCCGAGCGGGCGTGGAGCCAGCAGGATCTCGCCGAGCGGCTCGGAGTGTCGCGCCAGAGCGTCAACGCGATCGAGACGGGGCGTTTCGACCCATCGCTTCCGCTCGCCTTCCGGATTGCCGACATCTTCGACCTCCCGATCGAGCAGATCTTCGTGAATCCCGCCGTGGAGAACGACCAATGAAAATCCTTTGCGCCGCCTTGCTCCTGTCCATCGCCGCCGCGCCCGCGATGGCCGCTCAGCCCACGACGCCCTCCGCCGCCGCGGTCGAGGTGGCGCAGATGGATCATATCTCGATCCAGGCGACCGGCTCCGGCCGGCCGCTGGTCCTCATCCCCGGCCTCGCCACCCCGCGCGAAGTCTGGGCTCCGTTCGTCGCCGAGCTCGCCCAAACCCACTGGGTCCTTCTCGTCCAGGTCAACGGCTTCGGCGGCGACGAACCGCGCTGCAATGACGGTGAGGGCGTCCTCCCCGGCGTGGTCGACGACATCGCCGCCTTCCTGGAGCGCGAGCATCCCGGCCAGAGGGCCGCGGTGGTCGGCCATTCGATGGGCGGAGTCGTCGCGATGATGCTCGCCCGGGACCATCCCGATCGGGTCGACCGATTGCTGGTCGTCGATTCGCTGCCTTTCTTCGGCGCGATGTTCGGCCCCTCGGCGACGGTCGAGAGCATGAGACCGGCCGTGGACAATATGCGCAGGATGATCGCCAGCGGCGCCGGCCGAAGTGGCGAGCCCTCGGCTGAGGATCCGTCGGTCGCCACCATGTCTGCGACCGCGGAGGGACGGCTTCAAGTCGCCCGCTGGTCCCGCGCCGCCAATCCGGCGGTCGTCGGGCAGGCCCTCTACGAAGATGCGCTCACCGACTTGCGGCCCGACCTTGCCGCGATCGCGCGGGTTCCGACCACGGTGCTCTACGCGGTGCCCCCGCAGATCGCCGATCGCGCCCGCGCCTTGTGGACCGGCGAATATGCGACCGCTTCGGCGATCCGCCTGGTACCGGTCGAGGACAGCATGCACTTCATCATGCTCGACCAGCCGGAGCGGTTTCGAGCCGAGCTGAACGCCTTCCTCGCCCGCTAGCCACGGGCCGGGCCGGGCGTGCTAGAGGGCGCGCATGTCCGACCCGCAATATCTCACCACCTCCGCCGGCCGCCGCCTCGCCTACCGACGCCGCGACGGCCGCGGTCCGACGATCGTCTTCCTCCCCGGCTACATGTCCGACATGGAGGGCTCCAAGGCGCTGGCGCTCGAGGCGTGGTGCGAAAGCCAGGGCCGCGCCTTCCTGCGCTTCGATTATGGCGGTTGCGGAATCAGTCACGGCGACTTCGAGGAGCAGAGCCTCGCCGACTGGCAGGGCGACGCGGTGGCGATGATCGACAGCGTCGAGGGACCCGTCGTTCTGGTCGGCTCGTCGATGGGCGGCTGGATCATGCTCCTCGCCGCGCTTACCCGGCCGGAGCGGGTCGCCGGCCTGATCGGAATCGCCGCCGCTCCCGACTTCACCGACTGGGGATTCAGCGACGCGGACAAGGCGACCATCGCCCGCGACGGCCGACTCGTCGAGGAGACGCCCTATGGCGACCAGCCCTACGTCACCACCCGCGCCTTCTGGGACAGCGGCGAGAGCCTGAAGCTTCTCGGCGCCGAGATCCCGATCGACGCCCCGGTGAGGCTCCTTCACGGCCAGGCCGATCCCGACGTGCCTTTCGACATTTCCCTGCGGATCGCCCAGCGCCTGCGTTCAGCCGACGTGCAGACGATCCTCGTCAAGGACGGCGACCATCGACTCTCGCGCCCGCAGGACATCGCCCTGCTGATCGCCACCCTGTCGCAATTGCTGGAAGCCTCATGATCCTCGCCGCACTCGCTTTCGCCGCCGCCGCCCAGGTTACTCCGCCCGCGCCGGTGCCGGAGACGGAGGAAGGCCGAGCCGCAGCCTGCCAGTCCATGGTTCGCCGAAGCCCGCAGGAGGCGCTTCGAACCGCCAATCGCTGGCAATCGTCCGGTGGAGGCCTGCTCGCGCGCCAGTGCGTCGGCCTGGCCTATTCGGCGCTCGAGCAGTGGACCAACGCGGCGACCATATATGAGCAGGCGGCCCAGGAGGCGCAGCGACTCAACGACAGCCGGGTGGCGGATTTCTGGGTCCAGGCCGGCAATGCCTGGCTCGCGGGGGGCGACTCCAGCCGAGCGCTGCTCGCCTTCGACACAGCGCTGGCCAACCAGAATCTGACGGCCGAGCTTCGCGGGGAGGTCCATCTCGACCGCGCCCGAGCCTTCGTGGCGCAGAACAATCTCGGCTCGGCTCGCGAGAATCTGAACACTGCGCTCGAGCTTGTGCCGAGCGACCCGATGGCCTGGTATTTGTCCGCGGCCCTGGCCCTGCGCCAGGACGACATCGCCCGAGCGCGCACCGACATCGCCCGCGCCCGCCAGATGGCCGCTCATGACCCGGACGTGCTTCTCCTCGCCGGAACCATCGCCGGGCGCGCCGGCGACATGGGCGAGGCCGAGCGTCTCTACCGCCAGGTCGCCGACCGCTTCCCCAACACCGACGCCGGCCGGGCCGCCGCCGCGAGCCTGCAGACCGCCCGCGAGGTCGAAACCCCGGCCCAGCAGCCAGCGCCAGCCCAGCCTCAGCCGAGGTAGAAATCGATCGTCGTCACCACCCGCACCTTCTGGAGCGGGGTCGACGTTCCGCCTCCGCCGCCGTCGGTGTCGGCATCGCCGTCGCGCGCCCCGATCGAGAAATAGCCCTGGGTCGCCGACCGGATCGCGCCCACGCTCGCGCCCGAATCCTGGGCGAAGCGCTCCGCCCCGCGCCGCGCGTCCTGGATCGACGCTCCGATCATCTCCGGCTTGATCTGGTTGAGCCGGGTGAAGCGGTAGTTCATCCCCGATCCGTCGAGCTGGACGCCGCTGCGGATCAGGTCGAACTGCCTCGAATAGGCTCGCTGGGCCCGCATCACGTCGTTGGTGCGGAAGTCGAGCGTCCGATTGATGGTGGTGACGTTGGCCTGGCGGTCATTGTCGTAGGAGGTGTTGATCGACCCGCCGCCGTCGGTCAGCGCCGCGGCCGGAAAGCCGGCGGCTCGAAAGAAGTCCTGGATGATGCGCTGGTCGCGGTCGATCTTGCCCTGGACTTCGCCAAGGTCGGTGCCCGACGCGTTGAAGTTCAGCGACCAGGTGGCGAGGTCGGCGTTGACGTCGCGCTCGGCGAGCCCTCGCATCGTCACCGACCGGTCGGCCATTCGAGCGCGCCTCAAGCCGTCGCCGAGCAAATAGCCCCCGACAATCAGGCCGGCCGTGAGCAGCAAAGCGGCGACAAGCACGTTGTTGCGGTTGGTGAGAGCAGGAAGGCGCATATATCAGCTCCTCTGAGCCAGGCGGTGCACCACGCGGCCGCCGCGACTCATCTGCCAGAGCTGCGATGAACCGTTGCTTTCTATCGACGAACTGAGTGAGACAAATGAAATATCTGCACACGATGATCCGGGTTCGCGACCCGGAAGCCACATTGCGTTTCTTCGAGCTGCTTGGCCTCAAGCAGGTCCGGCGCATGGACAATGAGGCGGGGCGCTACACGCTCTACTTCCTCGCCGCGCCCGGCGACGAGGATGCCCAGGTTGAGCTCACCCACAATTGGGACGAGACCGACGCCTATGGCGAGGGCCGCAATTTCGGCCACCTCGCCTACCGCGTCGAGGACATCTACGAGAGCTGCCAGCGTCTGATGGATGCCGGGGTGACCATCAATCGGCCGCCGCGCGACGGCAACATGGCTTTCGTCCGCACCCCCGACAACATCTCGATCGAGCTCCTCCAGGCGGGGCCGGCCAAGCCCGCGCAGGAGCCCTGGGCCTCGATGCCGAACACCGGGACGTGGTAGGATAGGATCATGCTGGAGATCGCCCGAATACCGGTCCTTTCCGACAATTATGTCTGGCTGGTCCATGAGCCGGCTTCGGGCGAGACCATAGTGATCGACCCGGCCGTGGCCGAGCCGGTCCTCGAGGAGGCCGAGCGGCGCGGCTGGCGCATCACCCAGATCTGGAACACGCACTGGCATCCCGACCACACCGGCGGCAATGCGGCGATCAAGCAAGCGACCGGAGCGAAGGTGACCGGTCCTGCGGCGGAGGCGGCAAGAATCCCGACTCTCGATCGTCACGTGCGGGAGGGTGACAGGGTCGGCCTCGGCTCGGTTGAGGCCGACGTGTTCGAGGTTCCGGCTCACACCGCCGGCCACATCGCCTATCATCTGCCGGACGAGCGCATCGTCTTCGTCGGCGACACCTTGTTCGCGATGGGCTGCGGAAGGCTGTTCGAGGGGACGGCCGAGCAGATGCACGCCAACCTCCAGCGCCTGTCCAGGCTGCCGGCCGACACGCAAGTTTATTGCGCCCACGAATACACTCTCTCCAACGGGCGTTATGCACTCGTTGCCGAACCGGACAACGAGTCGATACGACAGCGTGTCGAGGAAGTGCAGAAGGCGCGTTCCGCGGGCCTCGCGACGGTCCCGACAACCATCGCGCTCGAGCTCGCGACCAACCCGTTCATGCGCGCGTCCGATGCGGGTCAGCTCGCCGAGCGGCGTCTTGAGAAGGACAGTTTCAAAGGCTGAGGAGAGTGCGATGCGGACTATCGCGTTCGTTGCAAGCGGCACGGCGGCGCTGCTCGCCGGCTGCACCATGGAACATCGGCTGAGCGCCGCCACCGAGACCGAGGCGGCCCGGGCGGGGGCTCGGCTCGCAGAGGAGTTGCGCGGGCGCCAGCCCGGTGAGCCGCAAGCTTGCGTCCAGCTCACCCAGCTGCGCGGAAGCCGCGCCATCGGCCCGGACGTCGTCCTGTTCGAAGGGGTCGGCGGGCGCGTCTACGTGAACCGTCCGACGGGCGGCTGCCGGCTTCGCCCGAGCGAGACACTGGTCACCCGCACCCCGACGGGGCGGCTGTGCAGCGGAGACATCGCCCAGGTGGTGGACATGCCGAGCGGGCCGGTCGGCAGCTGCACGCTCGGCGCATTCGTGCCGTACGATTCCGTGCCCTAGGCTTCAGCGCGCGTAGAGCGAGTCCAGCCGCGGGCCGTACACCTCCTTGAGGACGTGGCGGCGGATCTTGATCGAGGGGGTGAGCTGCTGGTTCTCGACCGTGAACGGCTCGTCGGCGACGATGAAGCGGCGCACCTTCTCGATCACCGACAGGTCGGAATTGACCCGGTCGACGGCGGCTGACAGCGCTCGAAGATAATCCGGGTCGTGAGTGACCTCGGCGAAATTGCACCTGCGACCCTGGCTCGTGCACCATTCCGCGGTCCATTCGGGATCGGGCACGATCAGGCCGACCACGTAAGGCCGCTTGTCGCCGACCACCATCGCCTGGAGGATCTCGGGCTGGAGGGTCAGCATGCCCTCCACCTTCTGCGGAGCGACATTGTCGCCCTTGTCGTTGACGATCAGGTCCTTCTTGCGGTCGGTGATGACGATCCGGCCCTGGTCGTCGATATGGCCGACGTCGCCGGTATGGAGCCAGCCGTCCACGATGGTCCGCTCGGTCAGCGCCTGGTTGCGCCAATAGCCGTGCATGACCAGCTCGCCCCTGACCAGGATCTCGCCATCCTCGGCGATCTTCACCTCGGTGTTGGGCATGGGCGGGCCGACCGTGTCCATCTTGAGGCCGGCTTTCGGCCGGTTGCAGCTGATCACCGGCGCCGCTTCGGTCTGGCCGTAGCCCTGGAGCAGCGTCAGTCCCAATGAGTGGAAGAAGATCCCGACTTCGGGATTGAGCGGGGCCCCGCCCGACACCATCGCCTTCATCCGGCCGCCGAAGCGTTGCTGGATCTTGGGCCGAAGGGTTCGCGACAGGACGAGGTCCATCGGCACGTCGAGCGGATTGCGCCGGCCCGAATAGCTCTTCGCGCCGATGTTGAGCGCTCGCGCCATCAGATATTCGGCGAACCAGCCCTGCTTCTCGACCTGCTTGAGGATCCGCTGGCGAAGCACCTCGAACAAGCGCGGAACGACGACCATGATGGTCGGGCGCACCTCCTCGATGTTGGAGGCGAGCTTCTCGAGGCCTTCCGCGTAATAGATCTTTGCGCCCAGAGCGATCGGGAACATCTGGCCGCCGGTATGCTCATAGGCGTGGCTCGCCGGGAGGAAGGACAGGAACACCTCCTCGTCCCACCCGAAATCCTCGGCGATCAGGGCGGTGCAGCCCTCGACATTGTGGAGGAGCGCGCCGTGATGCTGCATCACTCCGCGCGGCGCCCCGCCGGTGCCGGACGTGTAGATGATGCAGGCGAGGTCGTCGCGTTTGAACGTGGCACGCGCGGCGCAGTCGGCGACCGCCGCCGTCTCAGCGGCGATCAGCGAGTCCCACTGGTGGAATCCGACCTCCCCGGATTGGCCGATGCCGGACATCGGCTCGATGCCGATCACATGCTCGCAATTGGAGCCCCGGATCGCAGCCGGCAGCACCGCCTTGGCGAGCTTGGCGGTGGACACGATCACCGCTCGAGCGCCGCTGTCGTCCATGATGTGCTGGTGGTCGCGCTCGGTGTTGGTGACATAGGCCGGGACCGTCACGCAGCCGGCAGCCATGATCGCGAGGTCGGCCATCAGCCATTCCGGCCGGTTCTCGGACACGAGCATGACCCGGTCGCCGGCCTGCATGCCGATGCGCCTCAGTGAGGCGGCGAGCTTGGTGACCGTCTCAGCAGCCTCGCGCCAGCTGGTCGAAGTCCACTGTCCGGACTTCTTCGCCCACAGGAACGGTTTGTCGGCCTGCTCCTCCGCTCGCGTGAAGAACATGGTGACGAGATTTGGAAAATGTTCGAGCTGACGCATCCCTGCCCTCCCACGGCAAGGCCGCCCCGAGCGTCGCCCGGCGCGTTAATCTTGGCCGCATTTACACCCGCGCGCGGTTCTTCCGCATCGCGAAAGCGCGGGTTCTTCCAGTTTTCACACCGACTGTCGAGCCGGGCGGATCAGATGTGGACGCCCTGCCGCCCCTTGGCTAGGTCGCGGCCAGGATGTTGTGGGGTCGAGTCATGAGCGCATTCCTCCGTGGGATTTGGGTTGCAGCCGCGGCCGCGCTCGCCGGCTGTGCGGCCGTTCCGAACCAGGCCCAGCCCGGGGGGCAGGCCGTGCCCCAGGCGCAACAGCAATTCTACGTCGTGGCCGCCAACCCGCTTGCTGCGGAGGCGGGCATGAACGTGCTTCGTCGCGGCGGGAGCGCGGTCGATGCCGCGATCGCGGTCGAGGCGATGCTGAGCCTGGTCGAGCCGCAAAGCTCCGGCCTCGGCGGCGGCGGCTTCATGACCTATTACGACTCCTCGACGCGTCGGGTGAGCATCTATGACGGCCGCGAGACCGCGCCGTCGGGCGCGACGCCCGACATGTTCCTCGACGACAACGGCCAGGCGCTTCCCTTTGCCCAGGCTGTGGTGAGCGGCCGGGCCACCGGCGTTCCGGGCGTCGTGCGGATGCTCGAAACGGCGCACCGCGAGCATGGCCGGCTGCCGTGGAGCGGCCTGTTTGGCGACGCCGAGCGAACCGCTCGAGAGGGCTTCATCGTCAGCCCGCGCCTCGGGCGCTTCACCAACCAGGGCTACCCGCAGACCGCGGCTCCCGACGTCCGCGCCTATTTCGCCGAGGCCGACGGCAGTCCGGTCGATCCGGGCGACCGGCTTCGCAACCCCGCTTATGCCGAATTCCTGCGCCGCCTCGCCGCCCAGGGCTCCGACGCCCTCCACCGCGGCGAGACCGCGGAGCGGATCGTCGCCAGGACCGGTGCCGGGCCTCTGCCGGGCACCATGACGATGGCGGATCTGGCGTCCTACCGGCCGGTGAAGCGCGACCCGCTGTGCCGGCCCTATCGCGCTTATGTCGTCTGCGTGCCGCCGCCGCCGTCGAGCGGAGTCGCCTTGCTTCAGCTGATGGGGATGCTCGAGCGCACCGATATCGCGGCTCGCGGGCCCGCCGATCCACAGGCCTGGTACCTGTTCGCCGAGGCGAGCCGGCTGATGTACGCCGACCGCGACCGTTATGTCGGCGATCCCGCCTTCGTCTCAGTTCCCGTCGCCGGGCTGCTCGATCCCGCCTATGTCGCCGGGCGCGCCGCTCTGATTGGCCCCCAGGCGGGCCCGCCGCCGCTCCCCGGCACTCCGCCCGGTGCGATGGCGATGGCGCAGGACCTGACCCGCGAGCCCGCAGGCACCACGCATTTCATCGTCGGCGACGCTCAGGGCAATGTGGTCTCGATGACGGCTACGGTGGAATCGATCTTCGGCTCGGGCCGGATGGTCGACGGCTTCTTCCTCAACAACGAGATGACCGATTTCTCCTTCCAGCCGCGCGACGCTGAGGGCCGGCCGGTGGCGAACGCGGTGGGGCCGGGCAAGCGGCCGCGCTCCTCGATGACTCCGGCGATCATCCTCACCCGCGACGGCCGCTATGTCGGTGCGCTCGGCTCGCCCGGCGGCAACTCGATCCTGGCTTATGTCGGCAAGGCCCTGGTCGGAGCGATCGACTGGAACCTGCCGATGCAGGAGGCGATCGCCCTTCCCAACCTAATCGCGCGCGGAAGCAGCTATCAGGGCGAAGTCGACCGCTTTCCACCCGCCGTTCTCGAAGGGCTTCGCGCGCGTGGGGTCACGCTTCGCTCCGGCCAGGGCGAGGATTCGGGCCTTCATGGGGTCATGCTGAGGCAGGGCCGCGTGGACGGCGGCGCCGATCCACGGCGCGAGGGCGTGGTAAGGGTGGAGAGCGCCCGCTAGGCGCCGAGCGCCCGGCCGAACAGCCCGGAGTTCCACGCCTTTTCGTGGAAGAAGAAGGCGACAGCGTTCACCGCCGGCTCGATCAGCGCGATTCCGCCGGCGATCGCCACCGACCCCGTGAGCAGATAGGCGACCGTGAATCCGATCGTCAGGTGCAGAACGAGATAGGTCAGGGTCTTGATCAGGTCGGTCGGCATGGAAAGTCTCCCATCGACCTAAATGAGAATCATTCGCAAAAGTTCAACGAAGGAATCTCGCTCACACTGATCGATCGTTCCGTTCTTCGCTTCCGACCGCTTCGGCGATGTTCGCGAATCCCTCTCGAAGCGCGAGCTCGCGAAGCTCCCGCGCGATTTGCCTGGCAAGGCCCGGCCCGTGGAACACCAGCGCCGAATAAAGCTGCACCAAGCTCGCCCCAGCCTTGATCCGCATCCAGGCGTCGGCGCCGCTGGCGATTCCGCCGGCCGCGATCAGCGGCAGCCGCCCTTCGGTTGCCCGCCTGAAGTCGCGAAGCCGCCTCAGCGCAAGCGGCCTCAGCGGCGCTCCCGACAATCCGCCCATCTCCCTGGCGTGACGCGAGCGAAGCGCCGGCCGGGTGATCGTCGTGTTGGCGATGATCAGCGCATCGATCCCTTGCGCCAGCACCGCCTCCGAAATGTCCTGAACGTCGATCGCCTCGAGGTCCGGCGCGACCTTGAGGAAGACCGGCGGCCCCTCGGAGCCCCGTGCCTCCACCACAGCCGCGAGCAACTCGGTCAACGCGCCCTTGTCCTGGAGCGCCCGAAGGCCCGGCGTGTTGGGCGAGGAGATGTTGACGGTGAGATAGTCGGCGAGCGGGGCCATCCGGGTCACGCCCCGCGCATAATCGGCGATCCGGTCGGCGCTGTCCTTGTTCGCGCCGATATTGATCCCGACGATCCCGCGCCCGCGCTGCCTCCGCTCGAGCCGTCCCGCGGCTTCTTCCTGGCCGCGATTGTTGAAGCCCATCCGGTTCATCACCGCCTCGTCCTCGGCGAGCCGGAACAGCCGCGGCCGGGGATTACCCGCCTGAGGCCGCGGCGTCAGTGTCCCCACCTCGACGAAGCCGAAGCCGAGCCCGAGCAGGGGCGCGAACACCTCGGCGTCCTTGTCGAAGCCCGCCGCGAGCCCGACCGGATTGGGGAAATCGAGCCCCGCCACCCGAGTCGCAAGCACCGGGTCCAGAGCGCTTGGCCGCCCGGCCGGCTTCAGTTTCAGGGCCGCGATCGTCATCCGGTGGGCGCGCTCGGCATCGAGAGCGAAGATCGCGGGGCGAAGCAGGGAATAGAGAGCCACGCGCGGCCTATGGCCAAGTCGCCGCCTTGGCGAAACCCACTAAGGGTTGCATAGCGCCACGAATCGGACCACATGCAATCCGACCGATTTGATCCGATTAGAATATGCGCCTCACCTCCCTCTCCGATTATGCGGTTGTCCTGCTCGCCGCCGCCGCCCGCCATTCGTCGGGCGAACGGCTGAGCGCGACCTCGCTCGCCGAGGAGACCGGGGTGCCGCTCCCGACTGCCCAGAAGCTCACCGGCCGCCTCGCCGCAGCCGGCCTTCTCGAGACGGCGCGGGGCTCCGGCGGCGGCTTTCGTCTCGCCCGCACCGCCCATGACATCAGCCTCGCCGACATCGTCGAGGCGGTCGAGGGGCCGATCGCAATGACCACCTGCGTCGATTCCGCCCGCCACGAATGCGCGCTCGAGGGCGGTTGCGCGGTTCGCCCGCATATGAGCCTGGTCAACGGCACCATCCGCGGCGCCCTCGCCGCGGTCACGCTCGACCAGCTCTCCCAAACCGCCGAATTTCCGAGTCTCGCCCAATGACCGACATCAAGAACCGCGAAGCCTATGAGGCCGCCGAGCGCGTCGCCGAATATGGCGCCGGCTTCGTCACCGACATCGAGACCGAGTTCGCGCCCAAGGGCCTGAACGAGGACACCGTCCGCTTCATCTCGGCCAAGAAGGGCGAGCCCGAATGGCTGCTCGACTGGCGCCTCAAGGCGTTCCGCGCCTGGCAGGAGATGGAGGAGGTCACCTGGGCCAAGCTCGACATCCCGCCGATCGATTTCCAGGACGCCTATTATTACGCGGCGCCCAAGCAGAAGCCGACCCTGAAGAGCCTCGACGAGCTCGATCCGGAGATCCGCCGCACCTACGAGAAGCTCGGAATCCCGATCGAGGAGCAGAAGGTCCTCGCCGGAGTCGAGGGCGCCCGCAAGGTCGCGGTCGACGCGGTGTTCGACAGCGTCTCGGTCGCCACCACCTTCCGCGAGGAGCTGAAGAAGGCCGGGGTCATCTTCCTGTCCATCTCGGAGGCGGTGAAGGAATATCCCGACCTCGTCCGCAAGTGGCTCGGCTCGGTCGTTCCCCAGCGCGACAATTTCTACGCCTGCCTCAACAGCGCGGTCTTCTCCGACGGCACCTTCGTCTACATTCCGGAGGGCGTCCGCTGCCCGATGGAGCTGTCGACCTATTTCCGGATCAACGCCGAGAATACCGGCCAGTTCGAGCGCACGCTCATCGTGGCCGACAAGGGGTCGTACGTGTCCTATCTCGAAGGCTGCACCGCGCCTATGCGCGACGAGAACCAGCTCCACGCCGCGGTGGTCGAGCTGGTCGCGCTCGACGATGCCGAGATCAAATATTCGACCGTCCAGAACTGGTACCCCGGCGATGCCCAGGGCAAGGGCGGCATCTACAATTTCGTCACCAAGCGCGGTGCCTGCCGCGGGGCGCGCTCCAAGATCAGCTGGACCCAGGTCGAGACCGGCTCCGCCATCACCTGGAAATATCCGTCCTGCATCCTCCAGGGCGAGGACAGCGTCGGCGAATTCTACTCGGTCGCTCTCACCAACAACATGCAGCAGGCCGACACCGGCACCAAGATGATCCACATCGGCAAGGGGTCGCGCTCGACCATCGTGTCGAAGGGCATCAGCGCCGGCCGGAGCAACAACACCTATCGCGGCCTCGTCCGGGTGCTGGCGAACGCCGAGGGCGTGCGCAACTTCACCCAGTGCGACAGCCTTCTCCTGGGCGACCAGTGCGGCGCCCACACCGTCCCCTATATCGAGGTCCGCAACCCCTCGGCCCAGATCGAGCATGAGGCGACCACCTCGAAGATCAGCGACGACCAGCTCTTCTACGCGATGAGCCGCGGCCTCGATCAGGAGGAGGCAGTCGCCCTCATCGTCAACGGTTTCGCCCGCGAGGTCCTCCAGCAACTCCCGATGGAGTTCGCCGTGGAAGCTCAGAAGCTGCTCGGGATCAGCCTCGAGGGGAGCGTGGGATGAGGCTGTTTCTCCTGCCGGTGAGCGCCGTCGCCCTCACGGCTTGCTCCGGACAAGCTGCTACCCCGGGCCCACCCCTGGCGAACATCGAGCGGGCGACTCTTACATACGCGAATTGCGTCCTTCGCCGTGCGCGCCAATCGGCGGCGCGGCCCGGCTCAACCGACGAGGTCGCGCAGCAGGTCGTCGCCAGTTGCGCGGAGGCACGGTCCGAAGCGCTGAACATGAGAAGCGTCCCGGTAATGTTTTCCAGCGTGGACGAATTTGACACCGTTCACCTCGATATCGCGCGTCATGAAATCAATGAAATCCGCAGGAACTCGCGTTGATGCTCAAGATTGAAAACCTCCACGCCACCGTCGACGGCAAGGAAATCCTCAAGGGGATCAGCCTCGCCATCAATCCGGGCGAGATTCACGCGATCATGGGGCCGAACGGGTCGGGCAAGTCGACCCTGTCCTACGTCCTCGCCGGGCGGCCGGGCTATGAGGTGACGGAAGGCACCGCGACGTTCTTTCCTCCCCTCCCTGGAAGGGAGGGGCTGGGGGTGGGTGACTCTCCGCCCGCTCCGACGACTGACGCGCAGGACCCCACCTTACCCACCCCCGACCCCTCCCTTGCAGGGAGGGGAGTGGACCTCCTCGCGCTCGAGCCGCACGAACGCGCCGCGCTCGGCATGTTCCTCGGCTTCCAGTACCCGGTCGAAATTCCCGGCGTGTCCAACGTCCAGTTCCTGCGCACCGCGCTCAATGCTCAGCGTCGCGCCCGCGGCGAGGCTGAGCTTTCGGCGGGCGACTTCCTGCGCCTCTCCCGCGAGCAGGCAGACAAGCTCGGCCTGTCGATGGACATGATGAAGCGCCACGTGAATGTCGGCTTCTCGGGCGGCGAGAAGAAGCGCAACGAGATGGTGCAGATGGGGATCATCGACCCCCGCCTCGCCATCCTCGACGAGACCGATAGCGGCCTCGACATCGACGCCCTCCGAGTCGTCGGCGACGGCATCAACCGCATCATGCGCAAGCCAGACAAGGCGGTGCTGCTCATCACCCATTACCAGCGCCTTCTCGACATCGTCCGCCCGGATTTCGTCCACGTCCTCGCGGGCGGCAGGATCGTCCGCTCGGGCGGCCCCGAGCTCGCGCACGAGCTCGAGCGCGAGGGCTATGCGGAGATCGCGGCGTGACGGGCCTGGCGCATCTTCACCCCTCCCTTTCAAGGGAGGGGCTAGGGGTGGGTCAGCGCCGATGGGGGCTCGATGCCCCCGGAGGCGCTTTCCCGACCCGCGCAATGGAGTCTGTTGCGCGCGCAGACGCGCGCACCCACCCCAGCCCCTCCCTTGAAAGGGAGGGGCTATGAAATTGCTCGACCTCCCCTCGGCACGCGACGAAGGCTGGCGCTGGAGCAACCTGTCGGCGCTTCCCGAAATCGCCGCGCGCGCTCCCGCAGGCGCCGTTCCCGCCGAGCTGCCCTGGATCGACGGCTATGGCGACGGTCCGCGGCTGCTGTTCGTCGACGGCAAGCTGGTCGCCGAGCAGAGCAATCCGGGTGCGATCGACCTCGGCCGGGTCGAGGCCGAGCCGCGCGACCATGCCTTAGCCCGTCTCGTCGGGCCCGAAGGCTGGCGCCTCCGCCTGGGCCGCGACCACGCTCCGCAGGGCCTCGTCCAAATCATCCATGTCTCGACCGGCGCGGCCGACCATCTCCCCGCCGAGATCGTCCTCGACGTCGACGCCCAGGCGAGCGTCGTCGAAACCTTCATCGGCTCCGGCTGGATCAACCGTCTTAGCCATTTCCGCCTGTTCAAGGGCGCCCGCCTGATGCTCAACCGCCGCCTGCTGGGCGACAGCGGCTTCGTCAGCCTCACCGACCGCGCCGAAGTGGGGGAGGGCGCCAGTTTCGTCTCCGCGACTCTCGCCGCCGGCGGCGTAGACAGCCGCCTCGACGGCGACATCCGCCTCGTCGGCGAGGCTGCTTTTGCCGAGGCGGCGGGCGCATTGCTCGCCCGCGGTAGTCAGCGGCACGACGCCAACCTCGCAATCCGCCACGAGCAGCCCAACGGCAGCAGCCGCCAGGTGTGGCGCTCGGTCGCCGACGATCTCGCGGTGTGCTCCGTGGCGGCCCGGGTTGAGGTCGCTCGCCACGCCCAGAAGACGGACGGCGAGCAGAGCCTCAAAGGCATCATGCTCAGCCGAACCGCGACGATCAACGCCAAGCCCGAGCTCGAAATCTTCGCCGACGACGTGAAGTGCGCCCACGGCGCCACCGTCGGCGAGCTCGATAAGGCCGCGCTCTTCTACCTCGAAAGCCGCGGAGTCCCGCCCGAGGAAGCCACCGCCCTCCTCACCCACGCCTTCGTCGCCGACGCGTTGAACCGAATCGGCGAGGAGACGGTGCGCGACGCCTTCTACGCGGACGTCGAGAAGTGGTTCGATCACCCCTCTCCCCTTGCGGGAGAGGGAGGGGCCC
>JAEZHP010000044.1 GCA_023416515.1 Pseudomonadota bacterium | reverse complement strand
CGGCCTCCGGAACATCTACGGGCGGCCCGGGGCTGCCGCCGCGACGGCCCTGCCTGCCTGAAGGAGCCAAGGATGAGTCATTTCCTCGACCGCCTCACTTATTTCCGCAGGCAGAGGGAGAAGTTCTCCGACGGGCACGGGATCCTAACCGACGAGAGCCGCGAATGGGAGGACGCGTACCGCAAGCGCTGGGCCGCCGATAAGATCGTTCGCTCGACGCACGGCGTCAACTGCACCGGCTCCTGCTCGTGGAAGATCTACGTCAAGGGCGGCATCGTCACCTGGGAAACGCAGCAGACCGACTATCCGCGCACACGGCCAGACCTACCCAACCACGAGCCGCGCGGCTGCCCTCGCGGTGCCTCCTACAGTTGGTATCTCTACTCAGGCACCCGCATCAAATACCCGCTCGTCCGCGCGCGCCTAGTCCGTCACTGGCGCCAGGCGCGCGAGTCGATGACGCCGGTGGCGGCGTGGCAGGCGATCGTCGAGGATCTCGACAAGCGGCGCGACTGGGTGTCGAAGCGCGGCCGCGGCGGCTTCGTCCGCGTCGGCTGGGATGAGGTCACCGAGATCATCGCCGCAGCCAACGCCTACACGATCAAGAAATACGGCCCCGACCGGATCGCCGGTTTCTCGCCAATCCCGGCCATGTCGATGATCTCTTACGCGGCCGGAAGCCGTTATCTGTCGTTGATCGGCGGCAACCTCTTGAGCTTCTACGACTGGTATTGCGACCTGCCGCCGTCGAGCCCGCAGACCTGGGGCGAGCAGACCGACGTTCCGGAAAGCGCCGACTGGTACAATGCCGGTTTCCTGCTCGTGTGGGGCTCAAACATCCCGATGACCCGCGCGCCCGACGCGCATTTCTATTCGGAAGTGCGCTACCGCGGCGCCAAGAGTGTCGTCATCGCGCCCGACTTCAACGAGGCCGCGAAATTCTCCGACATGTGGCTCCACCCCAAGCAGGGCACCGACGCCGCGCTCGCAATGGCGCTCGGCCACGTCGTCCTAAAGGAGTTCCACGTCGACCGGCAGGCGGAATATTTCGCCGAATATACCCGCAAATATTCTGACTTCCCGCTGCTGGTGAAAGTCGTCGAGCGCGACGGCCGACTGGTGCCCGACCGGTTGCTGCGCGCGGCCGATCTCGCCGACGGCCTCGGCGAGGGCAGCAATCCCGACTGGAAGACCGTCGCTTATGACGAGCTTTCGGGCGATCTCGTCGCACCGCTCGGCTCGGCCGGCTTCCGCTGGGGCGACAAGGGCAAGTGGAACCTTGAGGAGAAGGACGGACAGGGGCGCGACGTCAGGCTTCGCACCACGCTAAAGGACCATTCGGACGCGATCGAGCCGGTGGCATTCCCTTATTTCGGCGGCACCGCTCCGCACGATTTCGTCGCGACCGGCCACGACGAGGTGCTGCTGCGCAACGTGCCGCTGAAGCGGCTCGACCTCGCCGACGGTACGAGCGGCTATGTCGCAACCGTGTTCGACCTGTTCTGCGCCAATTACGGCGTCGACCGCGGCTTTGGCGGCGAGAATGTCGCCGCGTCCTTTGACGAGGACCTGCCCTTCACTCCGGCATGGGCCGAGAAGGTAACTGGCGTTCCGCGCCAGGCGATCATCCAGGTCGCGCGCGAGTTCGCCGACACGGCCGAGAAGACCAAGGGCCGCTCGATGGTGATCCTCGGGGCGGGGCTCAACCATTGGTACCACATGGACATGAGCTATCGCGGGATCATCGCGTTGCTCGTCATGTGCGGCTGCATCGGCCAGTCCGGAGGCGGCTGGTCCCATTATGTCGGCCAGGAGAAATTGCGGCCGCAGACCGGCTGGCTACCGATGGCGTTCGCGCTCGACTGGACCCGGCCGCCGCGGCAGATGAACGGCACCAGCTTCTTCTACGCCCACACCGACCAGTGGCGCTACGAATCGCTGAAGATGTCGGAGATCCTGTCGCCGCTGGCGCCCGAGGGCGACTGGTCGGGCAGCCTCATCGACTATAACGCCAAGGCGGAGCGGATGGGCTGGTTGCCGTCGGCGCCTCAGCTCCAGCTCAACCCGATCGAACTCGGCCGGCGCCTTCACGAAAGTGGCGCAGACCCGGCAACGGTGATCGCCGACGGCTGGAAGTCAGGCGAGATCCGCCCGTCGAGCCTCGATCCTGACAACCCGGTCAACTGGCCGCGCAACATGTTTTTCTGGCGTTCCAACGTGCTCGGCGCGTCGGGCAAGGGGCACGAATATTTCCTCAAGCACCTGGTTGGCTCGCTTCACGGCGTGATCGGCACGGATGAGGAAGCGGCGGGCCTCGAGCGGCCTCGGGACGTCGTCTGGCACGAGGAGGCTCCGGTCGGGAAGCTCGACCTCATGGTCAATATCGACTTCCGGATGTCGACGACCAGCATCTACTCCGACATCGTCCTCCCGACCGCGACCTGGTACGAGAAGCACGACCTCAATACCTCCGACATGCACCCGTTCATCCATCCGCTGTCCGCGGCGGTGGACCCGGCGTGGGAGACCAAGAGCGACTGGAACATCTTCCGCGCCATCGCGAAGAAGTTCTCGGACGTCGCTCCGGAGGTGCTCGGTGTCGAGCACGACGTGGTGATGAGCCCGATCCAGCACGACACGCCCGGTGAACTTGCTCAGCCTTTTGAGCCGAAGGACTGGCTGAAGGGCGAATGCGAGCCGATTCCCGGCAAGACTATGCCTTCGGTGCAGCTGGTCGAGCGAAACTACCCGGAGACCTACGCCCGTTTCACCTCAATGGGGCCGCTGCTCGAGAAGCTCGGCAATGGCGGCAAGGGAATCGGCTGGGATACCAAGAAGGAGATCGAGTTGCTCGGCGACCTCAACGGCCGGGTGCTCGACGGGCCTACCGAGGGGCGGCCGAAGATCGACAGCGACATCGACGCCTGCGAAACCATCCTGATGCTCGCACCGGAAACGAACGGCGAGGTCGCGGTCAAGGCATGGGCGGCGCTCGGGGAAATCACCGGTCGCGACCATCACCATCTCGCCGAGGGCAAGGAGGAGGAAAAAATCCGCTTCCGCGACGTCGCCGCCCAGCCGCGCAAAATCATCTCCTCGCCGACCTGGTCGGGGCTGGAGAGCGAGCACGTCTGCTACAATGCCGGCTACACCAACGTCCACGAGCTGATCCCGTGGCGGACGCTGTCGGGACGCCAGTCTCTCTACCAGGACCATCACTGGATGCGGGCATTCGGCGAGGGCTTCGTCACCTGGCGCCCTCCGATCGACACCAAGACGGTGCTTCAGGTGCTCGGGAAGATCCCGAACGGCAACAAGGAGATCATGCTCAACATCCTCACGCCTCACCAGAAATGGGGCATCCACTCTACCTATACCGAGAACCTCATCATGCTCAGCCTCAACCGCGGCGGGCCGACGGTATGGATCAGCGAGGACGATGCTCGGGCCGCGGGGATCGAGGACAATGACTGGATCGAGGTGTTCAACGTCAACGGCGCGCTGACCGCCCGCGCGATCGTCTCGCAGCGGATCATGCCGGGCTCGGCGATCATGTACCACGCCCAGGAAAAGCTGGTGAACACGGTCGGATCGCAGATCACCGGCCAGCGCGGCGGAATCCACAACTCGGTGACTCGCATCAACATGAAGCCGACGCACATGATCGGCGGCTACGCGCACCTCGCCTACGGCTTCAATTACTACGGGACCGTGGGCGCCAACAGGGACGAGTTCGTCGTCGTCAGGAAGATGAGCGAGATCAACTGGTTCGACAAGGCGGCCGACGACAGTGCCAACGTCACCGGCGGCACCGCCGACTGGGGGACCGGAGTTAAAGGCGGCCGAACCGCCTCGAGGGAGGCCGCAGAATGAAGGTCCGTGCTCAGATCGCGATGGTCCTCAACCTCGACAAGTGCATCGGGTGTCATACCTGCTCGATCACCTGCAAGAACGTGTGGACCAACCGCGAAGGCGTCGAATACGTCTGGTTCAACAACGTCGAGACCAAGCCCGGCATCGGCTATCCCAAGGATTGGGAGAACCAGAAGCGGTGGAAGGGCGGCTGGATCCGCAAGAAGAACGGGAAAATCCAGCCTCGGCAAG
>JAEZHP010000169.1 GCA_023416515.1 Pseudomonadota bacterium | reverse complement strand
GCGAGGTCGATCCCCTTGTCGGCGGCGATCCGGCGCGCGAGCGGGGACGCCTTAATTCTCTCTTCCTCTCCCCTCGTGGGAGAGGGGGGAGCCGCTTTAGCGGCGGAGGGTGAGGGGGCGGGGGGCGAGGTGGCAGCCTTCGGAGGGGAAGGCGCGGGTCTCGCCGCCCCCTCACCCTGCTTCGGCTTCGCCTCGCTTCCCTCTCCCGCAGGGGGAGAGGGTTTTGCAGCCGCAGCCTTGCTCACGTCCTCCCCCTCTGCCGCCAGGATCGCGATCGGTTGGCCGACCTTCACCCCGTCGGTGCCTTCGGCAACGAGAATCTTCGCGATCTTGCCTTCGTCGACCGCTTCGAACTCCATCGTCGCCTTGTCGGTCTCGATTTCCGCGAGGATGTCGCCGGAGCTGACGTCGTCGCCCTCCTTCACCAGCCATTTGGCGAGCGTGCCTTCCTCCATGGTCGGAGAGAGCGCGGGCATCTTGAGCTCGATCGGCATTGGAGTCCTTCCGGCAGGGCTGCGGGCACAAAGCCAATGCGGCGTTCAGGGTCAAGCCCGCGACTGGCGCATCGCGTCCCGCTTGCGCTTGGACGCGCTTTCTAGCAGCGTCGCGACAATTCAAGGGGGAAAGACGCCCGGTGCGCACCTATCTGGTGGTTATCGACGACAGTGCCGAGGCGCGGGTGGCGCTTCGCTTCGCCGCTCGGCGAGCCGCCAAGACAGCCGGCAATGTCGAGGTGCTAGCCGTGGTCGCGCCGCAGGATTTCGTCCAGTGGGGCGGCGTCCAGGCCGCAATCGAGCAAGAGCAGCAGCTTCGAATCGAGGGCGTTGTCAGCTCCGCGGTGGGCGAGATCTTCGACGAAGCCGGGATCAAGCCGGCGATCGTCCTTCGCCAGGGGGACGCGGTGAAGGTCGTTCGCGACTATCTCGCCGACCGCGACGATATTGCCGCGCTGGTGCTCGGCGCGGCCCCGGCCGGCGACCCCGGTCCGCTGGTCGCCCACTTCACCGGCAAGGATTCGGGCAAGCTCGCGTGCCCGGTGATGATCATCCCGGGCTCGATTACCGACGAAAGGCTGGAGCAGCTCTCGTAATCGTCATTGCGAGCGAAGCGAAGCAATCCAGTGAAGCACCCCGCGGTATACATCATGGCAAATCAGCGGAACGGCACGCTCTATACCGGAGTGACTTCAAACCTCGTCCAGCGAGTCTGGCAACACCGCGAGGGTGTCGCGGATGGATTCACACAGAAATACGGATGCAAACAGCTGGTCTGGTTTGAGCTGGCGGAAACGATGGAAGCCGCAATCGCTCGCGAGAAACACATCAAAGGCGGCTCCCGAGCCAGGAAGCTGGCGTTGATCGAAATGCAGAATCCCGACTGGGCGGACCTATTCGATCAGATCGTTTGACTGGATTGCTTCGTCGCTGTGCTCCTCGCAATGACGGTACTACGGTTGCCGCTGCATCGCCGCATCGCTAACCGCGCCTCTCGATGAGCGAACTGCCGAAAACCTTCGACCCTGCGGCCATCGAGCGGCGATGGTACGAGCATTGGGAAAGCAAGGGCCTGTTCCGTCCCGAGCGCTCGGAGGCGACGCCGTGGACGATCGCGATGCCGCCGCCCAACGTCACCGGAAGCCTCCACATCGGCCATGCGCTCGACGTCACCACGCAGGACATCCTCACGCGGCGCGAACGGATGCGCGGCAAGGACGCGCTGTGGATCGCCGGAATGGACCATGCGGGCATCGCGACGCAGATGGTCGTCGAGCGGAACCTCGCCGCCGAGGGGATTAGCCGAGCCGACCTCGGCCGCGACGAATTCGTCCGCAAGGTCTGGGAATGGAAGGAAGAGAGCGGCGGACAGATCACTCGCCAGCTGCGCCGGCTAGGCGCTTCCTGTGACTGGTCGAGCGAGCGGTTCACGATGGACGAGCGCTATCAGCGCGCCGTCATCCACACCTTCGTCGAGCTTTGGAAGCGCGGGCTGCTGTACCGCGACAAAAGGCTGGTGAACTGGGACCCCAAATTCCAGACCGCGATCAGTGACCTCGAGGTCGAGACCAAGGAGGTCCAGGGCAAGTTCTGGACGCTGAGCTATCCGTTGGAAGACGGCAGTGGCGCGATCCAGGTCGCCACGACGCGGCCGGAAACGATGCTCGCTGACATGGCAGTCGCGGTCCATCCCGATGACGAGCGCTACAAGGCGCTGATCGGCACGAATGTCCGCCAGCCGATCACCGGCCGGCTGATCCCCATTATCGCCGACGAGCATGCCGACCCGGAGCTCGGCTCCGGCGCGGTCAAGATCACGCCGGGGCACGACTTCAACGATTTCGAGGTCGGCAAGCGCGCCGGGATCAAGCCGGCCGACATGCTCAACATGCTCGATGGCAAGGGCTTCGTCGTGCAGACGAGCGACGGGCTGGTGCCCGATGCGCTGCTTGGGCTCGAGCGGTTCGAGGCGCGAAGCCAAGTGGTCGAGATGCTGGAAGCGGAAGGCGCGCTGATCTCGGTCGAGGACCGCGTGATCCCGACGCCGTTCGGCGACCGCTCGGGCGTGGTCATCGAGCCCTGGCTGACCGACCAATGGTATGTCGACGTGAAGCCGCTCGCCGAGCGGGCGATGGCGGCGACCCGCGCCGGCGACATCCGCATCGTCCCCGAAACCTGGTCGAAAACCTGGTTCAACTGGCTCGAAAATATCCAGCCCTGGTGCGTCTCGCGCCAGCTGTGGTGGGGCCACCGGATTCCGGCGTGGTACACCGACGATGGCGAGGTGTTCGTCGCCGAAACCCAAGAGGAGGCGAGCGCGGAGGCCGGCGGCAAGCCGCTGCGCCAGGACGACGACGTGCTCGACACCTGGTTCAGCTCGGCCCTGTGGCCGTTCGCGACGCTCGGCTGGCCCGACGAGACCGAGGAACTGAAGCGCCACTATCCCGGCGACATCCTCATCTCCGGCTTCGACATATTGTTCTTCTGGGATGCACGCATGGCGATGCAGGGCCTGGAGTTCATGGGCGAGGTGCCGTGGCGCACCCTCTATCTCCACGGCCTAGTCCGCGACGCGCAGGGCCAGAAGATGTCCAAGTCGAAGGGCAACACCGTCGACCCGCTGATCCTGGTCGACAAATATGGCGCCGACGCGCTGAGGTTCACGCTGGCGGCGATGGAAAGCCAGGGCCGCGACATCAAGCTCGATGAAAAGCGCGTCGAAGGCTATCGCAACTTCGCCACCAAGCTGTGGAACGCGGCGCGATTCCTGCAGATGAACGGTGTCGGGGCGTCGGACAGCATCGCGGCGCCCGATGCCGAGCTTCCCGTCAACCGCTGGATCATCGGCGAGGTGGTGGAGACGCTAGCGAAGCTCGACCGCGCATTCGACGAGCTGCGCTACGACGACATGGCGAACGCCATCTACCACTTCGTCTGGGACACGTTCTGCGACTGGTACGTCGAGTTCGTCAAAGGCGCGTTCGATGACGAGACGAAGCGCGTCGCGGCCTGGGCATTCGACCAGATCCTGGTGATGCTACACCCGCTGATGCCGTTCATCACCGAGGAATTGTGGGCGGCGATGGGCGAGCGGCCGTACGAGCTGATCGTGGCGAAGTGGCCGCAGCCCGAGGCGCAGCGCGATCCCAACGCCAAGCGGCAAATCGAGTGGCTGATCGAGCTGGTGTCCGAAGTTCGCGCGATGCGGGCCGAACTGAACGTACCGTGGAGCGCGACCCTGGAGCCGGTCGTCGTCGGTTCGACCGAGACGGCCGAGCGGATCAGCAGCGAAGGCGCGACCGTCGCCCGCATGGCGAAGGTCGGGCCGGCGCGCATCGCCAACGCGGCGCCTCAAGGCTCCGCGCAGATTCTCGTCGGCGGACAGGTGATCGCCTTCCCGCTCGCCGGCGTCATCGACCTCGGCGCGGAAAAGGCGAGACTCGGCAAGGCGGCGGAATCGGCGGAAAAGGAGCGGGACAGCCTCGCAGCGCGGCTGTCGAACGCGAATTTCGTCGAGCGCGCCAAGCCGGAAGCGGTCGAGAAGGCGCGATCCGACCACGCGGAGAAATCGGCTGAGGCCGAACGCTATCGTGCCGCGTTGGAGAGGCTCGGCTAGCCTCCGCATCGCACGTCATTGCGAGGAGCCTTGGCGACGAAGCAATCCAGCTTTCGGAACCGCTTCTGGATTGCTTCGCTTCGCTCGCAATGACGGCGAGAGCGGAACGCGCGCAATTGGGCAATCGCCGCGACCTGACGGTTGGCCCGATCGCGCCGACGCTGCTCGCGTTCGCGCTGCCGACGCTGGGCTCGTCGGTGCTCCAGTCGCTCAACGGTTCGGTCAACGCGATCTGGGTCGGGCGCTTCCTCGGCGAAGATGCGCTTGCCGCCACCACCAACGGCAACCTCGTCATGTTCCTGCTTATGGCGTTCGTCTTCGGCTTCGGAATGGCCGCGACGATCCTCATCGGGCAAGCGTTCGGCCGCCACGACATCCTCCATGCGCGGCGGGTGATGGGAACGTCGATCGGCACCTTCGTGGCGCTCGTCACACTTATCTCGGTCGTGGGGTGGATCACGGCGCCGCAGCTGCTGGCGATGCTCGCGACTCCGGGCGAGGCGATGCCGCTCGCGCTCGCTTACCTGCGCGTCATCTTCATCGGGATGCCGCCGACGCTGATGCTGACAATGCTGATGATGGCGCTGCGCGGAAGCGGCGATTCGATGACGCCCTTGTGGTTCATGGCCCTCAACGTCGGCCTCGACATCGTGCTGAACCCGATTTTGATCAACGGGTGGGGACCCGCGCCTCGCCTCGGGATCAGTGGCTCGGCGCTGGCGACGACGATCGCCGCTTACGCGAGCCTCGCCGGAATGGTCGCCTATATCTACGCCCGCGATCTCCCCCTCCGGCTTCGCGGAGCGGAGCTTCGCTTCCTGTCTCCGGACAGGACGCTGCTCAAGGTTATCCTGACCAAGGGCTTTCCGATCGGCCTGCAGATGATCGTCATCAGCTCGTCGGCTCTGGCGATGCTCGGCCTGGTCAACCAGCACGGGGTGCACGTCACCGCTGCCTATGGCGTGACTCAGCAGTTGTGGACCTATGTCCAGATGCCGGCGATGGCGCTGGGGGCGGCGGTCAGCGCGATGGCGGCGCAGAACATCGGCGCGGGAAACTGGCACCGGGTGTCGCAAATCACGCGGACGGGCGTGCTCTTCAACCTTCTGATGACGGGAACGTTGATCGCGCTGCTGACCGTTGCCGACAAGGCGGCGCTAGGCCTGTTCCTTGGCGAAGACAGCGCGGCGATGCCGATCGCGCAGCATATTCAGCTGATCGCCACATGGGGGTTCCTGTTCTTCGGAATCAGCCTCGTGCTGTTCGGCACCGTGCGAGCCAACGGCGAGGTGCTGGGACCGCTGATCATCCTTTTCATCGCGATGTACCCGGTCCGGCTCGGTTTCGCCTTCGGGCTCAGGGAGCCGCTCGGGCTCGACGCGCTGTGGCTCAGCTTTCCCGCCGGCATGGTCGCCACGAGCATCATGGCGGCAGCGCTGTACCTGCACGGCGGGTGGAGAAAGAAACGGATCGAGCCGGCCGAGAGCCCGGACGACGAGGAATGCCGCGAGCAGGCGGAGGCAGTGCGCGAGCCGGGCGGAGCATTCAACCCGGCCGGCTAGGCTCCGCGGGTGCGGCGACGCGTATTGCGTCGGGCAGCACGCTCGCTTCGAACGGCGTTTCCGGACCGATCTCACCGTCGATCGACACGCGCATCCGCGGATGGGTGCGGATCCGGATTTTCGTCCCTCGGAACTCCCGGACCACCTGGTGCCGCGACGGCGCCTTCACGGCGCTCGCGACATAGCTCCACGCGAGCTTCGTGAGGCTTCGGCCCTCGACCGCCTGGACGACGATTTCGCCGCTCTCGAGGTCGG
>JAEZHP010000104.1 GCA_023416515.1 Pseudomonadota bacterium | reverse complement strand
TCGCCTCGCTCGGCTGAGCATAACGCCCCCACTGGTTCGTCCCCGCCCGCGGCCGCTCCCGCCCCGCGGGCGGAACCCGCCACTCCTGCCTCGCGCCCGCGGGCGGCCAGCCAGGCGCCCGCCGATCGGCCTGCGCGGGCGGAACCGAGCGCTGCCCGACCGGCTCCCAAGCAGGAGCCTTCCGCGCCCCCGGCGACCACGTGCACGGCCGAACATGAAGCCATGGGCCACTGCAAGCAGTGACGGATCGATGTTCGATCCGGGGAGGAGTGCGGCGGAGGTTCGGCTCTTCTCCTCCCGCCAAAGAGGAGCGAAGCGTGACCGTTCGACGTCGGCGGAGTAGGGTGGCGCAATGACCTTTGACGACCAGCTCCAGCGTTATTTCGGAACCACCGATCTGGCGGCCTTGTCACCCGAAGTGCTTACCGCCGGGGTCGACCGGATGAAGGTCGATCTCGGCCTGGAGACCGATCGCGCGCGCCGCTTCGCCTTGTGGGCCTTGCTGTTCACGCTCGGCGAGGCGCCGGACCTCGACGTCGCGTTCAAGGAGGAGGCGGACCGGGAGGCGGCACGCAACCTCATGGACCTGATGGCCGCGGCCGAAGAGCAGGGCGGAACGGCCTGACCCCCCGGTTCCTCTCGCGACTGCCTTGGGCTAGCGTCCGCTAAATGGCTTTCGGGAGGCGGGGGAAATGCGCGGCACGATCATCCACTGGGACCCCGCGGCAAGGACCGGCATCATCAGCGATACGAGCGGCCAGCGACGGACGTTCGAGCGCGGCGATTGGCGGTCGCCGGAGGAGCCGATGGCGGGCAGGGACGTCGACTTCGAGATGGTCGGCGATCGACCCTCCGACATCTTCATGCTCGCGCCCAGCGGACCCGTCGCCACCGGCTATCAGTCGCCGCAGAGCGAGGCTTCGCGGCAGGCGACCAATTATGCCATCATCTCGCTGGTCTGCGGCGGGATCGGATTCTTTTTCTGGCCGCTGGGCCTGATCGCGGCGATCCCGGCGATCATCTTCGGGGTCAAGGGCAAGCGGCTGGGCCAGCACCTCGCCGACCGCTCGCCCTACATCATGAGCGTCGGCGGGATCATTCTCGGCATCATCGTCGGATTGCTCGGGCTTCTGTTCGTCGGCTTCTTGGCCGCCATCCTGACAACCGTGGCCTGGTCAGTGCCGCACTAGGACGTCCTGGCCGACGTCGAAGGCGCCTTCGAGCACCGAGCGCTGAGCCCAGGCGATGTCGTCGGCCATGTAGCGGTCCTTGTCGTAGAAGGGCACCGAAGCGCGGATCGCGGCCATCGCCTGTTCGAGCGGCGGCGAGCTCTTGAGCGGGCGGTGGAAGTCGATGCCCTGCGCCGCCGCAAGAAGCTCGATTCCGATGACTCCGGCGGCGTTGCCGGCGACCCGGCGCGCCTTCACGCCGGCATGGGTGGCCATCGAGACATGGTCCTCCTGGCCAGCCGAGGTCGGCACCGTGTCGACGCTTGCCGGCCAGGCCAGCGACTTGTTCTCGGAAACCAGGGCAGCGGCGGAGACCTGGGCGATCATGAAGCCGGAATTCACTCCGCTGTCGGCAATCAGGAAGGGCGGAAGGCCGCTCATCTTTGGGTCGACGAGGACGGCCGTGCGCCGTTCGGATATCGAAGCGATCTCGCACAGGGCCATGGTCAGGGTGTCGGCTGCGAAGGCGACCGGCTGGGCGTGGAAATTGCCGCCCGACAGGCCGTCTTCGCCGAAGATGATCGGATTATCGGTGACCGCATTGGCCTCGATCTCGAGGACCGCGGCAGCGTTGCGCAGCAGGTCGAGGCTCGCGCCCATCACCTGCGGCTGGCAGCGGAAGCTGTAGGGGTCCTGCACCTTGGCGCAGTCGTCATGGCTGTGGCGGATCTCGCTGCCGGCGAGAAGGCCGCGAAGCATCTCGGCGACGGCGATCTGCCCCTTCTGGCCGCGCGCCGCGTGGATGCGCGGGTCGAAGGCGACGTCGGTGCCTTTCAGGGCGTCGGTCGACAGCGCTCCCGAGACTAGCGCGGCGCCGAACACGCGCTCGGCGGCGAACAATGTGTCGAGCGCGATCGCGGTCGAGGCCTGGGTGCCGTTGATCAGCGCCAGGCCCTCCTTGGGGCCGAGCACGAGCGGATCGAGGCCGAGCTTCTGAAGCGCCTCGGCGGCGGGCAGGTCCTCGCCGCGCAGGGTGATGCGGCCTTCGCCGAGCATCGCGGCGCTCATGTGAGCGAGCGGCGCGAGGTCGCCCGAGGCGCCGACCGAGCCCTGGCTCGGGATGACCGGGAGCGCGTCGGCTTCGACCATCGCGAGGATCCGCTCGACGACTTCGGGGCGGACTCCGCTCATTCCTCGGCCGAGGCCGATGGCTTTCAGGCCCATCATCAGGCGGACGACTTGCGCGCTCAGCGGCGCTCCGAGGCCGGCGCTGTGCGAGAGGATGAGGTTGCGCTGGAGCTCAGCAAGGCGCTCGGCCGGGATCCGGGTCTGGGCGAGAAGGCCGAAGCCGGTGTTGATCCCGTAGACGGTGCGGCCGCTCTTCACGATCGCGCCGACGGCCGCCGCGGAAGCGCGCACCGCGTCCCAGGCGGTGGTTGCGAGCGCGACGGGGGCGCCGGCCCAGGCGTCGCGCAGGGTCGCGAGCGGGATCGAGCCGGGGTTGAGGTCGATAGTCACAACAAACTCCGTTCGGCCTGAGCTTGTCGAAGGCCTCTCCTTCTTCCTAGCTCAGCACATCAAGAAAAGCAGGGCTTCGACAGGCTCAGCCCGAACGGGCTGGGGAGGAGACCATCGGCAAATCGAGGCCCTGTTCGCGGGCGCAGTCGATGGCGATGTCGTAGCCGGCGTCGGCGTGGCGCATGACTCCGGTGCCAGGGTCGTTCCACAGCACGCGCTCGAGCCGGCGCGCGGCCTCGTCGGTGCCGTCGGCGACGATGACCATTCCGGCATGCTGCGAATAGCCCATGCCGACTCCGCCGCCATGGTGGAGCGACACCCAGGTCGCGCCGGATGCGGTGTTGAGGAGGGCGTTGAGAAGGGGCCAGTCCGACACGGCGTCGGAGCCATCCATCATCGCCTCGGTCTCGCGGTTGGGCGAGGCGACCGAGCCGCTGTCGAGATGGTCGCGGCCGATGACGATCGGGGCCTTCACCTCGCCGGTGCGGACCATTTCGTTGAAGGCGAGGCCGAGCCGGTGGCGCTGGCCAAGCCCGACCCAGCAGATGCGCGCGGGCAGGCCCTGGAAGGCGATCCGCTCGCGGGCCATGTCGAGCCAGCGGTGGAGGTGCGCGTCGTCGGGGATGAGTTCCTTCACGCGCTGGTCCGTGCGGTAGATGTCCTCAGGGTCGCCGGACAGGGCCACCCAGCGGAACGGGCCGACGCCTCGGCAGAAGAGCGGCCGCACATAAGCGGGCACGAAGCCGGGGAAGTCGAAGGCGTGGGTGACGCCCTCGTCCTTGGCGACCTGGCGAATGTTGTTGCCATAGTCGAAGGTCGGAACGCCCATGTTCTTGAAGGCAAGCATCGCCTCGACATGGACCGCCATCGACTTGCGCGCCGCTTCCTCGACCGCCTTGGGATCGCTCTCGCGCTTGGCGATCCATTGGTCGACGGTCCAGCCGATCGGGAGGTAGCCGTTGACCGGGTCGTGGGCGGAGGTCTGGTCGGTCAGCGCATCAGGGCGGATGCCGCGCCTGACCATCTCGGGCAGGATCTCCGCGGCGTTGCCGAGCAGCCCGACGGAGGTCGGCTCGGTCGCGGTGCGGATGATCTCAAGCGCCTCGTCGATGCTGGTCGCGCGCTTGTCGAGGTAGCGCGTCTCCAGACGCTTGCTGATGCTGCTCTCCTGGCACTCGATCGCGATGCAGTGAGCGCCGGCCATGACCGCTGCGAGCGGCTGGGCGCCGCCCATTCCGCCGAGGCCCGCGGTGAGAATCCACTTGCCCGAAAGGTCGCCGCCGAAATGCTGGCGGCCCATCTCGGCGAAGGTCTCGTAGGTGCCTTGGACGATGCCCTGCGTGCCGATGTAGATCCAGCTGCCGGCCGTCATCTGGCCGTACATCATGAGGCCCTTGCGATCCAATTCGTTGAAATGGTCCCAGGTCGCCCATTTGGGCACCAGGTTCGAATTGGCGATGAGCACGCGCGGCGCATCCGGATGGGTGCGAAACACGCCGACCGGCTTGCCGGACTGGACGAGAAGGGTCTGGTCGCCTTCGAGCCGCTCCAGAGTCTCGACGATGCGGTCGAAGCTTTCCCAGTCGCGAGCCGCCCGGCCGATGCCGCCATAGACGACGAGGCTCTCCGGCGCCTCGGCCACAGCGGGATCGAGGTTGTTCATCAGCATTCGGACCGCGGCCTCGGTGGTCCAGGACTTCGCCTTGATGTCGGGCCCCGTGCGCGCACGGATGGTGCGGCTGTTGTCGCGTCTGTTGCTCATTTCTCAATCCGGCTTGGCTGAGCTTGTCAAAGCCCGCTTCTTCTTGGGCGGCTGTAAAGAGAAGGAGTGGCCTTCGACAAGCTCAGGCAAGCCGGCCTAGGGGATAGTCTCCACGCCTCCAAAGAACCGCCGCTGCGGGCCCGGCAGGCCGATCCAGTAGCAGAGTTCGGCGGGGCGGGTGACGTTCCAGACGCACAGGTCCGCGGCCTTGCCGGTGGTGATCGAGCCGATTTCGTCCTCGCGCCCGAGGGCACGCGCGGCGTTGAGGGTCATTCCGGCGAGCGCTTCCTCGGGCGTGAGGCCGAACAGGGTGCAGGCCATGCTGAGCATCAGCGTCGGGGACAGGACGGGCGAGGTGCCGGGGTTGCAGTCGGTCGCGACCGCCATCGGCACCTTGTGTTTGCGCAGGAGGTCGACCGGCGGCTTGCGGGTCTCCTTGAGCGCGTAGAAGGCGCCGGGGAGGAGGACGCCGACCATCCCGGCGCGGGCCATGGCCTCGGCGCCGGCTTCGTCGAGATGCTCGAGATGGTCCGCGGAGAGCGCTCCGTAGCGGGCGGCGAGGGCGGCGCCGTTCAAGTTGCTGAGTTGCTCGGCGTGGAGCTTGATCCTCAGGCACGCGGCGGCGGCGGCCTCGAACACTTCCTGCACCTCGCCCGGAGTGAAGCCGATCCCTTCGCAGAAGGCGTCGACCGCTTCGGCGAGGCCCTGCGCCTTGGCCGCCGGGATGATCTCGTCGGTGGCGAGGCGGACGAAGGCCTCGCGCCGGTCCTTATAGTCGGCCGGAAGCGCGTGGAGCGCGAGCAGGGTGGGGGCGATGCGCACCGCGCGGTCGCGGCCGAGCGCCTGCACCGCCTTGAGCATCTTCAATTCGGTCTTCTTGTCGAGGCCGTAGCCCGACTTGATCTCGATGGTGGTGACCCCGCCGCGCATCAGCGCTTCCAGCCGCGGAAGCGCCTGCTCGACCAGCTCGTCCTCGCTCGCCGAGCGGGTCGCGGAGACTGTGGAGACGATCCCGCCGCCGGCCTTGGCGATCTCCTCGTAGCTCGCGCCCTCGAGGCGCATCTCGAACTCGTTGGCACGGTTGCCGCCGAAGACGAGATGGGTGTGGCAGTCGATCAGGCCCGGAGTGACCCAGGCGCCGCCTAGAGCCTCGACTCGCTTGGCGCGCGAGCCGGCGATCTCCGAACGGCGGCCGACCTGGACGATCCGCCCGTCGATCACCCCGATCGCGCCATTCTCGATCGCCCCGAACGCGCCCGGCACGGCCGGATCCATGGTCGCGATGTTGCAGTCGGTAAGCACCAAATCCCACATGCACTCGCCTTTGGCACGAGACGGGGATAAGCGCCAAGGGATGAGCGACTGGCCCCGCATCACCGACTTGATCGGAAACGAGGAATCCGCGGAGGTCGCGCTGATCGGAGCGCCGATGGAGGCCGGGTCGGTCACCCCCGGCCGCTGCGACCTCGCGCCCGCCACCATCCGCCAGGCCCTTCGCCGGTTCAGCAGCTACGACCTCCTGTCGGGTGAGGAGTTGCATCGCCAAGTGACCGACCTCGGCGACCTGCCGGTGAACGGGCTGATGCCCGCCGACGGCTTCGCGACGATCCGCAACGCGGTCGCGCTGGCGACCTCGACCCATCCGCTCACCATCCTTCTCGGCGGCAACAATGCGGTGACCCGGCCGGCGGCGCATGGCCTGGGAGTGCCGCTGAGCGAGGTCGGGCTGATCACGCTCGATGCCCATTTCGACATGCGCGGTACCGAGAACGGCCCGCTCAACGGCAATCCGGTGCGCTGCCTGCTCGAGGACGGGCTGCCCGGGCGCAACATCTGCCAGATCGGGCTGGCGCCCTTCGCCAACACGGCGAAGATGCATGAGGACGCGGTCGCGGCCGGGATCGACGTCATCGACATCGACATGGTCCACCGCGACGACATCGCGAACATCGTCGACGACGCGCTCGACCATCTCGGCCATGTCGAGCGGATCATCGTCGATTTCGACATCGACGTGATCGACCGAAGCCAGTGCCCAGGTGCGCCCGGCGCCCGGCCGGGCGGGATGAACGTCAACGACTTCTTCCTCGCGGCGCGGATCCTCGCAGCTCATCCCAAGGTTGCGCTCGTCGACCTCACCGAGTTCGACCCGTCGCTCGACGTCGGCGAGATCACCGCGCTCACCGCGGCGCGCTGGGTGTGCGAGATATTGGTCGGCTACGAGATGCGGTTCGAGGCATGAACGGCGAGGACGACGACGTCATCGGCCAGTTCCGCCGGGCGATGCGCAGGGTCGCGGCGACGGTGAACGTGATCAGCATCACCGTCGACGGCCAGCCGCTCGGAATCACCGCGACCGCGGTGTCATCGCTGTCGATGGAGCCGCCGAGCCTGCTCGCCTGCATCAACCGCGCGGCCGCGGTCCACGCGTCGATGGCGGACCTCGCCAATTTCCGGGTCAACATCCTCCACCGCGACCAGGAGGACATCGCCCGGATGTTCGCCGACCGGCGCGAGGAGGGAAGGCGCTTCGCGGAAGGCTGGGAGCTGTCACCCGATCTTCCGCCGCGGCTGATCGACGCCCAGGCCTCGATCCTGTGCCGGCGAATCGACCATCACCAGTTCGGGACTCACTCGATCTTCATCGGAGTGATCGAGGACGTGTGCGTCCGCGAGGACGTGTCGCCCTTGCTCTACTGGAACGGCCAGTACGGCAACATCAACCCGTGCTGATCGCTATTTGGCGAACAGGTTCGCCGGGTCGCGCATCGCCTTGAGCTCCAGCGCATTGCCGGAGGGATCGAGGAAGAACATCGTCGCCTGCTCGCCGGGCTGGCCGGCAAAGCGGATGGTCGGCGGGATGATGAAATCGACGGCGCCATCCTGAAGCCGCTCGGCGACCTTTTCCCACTCGGCGAGCGGAAGGACGATCCCGAAATGCGGAACCGGCACGTCGTCGCCGTCGACCTCGTTGCTTGCCTCGCGGCCGGCTCGGCCCGGGGCGAGATGGGCCACGATCTGGTGGCCGAAGAAATCGAAGTCGATCCACTGGTCGGAGCTTCGCCCCTCCGGGCAGCCGAGCAGATCGCCGTAGAAGCGGCGCGCGGCGGCGAGGTCATCGACTGGAAAGGCGAGGTGGAAGGGGTGGAGCTGGGCCATGGCCGAGGCTTAGCCCCCCGGAAGTGCGATGGGAACGGCCTTGCGGCCGGCGCTCCTTCGTGATTCCTAGGAACCAATCGAGGAGCAGGAACATGGGTCGGACGGCAGGAAGATTGGCAGTGGCGGGGATGCTTGCGCTGCTCGCCGGCTGCGTTGGGCCCGGACGGCCGACGCCGCCCGTGACGGAGCGGCCGGGTCCGCAGGCCGGCCACCCGGTCGTCGATCCCGACGACCCGCTGATGGGCCGCACCGCATCAAGCCTGATCGCGCTGTTCGGACGGCCGGCCCTCGACATTCACGAAGGCTCGGCGCGCAAGCTGCAGTTCACCGGGACCTCCTGCGTCCTCGACCTCTATCTCTACGCGCAGCGGCGCGGCGGCGAGCAGGTGTCGACCCATGCCGACGCTCGCCTGCCCGACGGCCGTGACGCCGACCGGGACGCCTGCGCCGCGTCGCTGAGCCGTCGCTAGCGGGGCAGCCGCCGATCGGCTAAGTCATTCGGCGAAAGTCGAATCCCCGGAGAAGATATGTCCCTTGCCGCGCTCATCGCCGCCGCCCTGGCCGCGTCCACGCAAACCGCGAGCCCGCCGATCGGCCAGCGCACCACCGCTCCTCAGCAGATGCTCCAGGGCCTCGCCGCCGGCCTGTCGGAAGAAGAGGCTGCGATCGCCGCGGCCCAGAGCCGGCCGCTCGGCACGATGGACAATCCGGTGCGAGTCGGCGGTCCGGAGGGCGAGCAGGCCTATCTCGCCCGCCTTCGCTGCGGCGACGGAAGCGCGCCGCGCATCGGCCAGCCGGAGTCGATGGGCCCGGGAGCGTTCGGATCCCTGGTCGACGGCTATGCGCTCGACTGCGGAGGCGCCGCGCCGGGCCGCTTCACGGTCGTCATGGACAAATATCATGACGAGCATCGCGAGGACCGCGCGCCCGCGGGCTTCACCATCCTGCCCCGGGCGGGTCAGTAAGCCGGCTCAGGCCGGGCCGATCCTGAACACGGCGAGCTTGTTGCCGTCGAGGTCCCGGAAATAAGCAAAATACTGGCCGAGCTCCTCGGGCCCGCGAAGGCCAGGCGTTCCCTCGCAAGTCCCGCCGAGCTCGAGCGCCTTGGCGTGAAGCCGCTCGACCTTCTCGCGGCTATCGACCACCAAAGCGGCCATGTTGCCGTTGCCGGGCACCGCCTGCTCGCCGTCATAAGGCGGAGTGACGACGAGGCCGGGCCGGTTCATCGCCGTCCCCCACATGGTGAAACCATGCGGAAGCTGCAGAAGCCGCTTGGCGCCGATCTCCGCAAGAAGCGCGTCGTAAAAGGCGCGCGCCCGCTCCAGGTCGTTGGTGCCCAGCGTGACGTAACCGATCATTCTTTGCCCTCCCCAGGTGTCTGCGCCGGGCACGTCCCGATCCGCCTGCCGGTGATCCGCGCCTCGATCCGGACGACGCCGTCGCCGATCGGCGGCGGCATCTCGATGCGCGACCTATAGTCGAAACTTTCCGGTGAATAGGTCCCGCTCATCATGGTGCTGACCTGGGCGGCCGAGCCCTCCCGGCAGGCCATGGCCCCCTCCATCCGCCCGCCCTGCATGGTGAAGCCGCGCATCGTGCAGCCAGCCTGCGGGCGGGCGATCGCGTCGCTGACCCGCGCCGGCTGGGCGACCTGCTCGGGCGTGATGCAATAGCGCTGGGGCGGTCGCGGCTGCCGGAAGCGGGCGGCGAGCTCGAGCGGCATGTCGGGCCCCTCGACGCTCAGGATCTCGGTTCGCTGCTCCCACTCGCCCGGAGTCACGCGGACGTCGGCGACTTCGGCCTTCACCTCGTCGCCGGACATGTTGCCGGGCGCCTCGCTCCCTCCGCCGCAGCCCGCGAAAGCAAGGAGCGCGGCGAAGGGAAGAACGGGGCGCAAGCAATCGTCCTAGTTGGAGTTGGCTGGCGCCGAGGCGTTGCCGCCTTCCGCTCCCGGAGTGCAGTCGCCGGTGCGGCGGCCGGTGAGGGTGGCGTCGGCGACGACGTCGCCCTGGCCGGTGAACGCGGTGCGAAGGTTGCGGGTGACCTCGAAGCCGTCGTCGGTGAAGGTGCCGCTGATGGTGAGAGCGGCCTCGCCCTGGCGTCCTTCGACGGTGCAGCGATAGGTCGAGCTGATCGTGCCGCTGCGCATATATGCGGAGGTGCCGCGCTGGCAGTTTAGGCCGTTTGCCGCGAACAGGTCGGCGGGGGTCGTGTCGCCGATGCAGACGGAGCGGACCTCGCGCCAGCCCGTCGCCATGTTCATCGCGGCCTCGCCCGAATCCGCCTGGCGGAATTGGGTCGCCTCGGCGGTCACTTCATATTGGCCGGCGCGCAACGCGTCCGGGGCCGCCGCCTTGGTTTCGTTTCCGGCTCCACCCCCGCAAGCCGCAAGCGCAGCCAAAGGCACAAACCCCAAGTAACGCATCTTATTCTCCCCTGCTTGTGGTTGTGCCCGGGACGGTAGCGCGGAGCCGACGCAATGGCCATATGGGCTCAATGGCAATCACGATCCGAACCAGCCTCGCCGAGCCGGAGACCCAGGATTTCACTCCTCATCGGCCCGCCCGTCCGCAGAAGGCCGAGGGCGGCAAGGCGTTCAAGCTCGTCTCCGACTACGAGCCGGCCGGCGACCAGCCCGCGGCGATCGCCGAGCTGGTCGACCAGGTGCGCCAGGACGAGAAGACCCAGGTGCTCCTCGGAGTCACCGGCTCGGGCAAGACCTTCACGATGGCGAAGGTGATCCAGGAGCTTCAGCGGCCAGCGCTCATCCTCGCTCCGAACAAGATCCTCGCGGCCCAACTCTACGGGGAGTTCAAGAGCTTCTTCCCGGAGAATGCGGTCGAGTATTTCGTCAGCTACTACGATTATTACCAGCCCGAGGCCTATGTGCCGCGGTCCGACACCTACATCGAGAAGGAAAGCTCGGTGAACGAGGCGATCGACCGGATGCGCCACTCGGCCACCCGGTCGCTGCTCGAGCGGGACGACGTGATCATCGTCGCGTCGGTCTCGTGCCTCTACGGCATCGGCTCGGTCGAGACCTATTCGGCGATGGTGTTCAGCCTCAAGAAGGGCATGACCGTCGACCAGCGCGAGATCATCCGAAAGCTCGTCGCGCTCCAGTACAAGCGCAACGACCAGGGCTTCGCGCGAGGCAATTTCCGGGTGCGCGGCGACAATCTCGAGATTTTCCCGTCCCACTATGAGGACACCGCCTGGCGGATCAATTTCTTCGGCGACGAGATCGAGGAGATCGTCGAGTTCGATCCTCTGACTGGCAAGAAGGTGGCGAGCCTCGACTATGTGAAGGTCTATGCGAACAGCCACTATGTGACTCCGGGGCCGACCCTGAAGCAGGCCATGGAGGCGATCCGTCACGAGCTTTCCGAGCGGCTCAAGGAGCTGGAGGCCGAGGGCAAGCTGCTGGAGCACCAGCGTTTGGAGCAGCGCACCAATTTCGACCTGGAGATGATCGCCGCGACCGGCTCATGCGCGGGTATCGAGAATTACTCGCGCTTCCTTACCGGCCGGCTTCCAGGCGAGCCGCCGCCGACCTTGTTCGAATATCTGCCGGACAACGCACTTCTGTTCGTCGACGAGAGCCACCAGACCGTGCCCCAGATCGGGGCGATGGCGCGCGGCGACCACCGGCGGAAGATCACTCTCGCCGAATATGGCTTCCGGCTTCCGAGCTGCATCGACAACCGGCCGCTTCGCTTCAACGAATGGGACGCGATGCGCCCCCAGACCGTCGCGGTGTCGGCCACTCCGGGCCCCTGGGAGATGGACCAGACCAGCGGCGTGTTCGTCGAGCAGGTCATCCGACCGACCGGGCTCATCGATCCCCCGGTCGAGATCAAGCCGGTCGAGGAGCAGGTCCAGGATCTCATCCAGGAAGCAAAGGCGACCGCAGCCAAGGGTTACCGCACCCTCGTCACGACGCTCACCAAGCGAATGGCGGAGGACCTCACCGAATATCTCCACGAGGCCGGGCTTCGGGTGCGCTACATGCACTCCGACGTCGAGACCCTGGAGCGTATCGAGCTGATCCGCGACCTGAGGCTCGGGGTCTATGACGTGCTGGTCGGGATCAACCTTCTTCGCGAAGGCCTCGACATTCCGGAATGCGGCCTCGTCGCGATCCTCGACGCCGACAAGGAAGGTTTCCTTCGTTCGGAGACGTCGCTCATCCAGACGATCGGGCGCGCCGCGCGCAACGTGGAGGGCAAGGTCATCCTCTATGCCGACCGGATCACCCGGAGCATGGAGCGCGCGCTCAACGAGACCAACCGCCGCCGCGAGAAGCAGGAGGAGTATAACCGAGAACACGGCATCACCCCGCAGACGATCAAGCGCGATATCAGCGACATCCTCGCCGACGTCAGCAACCGCGACAGTGTGATGGTCGAGACCGGCGACGAAGACGCGCCGCACCTCGTCGGCCACAATTTGCGTGGCTATATCGAGGACCTCGAGGCGCGCATGCGCAAGGCGGCCGCGGACCTCGAGTTCGAAACCGCGGCGCGTCTGCGCGACGAGATCCGCAAGCTCGAGAATGACGAGCTCGGCCTGCCCGACCACCAGCGCCGAGCGCCGGTGCTGGGCAACTCGACCGAGGGCAAGCCGGGCACCCGAAAGACCCGCTTCGGCAAGCAGAAGGCGATCCGGATGGGCGGCAAGCGCGGCGGCCGCTAGCGCTCCTCAGCTCGCCGGGTGAACCGGATTGTCGGCGTTCGGCCCGACCACGGTCGCCCAGGGGGTCACCCGCCAGCTGCGGACCAGGGCTTCACGGACATAGGGGTCGGACTCGGCGAAGGCCTCGGCGGCTTCGGCATCGGTGAACAGGAGAAGCGCGGACTCGACCGGATCGCCTACCGCTCCGCCGAGCAACAGGGCGCCCGCGCCGGCGGCCTTCCAGGCGAGCGCGAGGTGATCGTCGCGAAACAGGGGGCGGCGCTCGAGATAATCCGGCGCCAGTTCGTAGCTGAGGAGGAAGTGAGGCATGGCCTCACCGTTCACCAAGGATGCCGGGCTGTCCAGAGATCGTTGCGTGCGCGTTATGTCCGGGTAGGTCGGCGGTTTAGCGTCCTGAAAAAATCCAACGCCAGTTCGGCTCACCGATTGGTTAACGCGGCTCGTCGGAAAATCCGGAACCTGATTCGGGGCCGATACGATCCTTTCGGCATGACCTACCGAAACAAAGTGCTTCGCCCGGGAATGACGGCGATTGCCGCCGTCATCGCCCTCTCGTCCACCCAGGCCTTCGCACAGGACGCTGCGGCTGTCGTTGACGCGCCGCCCGCGCCTGTCGTCGTCCCCGAAGCGGTCGCACCTGCGCCGGAGCCGGTGGCGGCCGAAACCGCCGCCCCCGCGGAGGAACGCGCCGAGCCTGTCGCTCAGACGGCCCCGCAGCGGAGTGCGCCCGTCGCGGCACGGACTGCGCGCGCGGCTGCCC
>JAEZHP010000068.1 GCA_023416515.1 Pseudomonadota bacterium | reverse complement strand
CCGTCGTACCAGGCGTCGCGGCGGCGGCGTTAATCAGCCGCACTGCGCCCGGCCCACCCGGCTGTGGCGGCCCGACCGGCCCCTACCGATCAGGGAGAACTGGCCAGCAGAACGGATCCTTGCAGGGAGGTACACACTAGTGGTACACATGATGCCGTAACCGACGTTTGTAACCGTTGATTTTCTTGGGTCAGGAGCCGTTGGGGCAGAGTCCCACCCTCTCCGCCATTTAGCCCCGACAGCCGAGCCGCAAAAAATCCCTGAGAAATCAGGGACTCGTTCGCGCCTGGCGACGCCATACAAGGCGTCCATGTCGTGGCCTCTTCTGCAATTGTACCACCAGGTGTACCAGGCGCCGGCGGCGCCGATGAACCGTCCCAGGACGGCCCCGCCGCTCGCAACAGGAGCTGCGGGGCCTCGCCGGCGCGCCCGAAGCGGCGTAGCGCCTACCTTACGCGCGCCGAAAACGGCTGGCGTTTCCAGATCCGCCTCCCGACCGCTCTCATCTCAGCGGATTCGACAGGATCGCGTTCTCAGCGGACGATTTTGCGGTACCCGCTCGGCGACCGATTCCTCGGCGATCCGGCGCGGATCGGCGGCCGCCTCGCCCTGCTGTGCCAGGCGGTGTTCGAAGCGGCCGCCCGCCGACATGAGGAGTTCAGGATGATCGGGCAGGAGCACAGCACAAAGGAGGGCGACCTCGTCGCCCAGGTCATGGCGGCATGCCAGGCCGGCCTGGACAAGGCCGTGGCCGACCCGTCATCGGCCCTCCAGTTCGCGCACGGGCTGGGATCGGCGCTCGACACGCTCCGCCTCGTCGAGGCCGAAACCGGGCGCGGGCCGACGGGCAATCCGGTCGTGATCGCCAGCGCGGACGCGATGATCCGCAGCGCGCTGCAGGGCGTCCTGAACCATGCGCCCGACCCTGCGAAGGCGAGCGCCGTGTTTGCTGCGACCTCTCCCGCGGATCTGTCCCCGCAGGCCGCCGCCTTTCGGTGCGAACGAGACCCGGCGGCCCAGCCGAAATGCAATGAGGCCCCGCTCTTCAGCCAGGTCGCCAACGAATACATCACGTCGCGGGAAGCCGGCAGCGCGAGCAAGTCGGACCTCCAGACGCTCAAGCTGAGGCTCAAGACGTTTTTGGACATCATCGGCGACAAGCCCGTCGACCAATACTTCTTCAGGGACCGGCAGACCTACGTGAACCGGATGCAGTTCTGGCCGTCCAACACCACGAAGCGCCAGGCGAAGGGTGACTGGAACGCGGCGGCCATCATCGCCGAGACGAACGCAGGATCCTCGAGCCCAGGGACGGCGAACAGCCTCGAAAGCCGCTGGCCGAAAAGACGATGAGGGACGGCTACGTCAGCGCCATCAAGACGATGATGAAGTTCGGGATGGCGGATCATGAGTACCACGATCCGTTCGCCCGGGGCGTTTTGCGCTACCCGGCGACCCTCGCGATGTCGAAACCCCGCGCGGAGATCACGCTCGATGTCCTCAACAAGTGCTTCGAGCTTGGCGTCGCGTCAGGGTGCCTCGACACGGCGATGCTGCCGCTCCTGGCGGGTCTGACGAGCCGCCGGCTCGGGCTGCTGCTCTATCTCCGCGGCTCCGACATCCGGAACCGCGACGGCGTCTGGGTCGCGCAGACCGCCGGCATCGTCTTCGACGGCCAGCGGTGGCGGCGGGCTCCGATCAAGACCCAGGACTCGATGACGTTCTTCGTTCTGCACGAGTTCCTCGACGAGATCGGCTTCATCGAGTGGGCGCGGGCGCAGGAGGACAGATGGCTGTTCGCCGCCGCACACGAACGGTCAGATCCAGCCAAGTATATGAGCCAGCTTGTAAACCGACTGCTCAAGCGGGCAGGAGCGGCCGGAGGGAACACCGAAGTGTTTCACAGCCTGCGCGGGGACGCGATCGCGACGATGCGGAGCAAGAACGTCGACGGACGCACGCGCCGTCTTCAGGCGGGCCATGCGGTGGGGTTGGACGAGCACGAACTATATGGCTTCCGATCGCTGTCACACGAGCAGTGCGTGAAGCTCGCAAGGCTGGAACTCGATCCTCGCCTCGACCGATCGGTGTTCCTTGGGCTCGACTTCGACGCCCTCTCGAAGGCGCGCCGAGCGCGCGGACGGCCCCCGCGATGACATGTCCACGTGTCGCCCGGCGCCTCCTCGGCGCCCTTGCTGACGTCATTCGGGTCGCACCGCGATGACGAAGGTCCTGACGATTTTCTCGACCAAAGGCGGCTGCGGAAAATCCACCACCGCCGCCAATCTCGCCGGCGCGCCGGCGCGCGCGTCGGCGTTCTCGATCTCGATCCGCAGCGTTCGGTTCTTGCGTGGTCGCGAGCGAGGCCAGCGGCGGACGTTCCGGGGCGCGCCTGCAGTGCGGCCGGGTTGAAGCGCACGATCGCGCGTGAACGCGAGCGCGGCGTCTTCGAGTATCTGATCGTCGACACCCCTCCGACCCGCAATCTTGAATCGTTGGCGGGACTGGAGGTCGCGGACCTCGTTCTGGTGCCGGTCCGGCCGGCGCCCTTCGACCTCGGCGCCACTCGCGCGACGTTTGAACTGATCCGGTCTTTGAAGAAGAGCTACGGCGCCTTCATCAACTGCGCGCCTCCCCGGCGGGATGATCAGGATTCGCCGCTGGTGAGAGAAACCCGCATGGCGCTCGCGCCAGTCGGCCAGAGGCTCTGGTCCCGCCAGATCACGCAGCGTGTGGCGATCGTTTATGCGAGCGCGGGCGGCCTAGGCGCCAGCGAGTTCCAGCCGGGCGGCCAATCCGCCGTCGAGTACGAGCATCTCTGGTCGGATCTCAAACTCGGCGGCGTTGATCTGAGGATCGGAGCATGACCGGTCGGACACCCCTCCCGGACATCGTCAGCTTCGAGCCTGACGAGAGCGACGGCTTCGCTGGTCTCGATCATGCGCCGACGGCGACCTCCACCAAGAAGAAGCAGATCCTGGTTCGGCGGGCCCCGCAGAACACCGCAGGCTCAAGGTTCTCGCTGCGCAGACCGGGGTCACCATCCAGGCGCTGCTGGAACGGGCGGTTGCTCGAATCCTCCAGGATGCCGAATAGGCCCAACGCCAAGCCGCCCGCTGCCCTGATCGTTCCGTCTGAAGACGCCGTTTGTGGCTTTCCGTGCTTCCTGATCCTGTCCGACTAACAGGAGATTTTGAGGAGTTCAGCGGCCGATGCGTGCAAAAGACGACGGCAGGAGTTCACCGTTCCGGTTCGATGACCTCACCCCTGGGCGCAGAGACCTCACTGGCGATGCACGAACGCGGGAAGCGTCAACACTGGCGACCTACGCCAGACACGCCCGATCCTTGTTCAAGCAGGCAGGCCAACTGTCGGAAACGCCGACCGGAAAGCGGATCGCCGAGGTCATTCACTGGTTCGTTGAACGCGATTGCGAGTGGAAGAAGAACACCATCTCGGCATACCGGGCGTCCCTGTTCGGCGTCGTTGAGTGGGCCGCCTCGAACCGGTTGGTCGACCCCAGGGAAGCCAGATCGCTCAACTCCACACTTGAGCAAGCTAAGGCCGAGGGGCGGCCGAGGCGCCGGCCCGCGGGGCTTCCGCCTCGCGCCAGCGCCAAGAAACGCAAATCGCTCCTGGAAGCCGAGCAGCGGGCGCTTCGCAATCACCTTGCGAAGAAGAAGAGCGAGGTGGCGATACTGCTCGGCGGTTTCATGCACTTCGGCCCGCAGCTTGGTCTGAGGCCGGCAGAATATGCGGAGGCGTCCGTCGGACATCGGGTGCTGCACGTCCGCTGCGCGAAGGCGACGAACGGGCGCGGGATCGCCGCCCGCCGGACGATTGATCTGCGCGATAACCCTGGGGCGGAAATCCTGGCGCTGAAAGGATTTTTGGCTCTTTTCCGGCGCCTGCTTGGCGCCGCAGGATCCTGGTCGAGGCTTCATGCCAGACTTTCCAAGGCGCTCACCCGGGCCTGCGAAACGCTGATGATCCCGAGGGTGTCGCTCTACACATTGCGTCACCAGATGCTCGCCACGGCGAAGCGCTCGATGACGCCTCAGGAGGTCGCGGCGCTTGCTGGTCACAAGACGACAAAGACGGCGACGCAGCACTACGCGAGACGCCGGAGCGGCTGGAAAACACCCCTTCGGGTCTATCCTGCTCCCGACCTGGTAACGCGCGTTCGCACGCCCAGTCGCTCACCGAGAGCTTCCGTGAGTTGCAAACCAGCTCTCTGACCCGCCTCGTCATGGCAGCCTGCGCCTGGGCGACGCAATGCGACGGCGCGTTTCTGTCGGAAGGTAGCGAAGGAGGCGAAGCCGGAGGTGCGCGTGATCGACGGAGACGCGAGGGCGGAGGCTGCGCGGGACAGGCTGGCGGCGCTGCTGAAGGCCGTGAGCCGGAGATCGTCCGCAAGTGCGCCGATCGCTACGGCCGGACGGTCGCGGCGCTCTACGTGGAGGGGAGGACGTGGGTGCGATCCTCGTATGTGAAGGTCACGCCAAGCCGTGGCCCAAGCTGAGGAAGGCCGATCGGCCGGAGTGGCGCAGCCAATGAAGCTATGGCGGTAGCGAGAGCGGCGATGATGGGAACATCTGCTCCCAAGCCGCGCGGTTCCGCAGATTGAGGCATTATTCGCTCGCAACCCGGGAAAGCGGCGATGTCATTCACGGAAGAGGAAGTGAAGGCCGAACTGGAGAGGCGCAGGCAAAGGGAGCTGGCGCGCGACGCCGGCCGGGCATGGGATCGCCGCGGGCTCATGACCGAGCGCTGCCGCCACTGCCACAATCTCTTCAATCCCGCTCTCGGAACCGTGGGTGAGTTCAGCCTATGCCCGGCTTGCGACGGCTGATGGCGTTGTCGGGTCGGCCGGAGTGGCGCGGAGGGCGCCCGAGGCGCGGCGGCGCTCGCCGCTGAGAAGGCGCAGCCGGGAGCTGACCCCACCGGGTCGCAAGCCCTGGCCTTCATCGTTGGCGCATGGCCAAGCCGCCGCGCCCGCCACGCTCGACCAAGCGCTCCACCGAGCCTCTGTGCGAAGCCATCTCAAGCCTGCCGCTGATCCGCCGCGATCCTCGTCAGGCGGAGCTCTTCCGGACCGAGTTCATCCCGCCCTGCAAGCCGACGCTTCGGTTGAAGGCGCCGAGCGACCGCCGATGGCAGTTCGAAATCAAGCACGACGGCTACCGCGCGCAACGCCGCATAAATGGCGGTCAGGTTGGGATCTTCACGAAGAACGGCTTCGACGGGGCGCCGCGCATCCCGGCGATTCGTGGCCGCGCTCGAACAACTGCCCCGTCTCCTCCGCAGTGATCGATGGCGAAGCCGTGATGGAGCGCCCGGACGGGATTACGGACTTCTTCGCGCTTCACGCCGCGCTGGCGGCGAGGAGCGCCGTGCGCGCCTTCCTCTACGCCTTCGACCTCCAGCACCTGAACGGAGATGATCTGCGCGACCCGCCGCTCGACGAGCGCCGCCCGCTGCTGGTGGACGTGCCAGGCCGCGCGCCACCGGCGCTACGGTTCAGCGAACACGTGCTGGGCGATGAACTGGCTGTGTATCGCGCCGCGTGTGAGTTCGGGCCTGAGGGGATCGCCGCAAAGGTGCGCGAGGCACCCTATCGCTCAGGCCCAAACACGACGTGGCTCACGATCAAATGCGCAACGACCGGCACGTTCGTGTCACCGGCTATGATCCGGATGGGCGAAGCGGCCTCAGCTCGCTGAAGCTGACGGACGCCGACGGCGTGCCTGCTGGCTCAGTGGGATCTGGCCTCGCAGCAACGTGGAGCCGGGCGTTCCGTCGCCAATTGGATGCTGGCAAGAACGTGTGGTCGAGGTTCAGTCCCGCGGCCGCACGCCGAGCGGAGGGCTGCGGCGCACGGCGCTCGAGGGCGTGGCGGAGAGTCAGGCCGCTTCGGCCGGGCCGTCCTCCTTCTCCCCTCGCGCCACGACCATGAGGGCGTCATCCGGCAGCGGCCGCTGAAGCGCCTTCGCCTCATCCCAGGAAGCGCGCATCAGACGTCGGTCTTAGCCGGATCAGCTTTTCGGCGCCTTCGCCGCAGGAAATCCGCCAGTCCGACGGCCGCGCCATTTTCGCGGCGACGAAGAAGCGCGCGGCGGCGCTGGAGAAGAAGGAGCGGCCGGTCGACTTCCAGGCGCTGCTGAAGGCGGAGCCGGACATTGGCACGACCAATATCCGCAATGTCGCCTCCCAACACTGGCGGCGGTGGCTTGGGGCCGAGCACCGCTCGCGTCGTCCCGGTGACCTCGTTCTCGGAGTACGAGACGACCCCTGAGGGCAGGAAAGCCCCGGTGTGGTTTGCGCACGACGAGAGTCCGGCCGCTCTGCGTATTCGCCGGGCTCTGGGCGAACTCGAGCTGCGTTCGGAAGAAGTCGGAGGGGGTGACCTGCGACGTCTATGGCTTCCTCACGACGGAGCCGAACGCCGTGGTCGCCCCGATTCACCCGAAGGCCATGCCGGTGATCCGCACGACGCCCGAGGACCACTAGCGAATGACGAGCCGCTCAAATTATAGCAGAGACTTGCGTTACTTAGATTTTTTAATATATCTTGCCGAGAAGTCTGCAAGTGAGTCGCGGATGTCGATTTTTGTACTTTTTCAGTGAGCGACTTTTGAATAGCCCTACGTGCGGCGCTTCGCCAAACGCGCCCGTCACCAATCTTCAAGTCCGCTATTCTATTTACTTTCGTACAAAGTGAAATAGAACCTTTGTCCCCTGATACAACAGGCTTTTCGCTTAGGATTTTGAAGACACCAAAAACGATGTTATCAATTTTGCGCTTATCCTTCGTAAGTGTCACAGTAAAGTCTAATATGATCGAGCCCGGCTTCACATCTGGTACGTCTCCATAAGCGGAGATGCTGACGTCTTCCCTGCTCTTTTGTTCTTTCGCAAGCGCACGTTTGGCCCACGGCGACAGATCAACGCACTCATAACTCCAGACATAGATATCTCTGCCAGCGAACGTTTCAGGCATTACTGCGGCGATGTCGAGCGCGCTGCCTTGGGTCGGCAAAGGTGCGGCATTCCGGCGTCGTCGCCTCAGTTCTTTGCCTGCTTAAGATCCCTCTTTTCGATCTCCCGGCTCGCCGGAAGAACCGTCTTGTTAAACCAAAGGGACAGCTCGTTAAGTTTGGCGGGATCTGAGATCAAGGCATTCATCTCAATCAGGCGCGCCACCTCGGTTCCCTCCAGACCAAGACCGTTCGCCGACGCGTTTGATGAACCGAATACGGCCCCCCTGTCGGTTAGCCAGACTTTTGCGTGGAGGCTGTCACAGGTGAGCACCGGCGACCGACCGAACTCGTCTTGCAGAGCCTTGATTTCATCCGGATCACAGCAGCCGCTCAGTAGATCGCAGACGATTGTCACGTCCTGTGCTCTCAGTTTGTCAAGCTCCAGCCGTCGCCGCGACCCGCGCCCCCAATACGGAACGGCTATCTGGAGCGTTTTTGAACTTGAGATCAGTTTTTTTATTTCTGCTTCCGCGGCGGGCCCGTCTAGAAGATCAATCGTCATCTCGACTGCCTAATCTGTCCAACAAAAGTTTTGTGCGCTAAGGGTGAATCGGTAAATTTTGCTTTGGTGAGAGATTTGAGCTGGTTCTATCTCTGCGTGCAACCAATTTGAGGTTCAGAGCACCGCCCCGCCGATACCGCCGCCCGTTGGCGCCGGCGTGATGGCGCAGCACGGTCACGACCTCGCCAGCGTCCTCCCTCGGCGAGCTTTCCGAGCCAGTCCGCGTCACCGCCAAGCTTGCGACGAAGCTCCTTGTTCTTCAGCCACTCCTTGCTGACCCGCAGCACGGAGTAGCCGCGACCGGCGGACGCCTCGACGTCGGCGTGGTCGAGCAGCGCGTCAAGCCGAAAGACGATCTTACAGCTTGCCCGGCAGCCGCTCCTCGAAGAACGCCGCGAGCGACCGATAGCACCAGATCGTTCCGGCTTCGCCGCCGTTGAAACAAGACCACAGCGCCGCGCCGTTCTGCTTGAAATCGCCCGAAACTGCCTCGGCGTTGTGGACCTTGTCGGCGAGCGAGACGAGCAGCGAGCGCGCGGGCTTTTTCGGCAGGCTCGCGCGGTGTGCCTCCTTCCGCAGCCGCCAGTCCGGCTTCGGCTCGCCAGGCGTCGGTGCGGTCGGCGACGATGTCTGCGACACTGTCCCCGAAGCGCGCGCGGATCTCCCGAAGCGTCGCCTCGCCACCCCGATCATCAGCGGCGTCATGTAGGAGGCCGGCGATCGCCTGGTCCTCGTCCCCCCGTTCTCGATTACGAGCGCCGAGACGGTGATCAGATGAGCGATGTAGGGAATAACCGTTCCTTTGCGCGTCTGCGCCCTGTGAAGCGCATGCTCGTAGATCACAGCCTCTTCGTAGCGTTCGGTCAGCATCGGTCCTCGCTTTATCCTCATCGAGCGCCCGAACCGCTTTGCGCACCAGATCGCCGCTCCAGCGACGGTTCGGCCCGTCGGTCTCGGTTGGAACTCGGCGCTCGTTCAGCCGATCGGCGATGCGGGTGTTGCGCGGGTACTGGTCCACGGCAAGGGCGGCCTCGGCCGCGCCGGCACGATCGCGGCTCGCCTGCTGTTTGATGGCGGTCAGTGGATTGCGGACCGCATGACCGAGCGCGGCGTGCCGCAGATGCCCTTCGTGAGCTACGACAGCCTGGTCCATTTTTTCATGACCGCCGCCTATGAGCTGGGCTGGGTGATCGACGACCTGAAATGGATCGAGTGGAAGGAGGCACTCGAAGGACGCCGCTTGATGGGGAATGCGACCGCCATCGCCGGCACCGATCCTCAGCAACTGCGAAAGGCGCTGACCACCTATCTTAGGGCGGAGCGCTTCAACGAAGGCGCGCTCTTGAACGCCTTTCGCTCCGGCGTGGCGACACGACTGGTTCATCGCGCCGCCGAACTGAGCGCCAGTCGAACGAGGATCGACCAGGTCTTATCTAGAAGGTGCGCCACGCTCGATCGCAGTCCTGCCCGCACCGACTGAAGGCTCGTCACGTCGACGGACGCGAACCTCAATCGATCGAGATGGTCGGGCGCGAGACGATGGCGGCTCTGCAGCGGAGCCAGAGACTTGATCGCCGCGTGATGCGGATAAAGGCAGCATCAGATCGGAGCACCGATAAAGCCGGCCCTTAGGCCTCACCTGGTAGACGTCCGACTGCACGACGCCTTTCTTGTCCTGGTAGACCTGGTCCAAGATCCGCTTCTCCTGATCCGGCTCGCCTCGAGCCCGCGACGTCCCTGCCGGGACGGCGGTGCTGGTGACCACGTTGATTCCGGCTGACGGCCTTCGGTGACCGTCGTTCCACGCGTTGCGGCGCCCACCCCGAACATCAACATGAGGCGGTCGACCTCGAAAAGGACCCTGACCCCGGCCGGGACTTCCAAATCAACTTGACATGCCACCCGCGATTAAGGGCCGGATCACAGACCAAGAGCCAATCTGCGGTTTCGCCCGGGTCTCGCCAAATCTAGCATCTGAAGCAGTTCTCGCAGGGATCTTGCGGATGCGGCGCGCGCCGGTGCGGCCGCGCCCGCTTCGGCCTTCAGGTCTCGATGCCGGGAAGCGAGCTCAACGCCGCCACGAGGAAGTCCGCGGCGTGGCGAACGCGAGCTACGCGCGCGCGCTCCGGCACCACCAGCAAACTGAGCGGGACGCCTGGCAGGGACCAGTCCGGAAGCACACGTTCGAGATCGCCCGTGCCAAGGAGATCCTCCACCAGCCACAGATGGGCCGGAGCGATGCCCCGCCCCGCACGAAGCGCCTCGCGCGCGGCAAGGCCGTGATCGACTCGAAGCCGGCCGCCGAAGCGCACACTCTCTCGCGTACCATCGCGGCCTTCGAGTTCGAGGACGTCGCTCCCAGCCACGTTGGACATGCGGACGCCCTCGTGGGCGGATAGATCCCCCGGAGCTTGAGGCCTCCCGCGTGCCGCGAGGTAGGAGGGCGCCGCGACGAGCAGCCGCCGCGAGCGGCCGATCCGTCGCAGTTTCAAGACACTGTCGGCCAGCGGCCCGAGGCGGACCGCCAGGTCGATGCCCTCCTTCACGAGGTCCACGCGCTCATCCCTGAGGCTGAGGTCGATGCTGATCTCCGGGTAACGATCCTGGAACCGTAAGAGCGCACCGGTCACGTGAAGCACGCCAAGGGCGGCGGTGCAGGAGATCCGGACGGAGCCAGCCGGCGCCGCCAGCGTCGCGCGCGCGTCGTCATTTGCCTGTTCCACCAGGGTCAGGATGCGCAGGCAACTCTCGAAATAGCGTCCGCCCTCTTCGGTGAGAACCACGCGGCGCGTCGTGCGGCTGAACAGGGGCACGCCGAGAGCCTGTTCAAGTTCCTGGACATGGCGCGTCACGGTGGACTGCCCGATACCGAGCTCCCGCGCCACGGCCGACAGGCTCTCCCGCTCGGCCACCCGGACGAAAGTCCGCATTCGATCCAGGCTCGGCTCCAACCTATCCGCCAAACGGAACAATCCTATTCGAAGTCATGCGATACCGGACCGCCGGAGAGGTGACTAGCTGCAACCAGTCTCCTCAATCTGGATGGTGCCCATGAACGTGCTCATCGTCTTCGCTCACCCGGAGCGCCGGTCCCTGAATGGTGCGCTCCTCGACGTCGCGATCCGCGAACTCGAATTGCAAGGGCATTCGGTCCATGTGTCGGATCTCTACGCCGACGGCTGGAAGGCGCCCGTCGACCGCGCCGACTTTCCCGCACTCGGCGAGACCGTCCGGCTGAGGGTCGCGGCAGCCTCAGGCGAGGCGTTCGCGACCGGAACCCTCACGCCGGACGTTGAGGCTGAGCAGGAAAAGCTGCTCTGGGCCGACGCCGTGATCCTGCAGTTTCCTCTTTGGTGGTTCTCGATGCCGGCGATCCTGAAAGGGTGGGTGGACCGCGTCTACGCCTACGGCTTTGCATACGGGGTTGGGGAACACAGCGACACCCGATGGGGCGACAGGTACGGCGAGGGGCGGCTCGCCGGAAAACGCGCAATGCTGATCGTGACGGCAGGAGGCTGGGAGGAGCATTATTCCGGGCGCGGGATCAACGGACCCATCGAGGACCTCCTGTTCCCGATCAATCACGGCGTCCTCTACTACCCCGGCTTCGACGTGCTGCCGCCCTTCGTGGCGTACCGCGTGGATCGCCTCGACGAACCCGGCTTCGCGGCTCTGTCCGAAGAGTTGCGCGAGAGGATGCGCACGCTCCAGACCACCCGGCCCATCCCCTATCGGCGACAGAACGGCGGCGACTACCTGATCCCGAGCATGCAACTCCGGCCAGGGCTCGGCGGCGACACGCGCGGCTTCGCGCTCCACGTCCGGACGGGGACGGGGTGATTGCGTTCCCAAGGCTGGGAACTGCCTCATTCGACGGCGGACGAAATCGTGCGCGAGGTGCAGGCCGCGCTATGAACCTAGGTCGCGGATATGTCGCGCGGCGGCTGCGTGTCGAACACAGGCCGGTGCGCGCCGTTGCCGTCGCGAGCGCGGCACCACGCGGCGGCTGTGCTGACACTGGCAACGGCTTGCCCGACAAACTTTATGCATGTCCGATATTTAGGTCTCTCTGTTCTCCATGCGTTCTCGATCTGCAAAATCTGGGGGTCAGGAACACCGGGAAGGAAACGCAACTTACGGGCCTACCGAGCTGGGGAGCAAAGTCACGCCGCCTCGGGCAGCCCGTCTTGCTTCTCGCCCCGCGCCACGACCATGAGGGCGTCATCCGGCAGCGGCCGCTGCAGCGCCTTCGCCTCATCCCAGGGCGCCCGGAGCCAGACGTCGATCTCTTCCGGAGTGGTGAGGATATCCGGCATGGCCTTCGGGTGGATCGGAGCGACCACGGCGTTCGGCTCTGTCGTGAGGAAGCCGTAGAGGTCGCAGGTCACCTCCCCCTCCGACTTCTTCCGCACGCAGCTCCAGTTGGTCCAGAGTCC
>JAEZHP010000125.1 GCA_023416515.1 Pseudomonadota bacterium | reverse complement strand
GCGGAATGCCGCCCCAGGTTGTCGGCGAAGGCAAGGGCGTCGTCAAATTCTTCAACGGCCAGAAGGGTTTCGGCTTCATCGTTCGCGATGACGGCGGCGAGGACGTGTTCGTCCATATTTCCGCTGTCGAGCAGGCGGGCCTCACCGGCCTGGCCGAGGGTCAGCCGCTCGAGTTCACCCTGGTGGATCGCGGCGGGCGCATCTCGGCGACCGACCTCAAGATCGAGGGCGATCCGCTCCCGGTCGAGGATCGTGGTCCTCCGCGCGATCGCGACGCGGGCGGTTTCGGTGGCGGCCGTGGCCCGCAGCGCGAGCTGACCGGCGAGAAGGCGACGGGCACCGTCAAGTTCTTCAACGCGACCAAGGGCTTCGGCTTCATCACCCGCGACGACGGGCAGCCGGACGCTTTCGTCCACATCTCGGCCATGCAGCGCGCAGGCATCCCGTCGCTCCAGGAAGGCGACCGGCTCGAGTTCGAGCTGGAAGTCGACCGCCGCGGCAAGACCGCCGCTGTCAACCTGACCGCGATTCAGTAGTTGAGCGACGAGCCGGCCTGAGCGCCGGCTCCTCGTGACAAAATCCCGCTGTCCAGGACGGCCGCTCCGGTTCACGCCGGGGCGGCTGTTTTCATGCGCGACATGGTTTGCGCCGCGTAAACCTTGTCGCGGCACCGCTTCTTTCATGACTGGCGCCTACGAATGGCGTCATGGGAAGCGTATTGTCCTTGGCGCTGTTTGCGCTCAGTTCCGCGGCCGACGCGAATTCGCTCGATCTGCGCTGCTACCGGCTGATGGCCGAGCTGGCCCAGGCCGACGATCCGCGTGTCCGCTCAGCCGGAATGACCGGCGCCCAATATTTCCTCGGCCGCCTCGACGCCGCTGAGTCGGACATCGATCCTGAGGCGGCTGCCGAGGATCCGGCCCCCATCGCGGAGCGCGAAGCCCTTGTTCGCCGCTGTGGCGAAGCCATGGGCGCAGACGGACGCGACTTCCGCGCTCTTGGCGAAAGCCTCGTTCGCCGCCCCGACGAAATCTAGGTCACCAGCTTCTTGAGGGCGGCGATCGTGTCGGCCTCAGTGGCCGGCTTGTCCCGGCGGATCCGGGAGATCCGCGGGAAGCGCATTGCGAGCCCCGACTTGTGGCGCTTGCTGAGGTGGATTGAATCGAAGGCGACTTCGAGCACGAGGCTCTTCTCGACCTCGCGCACTGGGCCGAACCGCTGGAGCGTATTGTTTCGGACGAAGCGGTCGAGCCACATCAGCTCCTCGTCGGTGAACCCGAAATAGGCCTTGCCGACCGGCAGGAGCTCGCCCTCGCCCTGCTCGGTGCCGCTCCAGCAACCGAACGTGTAGTCGGAATAGAAGGACGAGCGCTTTCCCGAGCCGCGAGCCGCGTACATCATCACGCAATCGGCGGTGAGCGGGTCGCGCTTCCACTTGTACCACAGGCCGGTCCGGCGGCCGGGGACATAGGGGCTGTCGCGCCGCTTCAGCATCATGCCTTCGATCGACGCGTCGCGGGCGCCGGCGCGGATTTCCTCGAGCTCTTCGAAGCTGCCGGCCTCGATCAGCGCGGAGAGGTCGAAGCGGTCGGGATCGAGAGCCGGCACGAAGCGCTCCAGCCGTTCGCGCCGCTCGGTCCAGGGCAGGGACCGCAGGTCTTCCTTGCCGTCGAGCAGGATGTCGTAGAGCCGAACGAAGGCCGGGTAGTCGGCGAGCATGCGCGCGGACACCGCCTTTCGGCCGAGCCTCTGCTGGAGCGCGTTGAAGCTCGCGGCGAGTCCTCCCTGGGCCTCGCCTTTGACGAGCAACTCGCCGTCGACGACTCCATCGCGGTCGAAGGCCTGGGCGACGTCGGGAAAGCTTCGAGTGATGTCGTCCCCGGCGCGGCTGTAGAGCCGGGTCTCGCCGCCGACGCGAACGATCTGGACCCGGATTCCGTCCCACTTCCACTCGGCCGCATAGTCGGCGAGGTCGACCGACCCGTCCTCGAGCGGATGGGCGAGCATGAACGGGCGGAACACCGGAACGTCCTCGGCACGCGGCTGCGGGCCCCGCCCCTCGGCCCAGTCGAACAATGGCAGGTAGGGCGGGCCGATGCCGTGCCAAACCTCCTCGACCTGGTCGACGTCGAGGGCAAAGGCCTGGGCGAGGGCGGTCTTGGCGAGGCGCGCACTCACTCCGATGCGAAGCTCGCCGGTCGCGAACTTGAGCAAGGCGTAGCGGCCGGAGGCGTCGAGATGGTCGAGCATCTCCGCGATCGCCGCCGGAGCTTCGGTTCGGCCCAGCGTGCGCAGCCGCTCGACAACCGCGCCTATCCGAAGAGTGCCGTCGTCGATCTCGGCCGGCTGCTCGCTGCGCTTGGGCCACAGCAAGGCGACCGTCTCGGCCATGTCGCCGACATAGTCCCAGCTCATTCGGAACAGCAAAGGATCGCAGCGCTCCTCGATCAGAGCCCGCACCAGCGCCGGCTTAACGCCCGGAATATCGAGTTCGCCGGTGAGCGCCGCGAGCGCCCAGCCGCGATCGGGATCCGGCGTTCGCTTGAGATAGTCGCCGATCAGCTTGAGCTTGGCGTTGCGCGAGCGCGTGTAGACCAAGGCGTCGAGAAGCTGGGAAAAGTCGCGCATCGCTAGGCTAGAATAGGTAAAGCGCCGACAAGCTCCATTGCCGAAACGGAACTGCCATCCGACTGATCCGCCGTCTCCTCATCCTCGGCCTTCTTGCCGGAGTGTTCGTCGTCGGGTTCGCTTACTGGACGGCGACGCGCGATCCGGTGGTGCGCGAGGCGCGCGTTGCGCTCGACGGCTGGCCGGCGGGCCAGCGCCCGCTTCGGGTCCTGCTCGCCTCGGACCTTCATGTGCAAGGCCCCGACATGCCGCCCGAGCGGCTGGCGCGGATCGTCGGCCAGATCAACGGGCTCAGGCCCGACCTCATCCTGATCGCCGGCGATTTCATCGGCGACCGCAAGCTCGCGACTCGCCGCTATTCCTATGACGAGGCGGTGGCGCCGCTTGCCGGGTTGCGGGCGCCGCTCGGAGTTGTGGCGGTGCTCGGCAACCATGACCATTGGGTGGATCCGGCGGCCGCGGCACGAGCGCTCGCCGCCAACCGGGTCACCTTGTTGTCGAACGATGCCGTCCGGCTTGGACCGCTGGCGCTCGGCGGGCTCGACGACGATTTCACCCACCGCGCCGACATCCCCCGAACGGTCGAGCGGATGCGCGAGGTCGGCGGAGTGCCGCTGCTCCTGAGCCACAGCCCTGATCCGTTTGCGGAGCTGCCGGCCGGCATCGGCCTGACGGTGGCGGGCCATACCCATTGCGGGCAGATCGTGCTGCCGCTTGTCGGCGCAGTCAGCTACGAATCGCGCTACGGCCGCCGCTACACCTGCGGCCGTATCGACGAGAACGGCCGGACGCTGATCATCAGCGCGGGGCTCGGCACCAGCGTTCTGCCGTTGCGGCTGGGCGCGGTGCCGGACCTGTGGCTGATCGAAGTCGGCGGCTAGACCGCCGCTGCCGGCGCGTTGAGGAAAACCAATGCGCCGGCGATCAGAAGGACGATCCCGACGATGATTCGCGCCGGCCGCAAGTTGAGCGCGAGAAAACTGTTGCCGAGCAAGGCGGCGGGAATCGCCGCGGCGAGCAGGCCCAGCGCACCGCCGATCGCTGCGAGCAACGGCGTTTCGGCGCGAGTCGCGAAGGCGAGGGTCATGAACTGGATCCGTCCGCCGGCCGCCGCATAACCGCCGAACAGGAGTGCGCCGAGGGATCCGCCCCAGCGAAAGCGGTCGGCCCACTTCAGCGGCTCGGGCTTCATGAGACCCGTCACCCCGCCAAAGGCGAGGGCGAGGGCGACGAACTGGGTCTTCGCGCGGACCCCGACCATGTCGTTGACGAGCGAACCGGCTAGGAAGGCGATCGCCGCCATCACCGCCGCCGCCACCGCCATTCCGACGATCACAGCCACCGGCCGGTCGCCGCGCGCCGACAGGGTCGCGGACAACACTTGAGTCTGGTCGCCGATCCCTGCAAGCGCTGCGGCGACGAAGGCGAAGAGGAGGGCGTCCATGCGCGCTTCTATGCACCCGCCGCCGTTCCGACCGGGTTAACCCGGCCCGCCTTGACTTTTCACCCGTTTGCCCGCATTTGGCCGCCCGCACGTGAGCGGCGGCGACGCCGCTTCATTTTTTTCTACATCTCGGGATTTCAGAGGCTGCCATGGCCAAGCCGACCACTATCAAGATCAAGCTCGTCAGCACGGCCGACACCGGCTTTTTCTACGTGACGAAGAAGAACCCCCGGAACATCACCGAGAAGATGACCTTCCGGAAGTATGATCCCGTCGCGCGCAAGCACGTCGAGTTCAAGGAAGCCAAGATCAAGTGACGGCTCGCGGGCTACGCCTGCTGCCGTCATCCTGACGAAGGTCAGGATCCATAGTGCCGCAGGGCACTGTGCTTTCTCGATAAATCCACCGTCCGGCCCCGCCATGGATCCTGAAACAAGTTCAGGATGACGCCGCGCGCCCGTTCGTGCGCGCCGTTAGATCAGCTGCCCCTCGGGCGCCGATTCCTCTTCCGCCGGCAGCAGCGCGCGAACCGCCTCGACGAACTTCATCACCGAAATGGGCTTGGACACATAGCCCTCGGCGCCGGCGTCGCGGATTCGCTCCTCGTCGCCCTTGGCCGCATAAGCGGTCACCGCGAGCACCGGAACGGGCGCGAGCGCCTCTTCCTGCTTCATCTGCTCGATGAGCTCGAGGCCGCTGATATGCGGCATCTGGATGTCCATGACTACGAGCTCGGGCTCGAACTCGCGGGCGCGGTCGAGCGCCTCACGGCCGTCGCGAACCGGCTCGACCTCGAAGCCGTGAGCGCGCAGCAGGTCGCAGAACAACCGGAGGTTGAGCTCGTTGTCCTCGACAATCATGATTTTCTGACCCACGGCCGCGTCCTAGGCGATGATGCGTAACGAAACAAATAAGCCTGCTTCGGACACCTTGGCCCTGTCGGCGCTGGCGTGGGTGCTGTCCGACGAATCGCGCGCGCAGAGGCTTCTTGCGACGACCGGCCTCACGCCGGATCAACTCCGCGAGGGACTTGGCGACCCCGGCATGCTCGCCGCCGCGATCCGCTTCCTCGAAGCGTGGGAGCCGGACCTCCTCGCCTGCGCGAGCGACCTTGGCGCGTCGCCGTCCGATCTCGTAGAGGCGCGCCGACAGCTGGAGACTGATGGATGACCAAGACGGTTCTGATCACGGGCGCGACTGCGGGAATCGGCGCTTCGGCGGCGCGGCGCTTCGTGAGCGAAGGATGGCAGGTCGTCGGGACAGGCAGGCGCCGCGAGCGGCTCGAGGCGCTGGCGGCGGAGCTCGGCGATCGCTTCCACGGCCTCGACCTCGACATCCGCGACCTCGGCGCAATCCCGGCGGCCGTGGGTTCGCTTCCCGAGCACTTCCGCGCCATCGACGTGCTTGTGAACAATGCCGGCCTGGCGCCGCCGATGCAGCCGCTCCAGGATGCCGATCTCGACGCCTCGCTCAACGTCGTCCAGACCAACATTGCCGGCCTCATCGCCATCACCCGCCATCTTCTCCCCGGCCTGATCGATCGCAAGGGCGCGATCTTCAACCTGAGCTCGGTCGCCGCGACCTATCCCTATCGGGGCGGCGCGGTGTACGGCGCGAGCAAGGCGTTCGTCCGCCAATTCTCGCTCGACCTGCGCTGCGACCTCCATGGCACCGGCGTTCGAGTCACCTCGATTGAGCCGGGCATGGTCGAGACCGAGTTCACACTGGTCCGCACCCAGGGCGACCAGGCGGCGTCCGATGCCCTCTACTCCGGAATGAACCCGATGACCGCGGACGACATCGCCGGCACTCTGTCCTGGCTCGCAAGCCTTCCGCCGCATCTCAACATCAACACGATCGAGCTGATGCCGGTCAGCCAGAGCTTCGCCGGTTTCACGGTTGCGCGAGAGGGGGCAATTGCCTAGCTCGGCGCCATGACCAGCCCAATTCATGCCCGCCTGGCCGAGCTCGGCCTCACCCTCCCCGAAGCTGCCGCTCCGGTGGCTTCCTACGTCCCCGCCGTCGAGGCGAACGGGCTGCTCCATATTTCGGGGCAGGTCAGCCAGGCCGATGGACAGCGGATCATCGGGCGGCTCGGCGAGGATATGGATGTCGACGCCGGCGCGGCTGCCGCCCGCACCTGCGGCCTCATGCTTCTCGCCCAGATCGACAAGGCGGTCGGCCTCGACCGGGTCGAGCGCATCGTGAAGCTCGGCGTGTTCGTGAACAGCACGGGCTCCTTCACCGACCAGCCCAAGGTCGCCAACGGCGCCTCCGAGCTGATGCAGGAGGTGTTCGGCGAGGCCGGACGCCATGCGCGGAGCGCGGTGGGCGTGCCTTCGCTTCCTCTGGGGGTCGCGGTCGAGGTCGATGCCGTCGTCGCGGTTCGCCCCGCCTGACCTGACGGGTCCCGGCGCATGAGCGCCGAGCAGGTTATCGCCCGAATCGCGTCGGGCGTCGCCTCCTTCGAGTCGGCCGAATGGGACCGCTGCGCCGGCAGCGACAATCCCTTCCTCAGCCGCGCTTTCCTGGCTGCGCTCGAGGAATCCGGCAGCGTCGGCGCGCGTACCGGCTGGCAGCCGGCGCCGATCGCAATCGACGGTCCAGGCGGCGCTCCAGACGCGGTGCTTCCCGCCTATGTGAAGGCTCACAGCCAGGGCGAATATGTGTTCGACCATGGCTGGGCCGACGCGTTCGAGCGCGCCGGCGGCCATTATTATCCGAAGCTTCAGATCGCGGTGCCCTTCTCCCCGGTTCCAGGCCGCCGGCTGCTGGCCGCCGAGCCCGCGCTTGCGCCGGCGCTGATCGCGGCAGCCGAACGGGTGGTCGAGCAGAATCATCTCTCCTCCGCGCACGCCACCTTCATCGACCCGACCGAGGTCGACCTGTTCGAGCGCGCCGGCTGGCTGATCCGCATCGACAGCCAATTTCATTGGCACAATGACGGCTTCGGCAGCTTCGACGATTTCCTCGCCGCACTGTCCTCGGCGAAGCGCAAGTCGATCCGCAAGGAACGGGCGCGGGCCGCGGAAGGGCTCGAAATCGTCCACCTCAGCGGCAGCGACATCGGCGAGGCTCACTGGGACGCCTTCTGGGAATTTTACCAGGACACCGGCGCCCGCAAGTGGGGGCGGCCCTATCTGGCCCGCTCCTTCTTCTCGCTGATCGGCGAGCGGATGGCCGAGCGGATCCTCCTTATCCTCGCATTGAGGGACGGCGTGCCAATCGCCGGCGCTCTCAATCTGATCGGCGCGGACGCGCTCTACGGCCGCTATTGGGGCTGCACCCTGGACGTGCCCGGGCTCCATTTCGAGCTGTGCTATTATCAGGCGATCGACGCGGCGATCGCGCTCGGCCTGGCCCGGGTCGAGGCCGGCGCGCAGGGCTCGCACAAGCTTGCCCGCGGCTATCGGCCGGTGCCGACCTATTCCGCCCACTATTTCGCCGACCCGCGCCTGTCGGATGCGGTCGCCCGCTTCCTCGAGGCGGAACGCGAGGCCGTCGTCGAAGAGATCGAGATCCTCGATCGGCACACCCCGTTCCGGAAGGGGTAGGGGAGGTCTCCGCGCTCCTTGCTTGATGCGACACCGCGCCGCGCGCATGACGTGAGGCGGCAACGCGAGCGGGGGGAAGATGGCGTTCCTTCGAACAAGACCGCGCCAAGACAGGATCTTCATCAATTACCGGCGGGACGATTCCGGCGGCTATGCGGGGCGGCTGTCGGACAGCCTGGCCGGCTATTTCGGCCCCGAGCGCGTGTTCCGCGACGTCACCGGCATCGACTATGGCGAGGATTTCGAGCGGGCGATCGATGACAAGCTCGCCGAATCCGGCGCGGTCGTCGTCGTCATCGGCGATCGCTGGTCGACCGTGACCGGAAGCGACGGGTCGCGGCGGCTGGACGATCCCCGCGACTATGTCAGCCGCGAGATTTCGGTCGCCCTCGAGAATGGCGTGGCGGTCGTCCCCGTCCTGATCGGCAATGCCGCAATGCCGCGGCCGGACGAGCTTCCGCACTCGCTCAGGGACCTTTCAAGGCGCAACGCGATCACGGTCACCGACGAGCGCTGGACGGCGGATGTCGAGCGCTTGGCCAAGGTGCTCGCCATCGACGTTCCGGGCTCGGTCGCGCAACGGCGGCTCGACCGGGCCAAATGGCTGGCACTGGCGTTGCTGGTGGGATCGGGGATTCTCGTCACGGTCGCTTTTTGCCGAGCAGTGCTTGAATGGGCGCCGCCGGGCCCGGGGCTTCGCGAGGCCGGGTTCGCTCCGTTGATCTCGGCGGTTGCGTTCATCGCGCTATTGATCGCGGCGGCTCTGACCGTCGGGGCGATGCCGGCGATGGAGGGGCGGCGGCGCAAGTACGCGCTGGCCGCAGTCGTCGTCTCGGGGGCCGGCACGCTCGCGGCCTTCGTCAACTATGCGTTGAACAATGTCGATGCGCCGTCGTGGAGCCTCGTCGCCAATTTCGGAGCGAGCATCGTCCTGTTGCTGACGGTCCTCGCCTTGCTCGCTGTCGCCGGCTTCCGGGCAAAGTAACCGCGCGGCTTGCCGCCCGGCTCGCTTCGGTTGCACCGGCCGGTGAAGGATCGGCCGGACGTCAGGTCAGGCGGCGCGGCGTTCCGTCGCGGTGGCGGCGAGCCAGGCGCGGGCGCCGCGCTGGGCTTCGGCGATCTCGCGGGCGGTCATCTCGTCGGCGATGTCCGCGCGGCACTGCTGGGCCTCGAACGATCCGGAGAGCGCGGCGAGGTTGAACCATTTGTGCGCTTCGATGAGGTCGACGTCGACCCCGTCGCTGCCCGTCGAATAGGCGATTCCAAGCTGGAAGAGCGCGTCGACGCTCCCCATCGCGGCGTCAGCGATTCGCGTTTCCATGAGGAATGCGGCGGCTTGTAGACTGTGTCCCATGTGATGCCCCCTATCTCTGCGTCAATCAGAATGAGCCCGCAGGGGCAAACAAATGGTTAACGCCAAATTTGCCCTGATTTGCAGGAGGTACGGGCAGCCAAATCCTCCCTGTCCGCGGAGCGGATGGGGAGGGGGACCGCTCGCGAAGCGAGTGGTGGAGGGGCAGCT
>JAEZHP010000038.1 GCA_023416515.1 Pseudomonadota bacterium | reverse complement strand
GAGCGGGCCGACGGCGCGGCGCGCCGGCGAGCCCGGAAAGGCCTCGACGCAGCAGCGCTTGGCGTAGACCGCGTCGCGCAAATAGGGGTCGTCCGGGATCGCTCCCAGATAATCGAGGCTCGCGGGCAGGAACCGCCCGACGACGCCGCTGAACCGGTCGAACAGCGCCCGCCCCTCGGCGGCCCCGACTCGGTTGGCGACGATCGCGAAATCGGTGCAGCCGTGGCGGAGCGCCAGGCCTTTGACGAGCGCATAGGCGTCCATGAAGGCGGTCGGCTCGCTTGCCAGGACGACCAGGATGAGGTCGGACGAGGCGACGAGGCTGAGCCCCTCCCCGGCCATTCCGCCGCCGGTGTCGACCAGGACATGGTCGTAATCGTCCACGTGCGGGCGGAAAGCGTCGGCGAGAACCGCTCGTGCGCCGTCGCCGAGGCCGCCGCCCAATCCGGTGCCGCTATGGCCCGGCAGAAGCATCATTCCCGCAGGTCCCTTGCGGGTCACCTCGCCGATACGCCGCTCGCGGTTGGTGAGGTCGGCGATGGTGAGATCGCTGTCCACTCCAAGCAGGATATTGGCATTGGCGAGGCCCACGTCGCAGTCGACGAGCATCGTCCGCCGGCCGAGGCGCGCCAGCGCAACTCCGAGGTTCACGCTCACATTGGTCTTGCCGGTGCCGCCCTTGCCGCTCGTAACAGCGATCACTCGGGCAGTCCTGGTACCGATCACGCTCACGCATCCACCTCTTGGTTGATCATGGTTTGGGGAACCTCGCCGCCGACGATGGCGATGACTTCGACCGCCTTGCCGTCGGGGATTTCGAGGAATGAGAAGACCGGAACGTCCGGCAGATGAGGGCCGAGCAGCCGCGACAGCGCTCGGCGGGCGAGCGGCGAGGTGACCAGCGCGAAGCGGCGGCCCTCGCCGAGCAACGGCCCGGCGATCGAGCTGACCGCCCCGACCAGCTTCTGGCCGAGGCCGGGCTCGATCGGATGGCTGGCGTCGCGGCCGGTGCGCACGGCTTGGGTGAGCAGGCTCTCGAGGCTCGCATCGAGGGTGATGACCGGAAGCGGCATTCGCACCGGCACCAGCGTCTGGACGATGAGGGCGCCGATCCGCTGGCGGACCTTCTCGACCATCTGGGCCGGGTCCTGCTCGTCGCGGGCGACGTCGGCCATCGCCTCGGCGATCCGGCGGAAGTCCTTCAGCGGCACGCCCTCGGCGAGAAGCGCTCGGCACATCGCCGCGATCGCGGTGAGGGTGAGCGGCTGCGGAACGAGGTTGGCGACCAGTTGCGGAGCGCTCTCCTTGAGAGCGTCGAGAAGCTTCTGGGCCTCGTCCATTCCGAACAGGTCGGCCGAGGCGCTCTGGATGATCTGGTTGAGATGGGTCGCCGCGACCGTCGCGGAATCGACGACCGTGTAGCCGGCGACGATCGCCTCGGCGCGCTGGTTGGGCTGGATCCACACCGCGTCGAGGCCGAAGGTCGGGTCCTTGGCGGGCTTGCCCTCGACCCGGTTGAGGAGGTCGCCGCTGTCGAGCGCAAGAAGCTCGTCGGGATAGATCTCGTCCTCGCCGACGATCACTCCGCCCACCGTGATTCGATAGGCGTTGGGAGCGAGCGCCATATTGTCGCGAACGCGCACCAGCGGGACCACGAAGCCGAGCTCGCGCGAGAGCTGGCGGCGGATTCCGGTGATCCGCGCCATCAGCGGAGCGCCCTTGCGCTCGTCGACCAGGCCGACCAGCCCGTAGCCGAGCTCGAGGCCGAGGGCGGCGTCGTCGCTGACCTCGTCCCAGCCGATCGAGGCTGGATTGGCGACCGGCGGAGCCGGCGGCGGAACCGCGGCCTTGGCGTCGGCGGCTTTCTTGAGCTTCCAGGCGACATAGCCGGCAAGCGCCGCGGCCGGCAGGACGATGAGGTGCGGCATGCCCGGAAGCACGCCGAGGATGAAGAGGATGACCGCGACCGGGGTCCAGGCGCGGTGCGAGCCGAACTGGCTGGTGATCTGGCCGTTGAGGTCCTGCGGCGAGCTGACCCGGGTCACGATCGCGGCGGCGCCGATCGACAGCAGGAGTGCCGGGACCTGAGCGACAAGCGCGTCGCCGATTGCCAGGAGAACATAGACTTCCGCGGCCTCGCCCATGCTCATGCCATGGCTGACCGTGCCGAGAATGAGGCCGCCCAGGATATTGATGACGAGGATGAGCACGCCGGCGACCGCGTCGCCCTTCACGAACTTGGAAGCGCCGTCCATCGAGCCGTAGAAATCGGCCTCGGTGGCGACTTCCTGACGCCTGTCCTTGGCTTCCTCGGGAGTGAGAAGGCCGGCATTGAGGTCGGCGTCGATCGCCATCTGCTTGCCGGGCAAGGCGTCGAGGGTGAATCGCGCCGACACTTCCGACACGCGCCCGGCGCCCTTGGTGATGACCACCAGGTTGATGATCATCAGGATCGCGAAGACGAAGATGCCGACGGCATAATCGCCGCCGATCAGGAAGTGGCCGAACGCTTCGATGACGTGGCCGGCCGCCGCCGTGCCCTCATGGCCGTTGACCAGGACGACTCGGGTCGAGGCGACGTTGAGCGCAAGCCTCAACAGCGTCGCGAACAGGAGCACGGTCGGGAAGCTGGAGAAATCGAGCGGCTTGGCGACGTTGATCGCAACCATCAGCACCGCGAGGCTGATCATGATGTTGATGATGAAGCCGACGTCCAGCAGAGTCGCCGGGATCGGAACCACCATCAGCATGACCAGCATGAGGATGGCGAACGGAAGCACCGCGCCCTTGCCGGCGCCAATCCAGGCCTGGCGGGTCATCGCGGCGCGGCTCATGCCAGGCCTCCGATGTCGCCGCTCATGTCAGCGAGAAGCATGTAGGCGAGGCGCGCATGTTGCGGCGACACGGCTGCAGCCGCCTCCGGATCGTTGCGAAGCGCGGCGAGGCGCTCGGCAGGATTTTCGTTGGACGCATAGCTGACCGGGCGAGCGGTGGGCGCGGGCATCTGCCCGCTGGTCCCGAGCCTTGCCGCCATCATGTTGCGGATCTCGTTGAAGCTGCGCGCCGATCCGTCGCGCTTGAAGAAGATCGAGCGGTTGGCTCGGGCCGCGTCCGGGAAGCTCGCCGCGGCGGCCGCGTTCGGGCTCGCTTCGTGTGCGCGCAGGAAACGGGTAGCGCCGCCGGCGCCGAGGAAATGCGCCAGGTAGAGGTCGACCGGCTCCATCTCGCGGCCGAGCCGGCCCTCGAGATGGGCGCGATTGTCGCTGGCGAACTCGGCGGCCATCGCCGAAGCCGTCTCGGGATTGCGGCGAAGGTCCATGATCTGGCGGCGAAGCGTCGGATCGCTGACATGGAAGCGGCCGTTCGAACCGCGCTGCACGGCGTTGGCCGCCCAGCCGAGGCCGTTGGCGGCGCCATGCTTGTCGATCATCGCGAGCCAGGTCTGGTCGACGAACTGGAACAGGCCGGTCGCCGACGACGTGCGCGCCCGCGCATTCGGGTCGAGGCTGCTCTCCAGCCGCGCCTGGTTATAGAGATAGGAGAAGTCGACGCCGCTCCGCGTCGCCGCCTGCCTGATGGCGGCGTCGACCCGCCCCATAGGGACGGCCGCGGCAGCAACGCTGGAACTGGTCGTCGAATTCATGACACCCCCGGGTGGTACGGGGATGAAGATGCAAGGGGTGTGCCAGAGCTAGTTGTAAAGCTTCACTTAGTGCAAGGCGACCAACTTTCCGCTCGTCCTGAGCGTAGTCGAAGGGCGTCCAATCCGCAGTTCGTGCGAGCGCCCTTCGACTTCGCTCAGGACGAGCGGGTGGACTGGCTCGGTTACTAGGAGCGCGAGTAAGTCGGAGCCCTGCCCCTCGCGATCGCAAGCGCATCCGCACGGCGGCGAGCCTGGTCGGCGAGCACGTTGAGGCGCATCGCGGCGGCGTCGGCGAGGCTGCCGATCCGCTCGGCCGCGGCCTTGAGCTCGGGAGTGGCGACCCAGGCCTGGACGCTCGAAAGCGAGGTCAGGGTCTCGTCGAGGCCGGTGCAGGCCGCGCCGATGGCGTCGATATCGTTGGTGTCGAGCGCAGCGATCAGCGCTTCGTGGCGCGCCTGGAGCTGCGCCAGCGGCTGGAGGTTCATTCCGGCAGGTCGAGCGCCAGCATCGCCTCGGCGATGCGCTCGGCGTCCACGGGATAGCGCCCCTCGGCGATCGCCTGCTTGATCGCGGCGACCTTGGCGCCGTCGACCGGCGCTCCTGAGGAAGCAATGTCGGAGACGAGGCTGCCGACGCTGATATGGCCGGCCTTGCGCGCGTCGTTGCGCGCATGGACTTCAGCCGAGACGCCCTGTCCCGGGGCACTCCGGTTGGCCTCGATGCGGCCGCTGCCGCCCTTGCCGATCCCGTTGATCATCGCCTTCATCCTTCTCGCGCCCGGTCTGCCGAACTTCTCAACAAACCATTACGGCAGAATTCCCGGTCAATTAAATCCGCTCATCAAAATACGTCCGTCGGCGAGCACCTGGCCGATGATCGGGGCGGCTCGCGGCTCTGTGCGCACGCGGATCCGATCGCCCGGAGCGCCGTCCTGGTCGGCCACCGCCTGGCGGCTCACCGTGAAGCTTCCCGAGATCACCACAAGTGCGACGGGATCGCCGCGGCGAACCACCGGAGCGGCGCGATTCCCTCGGGCCGCCACCGCGGATGGCCCCGGGCTCGAGGCTCCGTCAGACTGGCCGGAATCGTCGCGCGTCACCGGCACTCGGATCCGCCAGCCAAGCTGTTCGCACCTCACCGTCGCCGCGCCGAGCGTCGGAGCTTCGACGCTGACCGGTCCCGGACAGGCCGCGAGCCGAAGCCGCCGGTCGATCGGCCGCGCCGGTCCGCCGGGCTCGCCGATTCCGGCGCCGAGCGCCGCGGCGACCCGCTGTTCCAGCGCCTCGATGTTCTCGAAGCTCTGGGCGGCGGCCGGGATCGCTGCAGTCGCTGCGGCGGCCAGCACCAGGTGTCGGAAAATTGGCGTCATCGTCTGTGGCTCCATTCGTTCGCGAACTAAGAAGCAACGGGCGTGCCAAGGCGCCATTTTCCCTGGGACAACGACAAAAAAGGCGGGAGGATCGACTGCCCCCGCTCAGGGCCAGCCATTCCTCCCGCCGAACCGGGCGAACCGGCAAAACGCCGCCGGCACCGGCAAGAAACTGCCGGTTATGACCCCGCCGCCCTTGAGGGACGAGATGCTCCGGTGCGTGCGGTAAAACTGGCACGGCCATTGCATCGAGGCGCCGGGGGCACCTGCCATGTCGGAATAACGGCGCTCCTGGACGCAACTTTAGAGGACGCACGAAATGTCCGAGGATTTGTTCGGAGTTCATGGTCAGGCGCTGGCGCTTCGCTCGCAGCGGCTCTCCATGCTCGCCTCCAACATCGCCAACGCGGCGACGCCTGGATATCGCGCGCGTGACATCGATTTCACCGCCGCGCTCGACATGGCCTCGCAGGGCATGGGCGTCGGCGACGCCGGCTCGTCCGCGACCCGCTACCGGGTGCCGGTCAATCCGTCGATCGACGGCAACACCGTCGAATTGTCGACGGAGCAGACCCTCTTTGCGGAGAACGCGGTTCAGTACCGCGCCACCCTCTCCTTCCTCGAGGGCCGCATCAACACCATCCGTCGCGCTCTGAAAGGCGAATGATCATGGCCGATAATCCCATGTCCATCTTCGACATCAGCGGGCGCGCGATGAGCGCCCAGCTGGCGCGTCTCAACACCACGGCGTCCAACCTCGCCAATGCGGGCAGCGTCTCCGGAAGCCGGGCGACCGCCTACCGCGCGCTTCGCCCGGTCTTCACCGTCGCCGAGGGCGCCCCAGGCGTCGCCACGGTCGACGCGGGCCGGATCGTCCGCACCAATGCTGAGCCGACCCGCCGTCACGATCCCGATCATCCGCTCGCCGACTCGAACGGCGACGTCTGGGTCGCCGGCGTCGACACAGCCGCCGAGATGATCGAGATGGTCGAGGCCTCGCGCCAGTACCAGAACAACGTCCAGGTGCTTCAGACCGCCAAGACCCTCATGCTCGACACGCTGAGGCTCGGCCAGTGAGCGCGCCCGACATCATCGGCGGCCTGAACGCCCGCAACACCGCCACTCCTTCCGTGGCGAGCGCGACCGCCGGTCTCGACCAGGCGGCTTTCCTTCGGCTGATGACGACTCAGCTCACCACCCAGGATCCGTTCAACCCGGTCGACAACACCCAGATGGTCGCCCAGATGGCGCAATTCAGCCAGGTCGCGGGCATCTCCGAGATGAACCAGAACCTGCGCGCCCTGGTCGCGTCGATGGGCGGCGGAAGCCGCTTCACCGAAGCATCGAGCTGGATCGGCCGGGCGATGCTCGTCCAGTCGGACATCGCGACCCCGCTCAGCGACGGCACCTATGCCGGCGAGCTCGGCCTCGACGCCGATGCGGAGCAGGTCAGCGTCGCCTTCGTCGATGCCGCCGGCAACACCGTTCACTCGATGGATCTCGGCGCCCGCACCGCCGGCTCCACCGCTTTCCATTGGGACGGCAAGAACGCCGCCGGCGAGCTGGTCGCGACCGGCCCGCTTCAGGTCGTCGTCACCGCCCGCGCCGCCGGCTCGGCGCTGCAGCCACAGGTCGCGACCTGGACCGGGATCGCCGGAATCCAGTCGCCCGCAAATGGCGGCGAGAGCCGCCTCGTCACCGGCCTCGGTCTGTTGAAGCCCGAAGACGCCATCCGCCTCGCCTGACCCGAATTTCCAAGGAGCAACGTCCATGTCCTTCTACACTTCGCTGTCCGGCCTGAAGGCCGCCCAGACCGAGCTTGGCGTGACCGCCAACAACATCGCCAACGTCGGTTCGATGGGCTTCAAGCGCAGCCGCGCCGAATTCGGCGACATCAAGCCGCCGTCGTCGAGCACTCCGGGCATCGGAACCCGCCTCAAGGGCATCACCCAACAGTTCACCCAGGGCAATTTCGAGGCCTCGAGCCGCGAGCTCGACCTGGCGCTGAACGGCGGCGGCTTTTTCGTCACCCGCAACGAGACCAGCGGCGGCGAGACCTATCTCACCCGCAACGGCTCGATGCAGATCGACAACAACCGCTACCTGCTCGACAGCAACCGCAACTATGTCCAGGTGCTTCCGGTCGACGCGTCGGGCAACCTGACCGCGACCGACATCGCCTCCGCGAGCAGCCTTCAGCTTCCGGCGGCCAACGCCTCCGGATCGGCGCTGAGCGGGATCGACATCGGCAAGACCGGTGTCATCACCGCCACCTACGCCGACGGCACCACCGAGCCGCTTGGCGCGGTCATGGTCGCCAACGTCACCAATCCGGAAGGCCTCGCTCAGCAGGGCAATGCCCGCTGGTCGATCACCGGCGAGAGCGGCACCGTCACCAGCGGAGTGCCCGGCACCTCCGGCCTCGGCACCGTCGAGAGCGGCGTCCTCGAGCGCGCCAATGTCGACATTACCGAGGAGCTCGTCGGCCTGATCACCGCCCAGCGCAACTTCCAGGCGAACGCAAAGGCGATCGAGACCGCCAACGCGATCACCCAGACCGTCACCAACATGCGGACCTGATCGGGACGCTCGAAGGGACCTGAACAATGGATCGGCTCGTCCATACCGCTTTGTCCGCGATGCGCGGCGCCATGCAGCGCCAGGCAGCGACGGCGAACAATCTCGCCAACGCGTCGACCACCGGCTTCCGAGCCGAGGTGTCGGCCGCGCAGGCGGTGTACATGGCGGACGAAAGCGACGGCGAGGTGTTCGGCGCCCGCACCGCTCAGCAGGTGCTCAGCGCCGACATGGCTGCCGGAACGGTCACCCAGACCGGCCGGCCGCTCGACATCGCTCTTGGCGGCGACGCCATGCTCGCGGTTCAGGCGCGCAACGGTGAGGAAGCCTATACTCGCCGCGGCGATCTCCAGATCTCCGACAGCGGCCTCGTCACCACTGGCGACGGCACTCCGGTCCTCGCCGAGGGCGGCCCGCTGACCATTCCTCCCGCCGACAATGTCCGCATCGATGCGGACGGAGCGGTGTGGATCGTGCCGGTCGGCGGAGATCCCAACAACCCGACCCAGGTCGACCGGCTGAAGCTGGTCAGCCCTCAGGGCAGCCGCATCGCCAAGGGCCTCGACGGCCTGTTCCGGGTTCGCGGCGGCGGCACCCTGCCCTCCGATCCCGACGCCCGGGTCATCACCGGGAGCCTCGAAGGCTCGAACGTCAACGTGAGCTCGGCCCTGATCGACATGATCGAGGCGAGCCGCGCCTGGGACAACCAGATGAACCTCATCACCTCGGCCCGCGACATGGACACGTCCGCCGCCGACCTGATGCGCCTGCCCTAAGGAGCAAGATCAATGAGCAACGCCGCCCTTCACGTCGCCCGCACCGGGCTCGATGCCCAGTCGGCCCGAATGCGCGTCATCGCCAACAACCTGGCGAATGTGAACACGACCGCGTTCCAGCGCGAGCGCGCCGAGTTCCAGACCCTGTCCTACCAGACTCTGCGGGCCCCCGGCGCCGCCTCGTCGGGCGACAACCGCTACGCGATCGGCCTGTCGCTCGGCACCGGCGTTCAGATGACCGGCACCGCCCGCGTTGCCACCGCCGGCTCGCTCAACAGCACCGACAATCCCTACGACCTCGCCATTCAGGGCGACGGTTATTTCCAGATCCAGCGCCCGGACGGGACCACCGCCTATAGCCGCGCCGGCAATTTCCAGGTGTCCTCCGAAGGCCAGCTCGTCACCGGCGACGGCTTCCCGGTGATGCCCGACATCCGGATCCCCGAAGGCGCGAGCGCAGTGACGATCAGCGCCGACGGCAAGGTCTCCGCGAGCGTCGCCGGCGAGAGCGAGGCGACCGAGGTCGGCCAGATCGAGCTCGCCCGCTTCATCAATCCGGCCGGCCTCCTGCCGCTCGGCGACAATCTCTACCAGGCCACCCAGGCGAGCGGTGAGCCGCAGGTCGGCGCCGCCGGCCAGGAAGGCCGCGGAGTCATCCGCCAGGGAATGCTCGAGGGCTCCAACGTCAACGTCGTCCAGGAGCTGGTCGACATGATCGAGACCCAGCGCGCCTACGAGGTCAATTCGAAGATGGTCTCGGCCACCGACGAAATGCTCCGCAACGCCAACCAGCAGCTGTGATCATGATCCGCGCCATCCTGCTCCTGCCGACGGCAGCGCTGCTGACCGCGGCCTACGATCCGGATCCGAACGCGCCCGCGTTTCGGCCGAGCTATGCCGTGCCGGCCCCGCCGGCTCCGGCCAATGGCGCGATCTTCCAGACGACCAACGGCTATGCTCCGTTGACCAGCGGCCAGCGCGCGGCCCAGATCGGCGACGTTCTGACCGTCGTCCTGACCGAGCGCACCCAGGCCCAGGCCACCGCCGGCACCAACACCCAGCGCGACGGAAGCCTCGGGCTTACCCCGCCGAGCACGGGCGTGCTGTCGCGCCTGTTCAGCGCGTCGGACGTCAGCGCCGGTGGAGGCTCGCAATTCGCCGGCCAGGGCCAGACCGCCCAATCCAACCAGCTGTCCGGCGAGATCAGCGTGACGGTTCTCGAGGTCTTCGCCAACGGCACCATGCGGGTGCAGGGCGAAAAGCGTGTCCGCCTCAACCGCGGCAACGAGTTCATCCAGGTCACCGGCCTCGTCCGTCCCGCCGACATCCTGCCCGACAACCGGGTCGCCTCGACCCGTCTCGCCGATGCGCGGATCACCTATTCCGGCCGCGGCGAGATCGCCCGAGCCGCCCGCGAGGGCTGGCTGACCCGCTTCTTCAACATCCTGAGCCCGTTCTGAGGTGTCCGCGATGACCATGTTCCGCACTATCCTCCTCGCCCTGCTCGCGGCCTTCGCGGTCGCGGCTCCGGCGCAGGCGAGCCGGGTCAAGGATCTCGGCGCCTTTCAGGGAGTCCGAACCAACCAGCTCACCGGCTACGGAATCGTCGTCGGCCTCGCCGGCACGGGCGACGACAATCTGGCTTATGCGACCCAGGGCATGACCGGGGTCGCGAGCCGTTTCGGCCTCACCCTTCCGCCGGGCGTCAACCCGTCGCTCCGCAACGCCGCCGCGGTGATGATCACCGCCGAGCTTCCGGCCTTCGCCAATCCCGGCCAGCGCATCGACATCACCGTCTCCGCGCTCGGCCGAGCCCGCTCGCTTCGCGGAGGCACTCTCATCATGACTCCGCTTCGCGGCGCCGACGACCAGATCTACGCGATGGCGCAGGGCAACCTCGTCGTCGGCGGTCTTGGCGTTTCCGCGCAGGACGGCAGCCAGGTCACCGTCAACGTTCCCAGCGCCGGCCGGATTCCGGGCGGCGCCACGGTCGAGCGTTCGGTCGACACCGGCTTCGCCACCGCTCCTCAGCTTCACTTCAACCTGTTCGACGCGGATCTCACCACCGCCGGCCGGGTCGCCGACGCGATCAACCGCGAGTTCGGCCAGCCGATCGCGAGCGCCGTCAACGGCGGCACGATCGCGATCGAGGCTCCTCCGGGGGCCGAGGCGCGCACCGCTTTGATGGGCCGGGTCGAGAACATCCTCGTCGATCCGGGCGATGCCCCGGCTCGGGTGATCGTCAATTCGCGCACCGGCACCGTCGTCATCAACGGCGCGGTCCGGATCAGCCCGGCAGCGGTCAGCCACGGCCGCCTCACCGTCTCGGTCCAGGAGAACCCGCAGGTCATCCAGCCCGAGCCCTTCTCGCGCGGCCGAACCGCCGTTCAGGAGGACAGCAACATCAGCATCGAGGAACAGCGCGCCCACATGTTCGACATGGGCAATGGCGCCAACCTGTCCGAGATCGTCCGGGCGGTGAACGCGATCGGCGCCACCGCGTCCGACCTCGTCGCGATCCTCGAGGCTCTCAAGCAGGCCGGCGCTCTTCGCGCCGAGCTGGTGATCCTGTGATCAACCCGGCGCTCAACGCTCCGGCCACTCAGGCCGCGGACCCCGCGACCGCCCAGCGCGAAGCCCAGCTCCGCCAGGCCGCCGAGGCGTTCGAGGCCGTGTTCCTTCGCCAGGTCATCGGCTCGATGCGCCAGGCGAAGATCGGCGAGGACCTGTTCGGCTCCGCCGCGAGCGACCAGTTCCGCGACATGGCCGACGCCCGCCTCGCGGACGACATGGCGGCGCGCGGCAGCTTCGGAATCGCCGAGCTCCTGATGCAGCAATTCGGCCGCCACGGCGGCGCCGGCAACGATGGAGGCATGCGATGAGCGATCTTCTCGGCCTCGGCCTGTCGGGCCTGCGCGCCTATCGAACCGCATTGGGCACGGTCGGCGAGAATGTCGCCAATGCCGAGACCGAAGGCTACACCCGCCGCAAGGCCGTGCTGACTCCGGGAGTGACCGGAGGCGCCCGCCTCACCCCTTATTACTCCGACAATTTCGTTTTCGGCGGAGTCCAGGTTCAGGGCATCGAGCGCGCCTGGGACACGTTCAAGGCCGCAGAGATGCGCCACGCCTCCTCGGCCGCCGGCCGCACCGGCGTTCGCGAGCAGTGGCTGACCGGGATCGAGACGGCTCTCGACGACGGCCCCTATGGGATCGGCGCCAAGCTCACCGGCTTCTTCAACGCCGGTGACGACCTTGCCGCCACTCCCGGCGACGGCTTCGGCCGGAGGCAGTTCCTCGCCAAGCTCGATGACGTCGCCGGCGCCTTCCGGACCAATGCCGAGGCGCTCCGCCGCCTTTCGACCGGAATGGCCGATGCGGCCGCGATCGAGGTCGACGGGCTCAACAACGACGTGAACGCGCTCGCCAAGCTCAACGCGGCGATCCGCGTCACCTCGCCCGGCGGCTCGGTCCGAGCAGCGATCGAGGATGATCGCGACCGCCTGATCAACAGGATCGCCGAACGGATCGGGGTCGTGACCTCGACCAATGCCGATGGCACCACTCAGCTGACCCTCGCCGACCCTACCGGGACGGTGCTCGTCAGCCCCACCGAATCTTCGAGCTTCGCCCTCACCGTCGCCGCCGACGGGCGCCTGGGCTTTCAAGTCACCAACAGCAGCGGCAGCGCCGCCGTCGTTCCAAGCTCCGGCAAGCTCGCCGGCCTCGTCGAGGCCGCCGACACCGCCGCCACGCGGCTGTCGGAACTCAACATGCTGGCGCTCGATTTCACGGCCCAGCTCAACGCCTGGTCCGCGGCAGGCCTCGATCCCTCCGGCAACCCGGGCGGGAACCTGCTCGAGGCGCCGGGCGGCGCCCTCACCATGCGAAGCCTCGTCACCGATCCGGCCCTCGTCCCGGCTAACCGGGGCGGGACCGCGAACGGCAATCTTCTCGCCCTCGACGCCCTTCGCGGCTCGGGCGGAGTGGAGCGGCGCTGGACGAACCTCGTTGCCGGCCATGCACAGACGCTCGCTTCGGCGAAGTCCGAAAATGCCGCTTCCTCGGCATGGCGCGAGAACAGCTTCGGCGCGCTCGACGAAGTCACCGGAATCGACCTCGACCGCGAGGCCGCCGACCTTCTGCGCTTCCAGCAGGCCTACAGCGCTGCTGCGCGAATCATCCAGGTCGGTCGCGAGACCGTCCAGGACATCCTCAACATCTTCTAGGGCCTGGAATCATGATCAGCGGCACCCGCTACCAGCTCCGTCTCGAAACAAACCGCCAGCTCCGCCTGGCCGGTGAGATCGCACGCGCCCAGGCCGAGGTCTCGACGGGCAAGAAGATCCTCGCCCCGTCCGATGATCCCGCCGCTGCCGCGCGAGTCTCCGATATCGGGCGGAGCCAGGCCAATCAGAGGACCTGGCGCGCCAATCTCGACAAGGCGATGGCGATCTATGCCCAGGCCGACGGAGTCCTGAAGTCGCTCGGGACGACCTTCACGCGCGCCTCCGAGCTGATGATCCAGGCCTCCAACCGCACCTTGTCTGCGGGCGACCGAGGTGCGATCGCCCTCGAGTTGCAAAGCCTGGCCGACCACGTCGCAGCGCTCCGCAACACCCGCGATTCCCGCGGCGAGCTGCTCTTTCCCGACGGTGCGCCGACCCGCATTCCGGTCGGTCCCGACGTCGAGCTGGCTGCGGTCGCCGACCGGACCACCATATTCGACGGCGTGCCGAGGCCGACCGGCCCGGCCGACCTCGTGACCATCCTTCGTGACGCCTCGCTCGCCGTGTACGGCGGCGGCGTCGCTCCGATGCAGTCGCTCTTGTACGAGGTGAACCAGGCGGGCGCCCACATCGCCTCTGCCCACGCCGATCACGGCTCGCGCGGCAACCGCATCGACGACATGATCGAGCAGTCGGAATCGGTGAAGATCGTCATGGAGGACGAGCGCAAAGGCCTCGAAAGCGCCGACATCGCCGAGGTGATCGCTCGACTCCAGTCGAAGGAGCTGTCGCTCGAGGCCGCCCAGGCCGCCTTCGCTCGGATCAACCGACAGAACCTCTTCGATCTGATCCGCTAGCCCTTTTCGGGGCCGGCAAACGTCCTCACCACGACGTTAACCATTAAGTCTCGCCGCCAGCGCCGTTAATCCCCTTGGGCGCAGTGTCTGTGCCCCAGTGAGAGAGCGGGGACGGGAATGTTTGCGGGCATCGGGTCTATCGTCGTCCTGGTAATGGTGTTCGGCGGTTTCACGATCGCCGGCGGCAAGATGGACGTGCTCGCGCACGCTCTGCCGCTGGAGATGATGATCATCGGCGGATCGGCGCTCGGCGCCACGATCGTCGGCAATAATGGGCGCGAGCTGAAGGCGCTCTGCGGCGCCTTCCTCAAGGCGTTCAAGGGTCCGCGCTACAACCGTCAGGACTATCTCGACACCATCTTCCTCGTCTCGAAGCTGATGAAGATGCTCCGCACCGAAGGCCCGGTCGCGGTCGAGCCGCATATCGAAGAGCCCGAGACCAGCGCGATCTTCAACGAATATCCCAAGCTGATGAAGGACCAGGTGCTCGTTCACCTGATCTGCGACACCCTGCGTCTGGTCGTCGTTTCCTCCGGCACCCTGAACCCGCACGCGATGGAGGAGGTGATGGATAACGCCATCAAGACCCACCATCACGACGTGATCCGGCCGGTCAATTCGCTCCAGAACATGGCTGACGCCCTCCCCGCCCTCGGCATCGTCGCTGCGGTGCTCGGAGTCATCAAGACGATGTCGTCGATCGATGAGCCGCCGTCGGTGCTCGGCGGGATGATCGGCTCGGCGCTGGTCGGTACCTTCCTCGGCGTGCTCCTGTCCTACGGCTTCGTCGGACCGTTCGCCAATCGCGCCCGCCAGGTCGTCGAGAGCGACGCCGCCATCTACGACGTGGTGAAGCAGATCATCATCGCCTCGCTCCACGGCCATCCGCTGCCGCTGGTCATCGAGGCTGCGCGCTCCGGCATCGCCCACAACAACCAGCCTGCCTTCGCCGACGTGTTCGACGGAATGCGGGGTCGCTAAGATGGCCACCGCAGCCCGAGGCCGCAACGAACCGCCGCCCCAGCCGATCATCGTCAAGAAGATCGTCCAGGAAAGCCACGACGCCCATCACGGCGGCGCTTGGAAGATCGCCTATGCGGACTTCGTGACCGCGATGATGGCCTTCTTCCTGCTGCTGTGGCTGGTCGGCGCGGTCGACGAGGCCAAGCGCAAGGGCCTCGCCGACTATTTCACTCCGACCGTGATCGAATATCGCCAGAACAGCGCCGGCGCGAACGGCATCATGGGCGGCGATTCGATCATCGCGGAGGAGAATTACCCGCACCGCGCCCAGCAGACCGGCTCGCGCTCGATCGTCATCCCGCGTTCCGCGGTCGGCGGCCAGCAGACCGGCTCCGCCCAGCAGCGCGAGCAGGAGATGGCGCGCTTCGCCCAGCTTCGTGCCGAGCTGGAGCGGCGAATGCAGAGCGATCCCCAGCTTCGCTCGCTGATGAGTCACATCTCCTTCACCCAGTCCGACGCGGGCCTTCGGATCGACCTGGTCGACGAGGCCGACTTCTCGATGTTCGAGGTCAGCACCAACGTCCTTCGTCCGCAGGCGGCTCGGCTTCTGCGCCAGGTCGCCCAGGTCATCCAGCCGGTGTCCAACCAGATCGTGGTTCGCGGGCACACCGACTCACGCCCCTATTCGAGCCGCCAGTCGATGAACAACTGGATGCTCTCCACGGCGCGCGCCGAGACGACCCGGACCGTTCTCGAAGGCTCCGGGGTCCCGCTGCCGCGCTTCACCCGGATCGAGGGCGTCGCCGACCGCGAGCCCTATGTCGCCAGCGACCGGCTCGATCCGCGCAACCGCCGGATCTCGATCACCCTGCTGTGGGCCGACGGCCAGGACCGTTCGCGCCCGATCGTTTCCGCCACCCCCCAGCCCGCGGGCGCGGGCAGGAGCGCGCGCTAAACAAGTTTATTGCCGAAACGAACCGGCCCCGTGTAAAATGGCGGCAAGCATGGCACTTTAGTTGTGTGCGCCGACCGCCTGAGGGGTTGGGGCGGTATTCGGCCAGATCGGCGGGGGCGTGAACGACAACCAATCGCGCGATTTAGCGCACCGGCGCACGTTCAAGGCGATCGGCGATTTCCTCGCCCTTCACGGCCTCGAACCGACCCCCGAAAACTATACCCTGGTCTATGGTCTCGTCAGCGACGACACCACTCCGGTTGCGCGGATGATCCTCGCTTTGACCGCCGACGGCGTTCGCCTGACCCAGCGCGACGTCGACCGGGTCCGCAAGCAGATCGATGCGGAGTTTCCCGGCCTCGAGGAAGACAAGGCTGCCGAGCTGATCGCGGACCTGAGGCGGTCGATGGAGGATTTCCGCTCCGTCGTCGACGCCACCCGCGAAGAAGCCCGCAATTACGAGGCCGACCTCGCGCGCGGCGCCGAGGACCTCAACGAACATGCCCGGGGCAACCCGAGCATCGCCACCGTTGCCCGCCTCACCGGAGCGATGCTCGAGCGCACCCGGGCGGCCGAGGCTCAGCTCGCCGTCGCCCGTTCCGAAGCGGACGTGCTTCGCGGAAAGCTCGCGGAGGCGGAGGAGCAGGCGCGAAGCGACGCCCTCACCCGCCTTCCCAACCGCCGCGCCTTCGAGACCCGCCTCGACGAGGTGATGAGGTCGGGCCGGCTGTGCAGCATCGCCATCTGCGACATCGACCGGTTCAAGCGGATCAACGACGGCCACGGCCACGGCGTCGGCGACCGAGTCCTTCGAATGGTCGCCGAAAGCCTGAAGACGAGCTGCGGCGACCACATGGTGGCGCGCCTGGGCGGCGAGGAATTCGCCATCCTGTTCGAGGAGATGGCGCCGGCCGAAGCCGCGAAGATCCTCGACCAGGCCCGCGACGACCTCGCCAGCCGCGACTTCCGAGTGCGCGAGACCGACGCTCCGCTGGACCAGATCACCTTCTCGGCCGGTGTCGCGCGCTGCGCTGGAGAATCGCCCCTCAAACGGGCCGACAACCTCCTCTACGAAGCCAAGGATTCGGGCCGCAACAAGGTCGTCGCCGAAGCGGACTAGATCCCGCCGACCGTCACTTCATAGCCGAGTGCCGCAAGCGCCCGCTCGAGCGCTCCGGCACAGGCTTCGAGCGCCGCCTCGTCGTCGCTTCGAACCACGAAATTGGCCCCCGCCTTGCCGTCGCGAAAGAACGGATAGGAGCCGATCTGGCAGCGCTCATGCGCCTTTTCGGTCGCCTCGAGCAGCTCGGCGACCTCGCTTTCCGCCGCCCAGCAGCCGAGCGTTCGCGACACCAGCGGCCGCCCGCCCTCAAGCGTTCCGGTCAGCGCATCGAGCATCATAGCGGCGATTCGCGGCACTCCGGCGAGGATGTAGACATTCCCGACCTTGATCCCGGGAGCGCCCGAAAAGCGATTCTCGATGAGCTCGGCCCCTTTCGGCACGCGCGCCATTCGAAGCCGCGCCTCGTTCACGCGATCGCCGCGGGCCGAATAATAGGCCTCAAGCGCCGCCCGCGCGGCGGGATGAACGACCACCGGCAGGTCCAGCGCCGCCGCGATCCCGTCGACGGTGATGTCGTCATGGGTGGGCCCGATCCCGCCGGTCGTGAACAGATAGTCGTAGCGGGTGCGGAGTGCATTGGTCGCCTCGGCGATCGCCTCGATCCGGTCCGGCACCATCCGCACCTCGGTGAGCCGGATCCCCTGAAGGTTCAGCCAGGTGCCGATCTGCGCGACATTCAGGTCCTGGGTCCGCCCGGACAGGATCTCGTCGCCGATCACCAGCAGCCCGGCAGTCCAGATGCGCTCGCTCGCCATGGGTCGGCAATGGCTCAACAAATCGGGCGCGACAAGCGGCCCGGTTCATTGAGAATGCACCCTGGCGTCGCTATATCGGAGCGATGCAGGACATGGTCACCAACGACGTCGTCATCGGCCGCTCAGGCGCGATCAAGCTTCACGGGCCCGCGGGCTTCGAAGGCATGCGCCGCGCCGGGCGGGTGGCGGCCGAGATCCTCGACGCTTTGGTGCCTCACGTCGTCCCGGGAGTGACCACCCAGGAGCTCGACGACATCGTCTTCCAGGAGATGCGCGCCCGCGGCGCAATCCCCGCCACTCTCGGCTATCGCGGCTACACCAAGAGCTGCTGCACCTCGATCAACCACGTCATCTGCCACGGCATCCCGGGCGAGAAGGTCCTCAAGGAGGGCGACATCGTCAACATCGACGTCACTCCGATCCTCGACGGCTGGCACGGCGACAGCAGCCGAATGTATCTGGTCGGCGACGTCGGCATCAAGGCGCGCCGCCTCGTCGACATCACCTATGACTGCCTGATGCTCGGGATCGAGCAGGCGAAGCCCGGCAATCATCTCGGCGACATCGGCGCAGCAATCCAGCGCCATGCGGAGGCCAACCGCTATTCGGTCGTCCGCGATTTCTGCGGCCACGGCCTCGGCCAGGTCTTCCACGATGCGCCGGAGGTCATCCATGCCGCCCGCGCCGGCACCGGCCCGGAGCTCAAGCCCGGAATGTTCTTCACCATCGAGCCGATGATCAACATCGGCAAGCAGGCGGCCAAGATCCTCGACGACGGCTGGACCGCGGTCACCCGCGACCGCTCGCTCTCCGCCCAGTTCGAGCATTCGATCGGAATTACCGAGGACGGCTGCGAGATCTTCACGAAGAGCCCGAAGGGCCTCGACAAGCCGCCTTACTGAGGCCGCGCCACCCTCCATATGAAAACGCCCCAGTCGCAAGGCCGGGCCGCTTCAATCGTCATTGCGCCGGCGCGAGTCAGTCGCGCGCGCGGCGGTAGGGCACGAACTCGTCGAGGAAGACGACGCCCCTGAAGGTGCCGCTCGTCAGGTCGATCAGCTGCACCGGGTCGATGCTGCACAGGCGGTTGCCGAACGGCCGGCTCACCTGCGCGCTCCAGTCGTCGAGCTGGTCGGCTCCGGCACGCGGCCGGTTGACGTAGATCACGCTGCCGGCGTCGTAGACGATGGCCGTGTCGCGGATCACGCTGCTCCCGCGCACATTGCGCAGGTTGATGCAATCGACCGGCTCGCCGGCAACCCGGCCCTCGAGCATTCGGGCGAGCTGGGCTTCCGGCGACAGCCGATCGCGCGCCTGGGCGGGGCCGGCGGCCAGCGCGACTCCGGCGATGAGGAGTGGGAGAAGCTTGCGTGTCATGATCGTGTCTCGCTCACCTGAATGTGGCTCTGCGAGCCAGATATAGCACGGCGCCTGAACCCCGCCTGACTTTTGCGCCGCCTCCGCCCGCGTCGCTTGCGTCGGGCCGAAGCCGGCTTATGGTCGCCGGCGTGAAGAAGATCGAAGCCGTCATCAAGCCGTTCAAGCTCGACGAGGTGAAGGAGGCGCTGACCGATGCCGGCGTCTCCGGAATCACGGTCACCGAGGCCAAGGGCTTCGGCCGCCAGAAGGGCCATACCGAGCTCTACCGCGGCGCCGAATATGTCGTCGACTTCCTGCCCAAGGTGAAGCTCGAGGTCGTCGTCGACGACGATCAGGTCAGCCGGGTGGTCGAGGCCATCGCCGCCGCCGCAAGGACCGGCCGCATCGGCGACGGCAAGATCTTCGTCTCCCCCGTCGAGCAAGCCATCCGAATCCGCACCGGCGAGCGCGACTCCGACGCGATCTGAAGCGAAGGCCATGGCCGAAGCGAGCGACACAGGACAGGACGATCGTCCGGGCTCGGCCGCCGCGGACGACAAGCTTCGCGCCACCATGCCCCCCGAGGAGCTCCGCCGGGCGATGCTGGTCCTCGGCTACCGAACCCAGGCCGATCTCGCGAACGCGATCGGAGTCAGCCGCTCTGCGGTGAGCCTGTGGCTCGAGGGCAAGGTCGGCGTTCCGCGCCCGGTCGGGATGCTCCTTCGGATGCTGATCGCGGCGCGCCGCCGAAACTACTGAGCCTGCGCCGCGGCGGCGGTGACCGTCTCTGCCCGCTCCGGCAGCACGCTGAGCCGCCACGCCTTGTCATCGGTCAGATATTCCCTGGCCAGGCTTTGCAGGTCGGCGGCGGTGAGGCCGGACACGATCGCCACCGCGTCGCGTAGGCTCGCGGCGCGCTGGGGATTCTCGGCGACCCCGCTCAGCGCGTCCAGCCACCACGAATTGTCGCTGTTCCGGCTTCGCTGCATTGCTTCAACGAGCGGCAGCCGCGCCCGGTCGAGCTCGTCGGCCGCGATCGGCTCTTCGCGGAGCGACCGCGCGATCTCCAGCGCGCTCTGGAAGAAGGACTCCACCGCGCCCGGCGGCACTTCCACCATCGCGCCGAAATGTCCGGCGCCGGGGATCGCCTTCGACCCGTCGTTCGACGCCTGCGGCGAATAGGCGGCTCCCTGGCGCTCGCGGATCTCGTCGGTCAGCCGCGATTGGAAGATCCGCGCGAGCAGGTCCAGGCCGTTCGCCCGGCGCTGGTCGGTGAAGGCGTCGGTGGTCGGCCAGGCGAGGAACCCCAATGCCTGGTCGGCACGGCCCTTGTGCGTGAGCGTGGCGCTTCTTGCCGTCGTCCAGCCCAGGGGCGCCATCGGCGCCGTCTCCGCGTTGCGGACCGGGAGGGCTCCGAACGTCGCAGCGACAGCCGCGACGGACGCGTCGACCTCGACGTCCCCGACGATGATGACCTCGATCGGCCCGCTGGACAGCGCCGGCGCGACGATGGCCGACAGCTCGCCGACGCTGCTCGCCGCCATCTCTTCGCGGCTCGGGATCGCCATTCGCCGGTCGCCGGCATGGAGCAGCACCTCGCCGTCACGCTGGAACACGCCCTGGGGCGTTGCGCCAAGCGTGTCGTGAAGGGTCTCGCCGTAGGCCTTCAGCCGATCATAGGCGCTCGGCCGCCACGCGGGATCCTGGAAATAGGCGGCGAGGAGCTGCATCTGGACCTCGAGCTCCTCGGTCTCGGTCGAACCGAGCAGATAGAAGGACTGCTCGTCCATCCCCGCCGAAAGTGCGTAGGATCGGCCGGAAAGCGCCTGCTGGACCTCCTCGTAATCGAGCTGCCCGAGACCGCCCCCCGTGAACGCGCCGGACGGAATGGCCCAGATCGGAGTGGTCCTGTCGGCCGGCAGGCCGAGAAGGCCCTGCCCGAAGCGCACCGATACGGAGACCTCCTCGTTTCGGAACTTCGTCGGCTTGACGGTGAGGCGGACTCCGTTGGCGAAACGCACCGCGGTCGCTCCGACTTCCGGAAGGTCCCTTCGCTCGGCGACCTGTCCGGTCTCGCCGAAGCTCGTATAGGGCCAGGTTCGCGCCTGCGTCGCCGCGGGCGCTGCCACCGCGACCTGCACCGATGAAGCAAGCGCCGAGCGCACAGCGGCTTCTCCGTTCGCGACCGGTTGGCTGGTGGCGAGATAAACCTGCGGCGGGCCTTGGACCATTTCCCGGAAGATCGCTGTGACCTCGGCCGCGGTCAGCCCGTCGACCGCTTCCTCGAACAGATACGAATTCATCTCGGGGGACGAATAGACCCGGTCGTCGTTGACCGCGTTGAGGATCGACATGGCAAGGCTTGAGGACGTTCTCGTCGCCGCTGCCCGGACTGCGCCGTCGACGAAGCCCCTCTTGTGCCGAACCTCGCGCTGGAGCTCGTCGTCGGTGAAGCCATGCTGGACGACCCGGCGCTGCTCCTGCTCGATCCGCTGAAGCGCCGGCTCCCATCCGCTCGGCTGCGGGACCGCCGCGATCTGGACCAGATCGGCTCGGTCTCCCACCCGTCCCTCCACCGCGACCGCGGCGAGGAAGGGGGCGTCGGCGCCGGACGCCAGGCGCTCGAGGCGCCGTCCGAATATCGCCAGCGCAATGTCTCTCCGGATTTCCGCGATCCGCCGCTCGGAATTCTCCAGTCCCGACTGCCGCGGCGAGACCCAGGACAGAGCGACCTTCGTCGGGATATTCTCCGCCTGGAAGATTCGAACCCTGCCGCCTCCGGCCGACAGGGTCAGGGGCGCGGGATCCTGCGCGGGCTCGCCGCGGCCTTGCCAGTCGGAGAAACGCTGGCGGATCTGGGCCTCCATCTCCGCCAGGTCGAAATCGCCGACCGCGATCAGGGTCGCCCGTTCGGGCCGATAATAGCCGTCATAATAGTCCACGAAGCTCTGGCGAGGAGCGGTCCTGATCACATCGGGCAAGCCGATCGGCGACCGGCTCCCGAGCAGGTCGCCTGGAAACAGGAACTCATATTCGTCGTCGAGCATGCGCATCTGCGGCGCTGCGGCGGTCCGTTCCTCGGCCAGGATGACGTCGCGCTCGCCGTTGATCACGGCTTCGCTCAGGGTCGCTTCGCTCGCCACCTCGCGCATCAGGAACAGGGCGGTGTCGACCGTGCGGGCGTCGGTGCGCGGCAGGTCGAGCATGTAGAAGGTCTGCGCCTGCTGGGTCTGCGCGTTGATGTCCGGTCCGAAGCTGAGCCCCGCCCGTTCGAGAATTCGAAAGAACTCGCCCTCCGGCACGTTGCGGGTCTCGTTGAGCGCGAGATGCTCGACGAAATGGGCGAGGCCGCGCTGGTCCTCGCGCTCCTGAAGCGATCCCGAATCGAAACGAAGCCGAAGCGCTGCCGCCCCGCCGGGCGTTCCTTTGCGCATCAATGCGTATCTCATGCCGTTGGACAACTGCCCGAAGCGCACCGCCTCATCGGCCGGAATATCGCTGCCCCTGTCCGCCCATGTCTCGGGCTGTGCCGCAACCTGCGATCCCGTCGTCGCACAGCCCGCGAGCGCAAGACCAATTCCCAGAGGCGCGAGCCTCAGCCACTTCCAATTCACATGCCCCCCCTGGTTAGCTGGCGATGCTATCCCAGGCCCGCGCCATTATTCCACCGCAAAACAACTTCTTCGCAAAACTTCTTCGCTTGACTGTGGCGCTGCTCTTCATTGCCACCGTCCACGTGAAATCTTCACATGTCCGCCGCCGCCACTGGACGCTCTGGCCGAGGCTTGGGATGACGGCCGCCGACCCAGCGAATCCGGGCACCGGCCCACCAGCGACGAAACGGGAGCATCATGGCCAACGACGCGCGCAGCATTCTCAAGATGATCCAGGACAAGGAGGTCGAGTGGGTCGATCTTCGCTTCACCGACCCGAAGGGCAAGTGGCAGCACCTCTCGATGTGCGCCAGCGCGATCGACGAGGACGCGCTCACCGACGGCCTGATGTTCGACGGCTCGTCGATCGAGGGCTGGAAGGCGATCAACGAGAGCGACATGATCCTTCGCCCGGACCTCAAGTCCGCGACCCTCGATCCGTTCAGCGCGACCCCGATGCTGATCCTGTTCTGCGACATCGTCGAGCCCTCGACCGGCGAGCTCTACGGCCGCGATCCCCGCTCGACCGCCAAGCGCGCCGAGGCCTATCTCAAGGCCACCGGAATCGGCGACACCATCTTTGTCGGCCCCGAGGCCGAGTTCTTCATGTTCGACGACGTCCGCTTCGAGGACGGCTATGCCGGCTCATCCTTCCAGGTCGACGACATCGAACTTCCGACCAACAGCAACCAGAAATATGAGACCGGCAATCTCGGCCACCGGCCGCGCGCCAAGGGCGGCTATTTCCCGGTGGCGCCGGTCGACAGCGCGATGGACATCCGCGCCGAGATGGTCTCGACCATGGTCGAGATGGGCCTTCCGATGGACAAGCACCATCATGAGGTCGCCCCCGCCCAGCACGAACTCGGAATGATCTTCGGCACCCTGGTCGAGACCGCCGACCGGATGCAGATCTACAAGTACGTCGTCCACATGGTCGCCCAGGCCTATGGCAAGACCGCGACCTTCATGCCGAAGCCCATCCGCGCCGACAACGGCAGCGGCATGCACACCCACATGTCGATCTGGAAGGGCGGCAACACCCTGTTCGCCGGCAACGGCTATGCGGGCTTGTCCGAAACCTGCCTCTATTTCATCGGCGGCGTGATCAAGCACGCCAAGGCATTGAATGCCTTCACCAACCCGACGACCAACAGCTACAAGCGCCTGGTCCCGGGCTTCGAGGCGCCGGTGCTTCTGGCCTACTCGAGCCGTAACCGCTCCGCCTCGTGCCGGATTCCCTACGGCGCCGGCGAGAAGGCCAAGCGGGTCGAGTTCCGCTTCCCGGATCCGCTCGCCAACCCCTATCTCGCTTATTCCGCGCTTCTCATGGCCGGTCTCGACGGCATCCAGAACCGGATCCATCCGGGCGACCCGATGGACAAGAACCTCTACGACCTCCCGCCGCAGGAGCTCGCCGACGTCCCCACCGTGTGCGGCTCGCTCCGCGAGGCGCTCCTCGCGCTCCACCACGACCGCGAGTTCCTGACCAAGGGCGACGTGTTCAGCGACGACCAGATCGACGCCTACATGGAGCTCAAATGGGAAGAGCAGCTGCGCTGGGAGACCACCCCCAGCCCGGTCGAATACGACATGTACTATAGCGGCTGAGTCCCTCCCCGGGGTCCCCCCGGGGCGGAATTCTTCGCAAGCGGCGCTGTTCGGCCCTCCTCCTGCGATGCCCTGATCCGGAACCTCGTCGCCTAACATCGGTTAGGCGCGAGGCGGAGGGTTTGTTTGTAGGAGAGCTTCATGCGTCGAATTGCTTTGACTGCACTGTGCGGGTCGCTCGCGCTCGGCCTTGCCGCATGCGGTGACTCCGGCCGCGACGAAGCCAACGCCGCCAACGCGACCGGCAACACCGCCGGCAGCGAATCGGCGGCCGGCGGCAACGCCGCTGCCGGCGCCGGCCCCCGCCCGGCGGCCCCGTCGGCCGGGCCCGCAGGCCG
>JAEZHP010000026.1 GCA_023416515.1 Pseudomonadota bacterium | reverse complement strand
AGATCACGTAACTGTTCATATAGCTTAGTTTGATCGATCCCCGGGGGCCGGGAGCGGAGCACACCTGTGACAGGGGTTTCGGCTCTTTAGGCAAACTTACCAGGGATGTGCGGACTTATTAGAGATCCTACGGATATCTAAACTATTGATTATCAATGAAACGGGGCGATTAATCAACGCGGCGCGGTCGGCTTTTGGGGGCGAAATGGTCAGCCGGGTGGGGCAGAATGGTCAGCGGATCGGGGTCGGGTGGTCAGCCGCTCGGGGCGGTTTGGCTGACCATTTCGGGGTCGAGCTTGCGACGGCGACAACGGCGCCGAAAGCCCGCGACGGCGTCGCGATGGCGACGACGGCGCTCATGTCAGAACCGCCCCTGGTAAGGGGCGGATCGCGTAAGCGTCCGCGCCGATTCAAAAACTTTTGCCCGCGAATCACGCGAATGAACGCGAAAATTCTTAAAAAACCTTTTCGTGCATTTTCGCGCCCTTTCGCGGGCGAACAATAGCTTCTTTTCTGTGTGTTTCTTCTTATTCTTCTTGTTCCGTGGTTAAAGGAGTTGAACCACGGGACAAGAAGAATAGAAGGAAGAAGATGAAAGGAAGGGCTCTGTGTTCTTTCGGGTAGAAGAATTGGTTTTTAACACAAAGGGCACAAAGGGGAAGACACGGAGGGCCACGGAGGGGGGTTGACAGGGTGAAACGATGCGTGTAGTCTATGAAACACTCGTGCAGGCACGGGACGGAACCAGTAGGCGGTCGGCAGTAGGCGGTAGGCGGTGGGCCAAAAGCGAAAAGCGAAAAGCGAAAAGCGGAAAGCGGAAAGCGGAAAGCGGAAAACGAATTACCAACAGCTGACAGCTGATAGCTGATAGCTAAAAACGAAAAACGAAAAACGAAAAACGAAAAACCAAAAACCAAAAACCAAAAACCAAAAACCAAAAACCAAATACCAAATACCAAATACCAAATACCAAATACCAAATACCAAATACCAAATACCAAATACCAAATACAACTCTTATGGAAATGTTAGATCGGCAATGCGAGAAATTCATGGGTGGGCCGACGGTGCCGTTTCGGGAGCGGGCGCACGTTACGATCAATTCTAAGGGGGCGATCTTTCTTAATCAGAAGGCGCACGCGATGATGGGGCGGCCGCTGGCGGTTTACCTTTATTACAACCGCGAGAAGGACATGATCATTCTCGAACGGACCGACGCCCTGCGGGCCAACGAGGCATTCCTCTTGCGACAGGCGGGCAGCAGCCCGACGGGCCGCTACATCTGGGCCAACCCGTTCTGCAAACACTTCCGCATCCAGGTGGAAGGCACCGTCCGCTTCCTCCACCCCGAGACCGACTCCGCCGGCCGCCTCTACCTGAAACTCCGCGATACAATAACCGTCAGCCGCCTGAACCCGAGGAAAAGGAAAAAGAAGGCGTAGCGACCTCGTCGGTACGCTGCGTCAAAACCGATTGGTCAAATGTTAAGCGCTTAACTACCTCTAAGTGTTGCCACGCCTTACCTTTACGCAAAAATAGTAAACCACTGCTTGAATTTATTTGATATACTTCGAAAAATTCTGCCGTTAGATCTTGCGGCTATCAATCAAGAAGACTTCATCAAATTGTAATGCTGCGAGTCGTTCATTTATGAGCGTACGGAATGTCAGGACTATATCTTTGTTCAGCGGGTGCGGGGGAACGGATCATGCTTTGCAGAAAGCGGGCTACGATATCGTTTGGGCGAATGATATCTGGAAAGTGGCCGGTGAGCTTTATGATGTGAACATCGCCGACAGCCAGATGCACGTCGGAGATATAGCAGATTTTGAACATTTTCCTTCCGCTGACCTATTGGTCGGTTGTTATCCCTGTCAATCGTATAGTCAAGCTGGCAGCCGCAATTGGAATTCAAAGACGAATTACCTATATAGGCAATACGATCGGGTACTGAGGAAGGTCAGACCGAAAGTTTTTATCGTTGAAAACGTGAATGGGATGGCTTTCGGTCCAAATTATGAACTACTTCTAAATCAAGTTTACCGTTATCGACTCGCCGGCTATAGAGTTAAGTGGAAAGTTCTGAACGCAAAAGACTTTGGGGTCGCTCAGAATCGACGGAGAATTTTCCTTGTAGGTGTTCGGAGCGATCTTGATTTCGAGTATGAATTCCCCTCGCCGACCCACGGCCCCGAAGCAGGCACCCCCCATGTTTCCCAGCGACAGGCGATAGGTGGAATGCCCGAATGGCCGGAAGGCGAATTTAATGACGAGCCCTTTCACTGGTATTACCTATCCCGCAAGCGACGAAATGACTGGGACGAGCCTAGCGCCTGTATCGTAGGAAATTGGAGACATGTGCCTTTACACCCAATGAGCCCCCCACTGAAACGAATTCACACGGACTGTTGGGAATTTGAGTACAGGGGCAACGCCCGTCGATTATCGTTTCGTGAGTGTGCGGCTCTCCAGGGATTCGCTCCCAGTTTCAATTGGGAAATCGGAAAAATCAGAGACAGGTTTCAAGCAATTGGAAATGCCGTTCCTCCACCGTTGTTTTCTGCGGTCTTGAAGCCAGTTGAAGCGATTTGGGACTAACCTCTTGATTCTTTCTAGACTATTCTTAGTTAATGCAGCCTACAAAATTCGAAGTTAATCTAGAAGACCTGCACTTCGATCCGAAAAACCCTCGTTTAGTTGGGGAGTTTAACGGCGACCCAGATAAAATTTTTCGTTATCTAATTACAGATATTGGAGTCGATGATTTGTTGCAGTCGATTTCGACAATCGGGTTCATTGATGGAGACCCCTTAATCGTTCGAGAGAGAGAAGATGGTGGATACTTTGTAATTGAAGGCAACAGACGTTTAGCGGCGCTCAAACTCCTAACAGGTTCTGTCCCAAATGATGGTGAGCCGGTTCCTACAATTCCAGAAATTAGCACCAAGAAGGCCGAAGCATTAAAGAAGGTTTATGTTCAAAAGGATTGGCCTGGTGAGCTACTACAAGCTTACCTTGGATACAAACATGTTACGGCGGCTCGAGAGTGGCCCCCGGAAGCAAAAGCTAAATTCGTTCTTGAGCACGCGGGACACGATTTCTCAAAAGAAAACTTAACAAGGTTCGCCAAAACGCTTGGAAC